>CAZVOP010000067.1:0-18981 GCA_964628445.1 uncultured Pseudobdellovibrionaceae bacterium | reverse complement strand
TATCAATTAACGCATCGCTTGACCGCTGTGGTTGCGCTATGAATCATCACGCACGAGCGGATCTTCTGCCGCGCAGATTGTCCGTCCGTGAGAGATGCCTGTCTCGCCGCCCATCCGGGGCGGCAGAGAAGAAATCCTAAAAAAGTTTTTGTTAAATCAGAAGAAAAAAACCGGCTCTCCATTTCAACCCTCCCGCGCACGAAGCGCGGGAGGAGCGCCTCTCAAGGATGGAAAATCCCCGCGCCCAAACGAATCAGCCCTCGAAGAAGCCAACTACAAAGCCGTCTTCCCCAACTTCTCCGCATCGCGTTTAGTGCGCTCAACGGCTTCGACGATCAGCGGGCGTAAGTGGGCGGCAAGCTCTTCCAAATGTTTAAATTCGTCCCCTTGGCGCATTTTAAATTTGCGATCTTTACCGCGCATCAAATCGCGCAGATAAGTTTCGAAACCGTACAGCGGTCCCGCCATTCGGTGCGAGAGCACGCGTCCCAAGGCGAACAAGCTGGCCATAAAGCCGCAAGCAATCACGAAATAGGTCTGCAAAAATGGAATCAGGAAACGATTTTCCATCATGCGCGCGGGGCCGACGACCAAATCGTCGATCGTAATTTTTAAAAAGGTATAGGCGAAAACTCCGGTCACCACCGAGAAACACGCGCCGATCGCCACCATCGTCATGCAAAACTTCAGTTGGAAGCGCGGATTCACCCACATGGTCTTGCGTGAATTGGCGTCGGGCCAAAATAAATTCCCGTCCCGGATTAAACCGTAAACGACCATCAGATAGCCGATCCACTGGATCGCATCGGCGATGTTGAAGGCCGGCGTCGACAACTGCCGGCTGCCGAAGACCAAAAAGTCGGTGACCGCGCCGAACATGATGCGATCGGTGACATTGCCCAAGATGCCGCCCAGGAGCAGCGACATACCGGTGCGTAACGGCAGGGATTTTGAAGGCAGTAAATATTGAATGGCGGCGTAAATGCAAATCAAGAAAGCGCCGCCGGTCGAGAGCGAAACAATACGTAACACAGGCGGAAGATCGGAAAACGTTCCCAGGATCGCGCCGGGATTGTGATGCAAAACCAAGCCGAACGGCCCCCAAAAATTTAAATCGGAAAGTGAGCGCATCGCCCATGCTTTGCTGACTTGATCCGCGAGCCACGTCGCGGGAACTAAACTGATCACCAGGAGCCAATCGCGCTTTTTCATATTGCTTTAAGTTTAACGGGCGTTTCTCGCGGCGGCTAGGGCGACTTGATTGCGGCCTTGTCTTTTGGCTTGATAGAGCGCGCGGTCGGCGCTCTCGATCAACTCTGAAGCGGTGAGAGCATTGTCGGGAAAAGTGGAAAGCCCGGCGCTGACTGTGACGTAAGCCGGACTCGACGAGGGTCCGGCCAAGGCGGTGCGCGCGAATTGCTCACGGATCGCTTCGCCCAGGGCAAGCGCACCCGCGGAGCTAAAGCCCGGCAAAATCAAAGTGAACTCTTCGCCGCCGTAACGTGAAACAAAACCTTTGCCGATGGCGAAATCTTCGAGGGCGCTCGCGATCCTCAGCAACAGACGGTCGCCTTCGGGGTGTCCGAAGCGGTCATTGAAGCCTTTGAAGTTATCGACGTCAAAAATAATTAACGAAAGCGGAGTCTCGTCGACGTCGGCCCTTTGCAGCTCAACCCGCAGCTGGTCCTGAAAAAAGCGGTGATTGGTGAGTTGGGTTACGGGATCGGTAATAGCAAGCCGCTCGAAGTGTGCCTTCTCGCGCAAAGTGCGGTGCGTTTGCAAAGCTTCCATCATTTGCAAGCGCAGATAGTCGTTCTCCCACGGCTTAAGAAAAAATTTATGGATGTCGCGATGGTTGATGGCATCGCTGATCTGCGCGAGGTCGATTTGTCCGGAAAGAATCGCGCGCGATGAGTAGGGCATAAAGGCGCGTACTTCGCGCAAGAACTCGACGCCGTTCATTTCGGGCATGCGGAAATCGCTTAACACCACCGCGCAGTCCAAGTGATTTTTTAGCTCGGCCAAAGCTTCGATCGGGGAGGTCGACACCATGACTTCGAAAGTGTCTTTAAATAAACGGTCGAGGGCTTGCAAAATGCTGGGCTCGTCGTCGACGCACATCAAGCGCGGTTTGATTATTGCGCGATCTTTCTCACCTTTAAGAGCGGCCAAAAATCCCCCGACTGCACCGGCACGTAATCCAAAATATTTTTGCGCGCGACGGTGACTTGTTGATCGTACCATAACGGAATGATCGCTAAATCTTCGAAAACGATCTTCTGGACTTCGCGGACGATGACTCTGCGCTTTACGGGATCTTCGGCGGCGGCACTTTGTTCAAGAAGGCGGTCTAGGTGCGGGTTTATGTATGCGCCGCGGTTGCGGCCGGGAGGAACTTCTTTGCTGTGAAAGGCCGTGCGGTAAATGTCCGGATCGCTGGTGCCCACCCAACGCATGGTCGCGAGTTGGAAATTGCCTTTTTTGACGTCGTCGTAAAACGTGGCCCACTCGTAGCTTTGCAGCTGAACTTTAAGGCCGGAGCGGCTCATCTGATAACTTAAGACTTTTCCGTTTTCCACGGTCTGCGGCGTATTCGAGGTTTTTAAAATCAACGATTTGCCTAAAAGGCCCTTGTTTTTGATCGCGGCAATCGAAGCTTCACAGTCCAACGGCAGATTCTTCAACGTTTCATTGGAGTAAGGATTGGGCGGCGTAAGGATCGATGTTGCCTCGATGGCCATGCCTTTCAGCTTGTGCGTGATGATCAGTTGCCGGTCGAGGCATTGATCCAAGGCCTTGCGCACGCTGAAATCCTTTAACAGAGGATCGCGAAAATTCACTAGAATATAAGTGATCGTCAGGCCGGCGAATTTAAAAACCCGGAAGTCCTTGGGTTGCTTTTCAAAGGCCGCGATTTTTTCCAGCGGTAAATCGGCCTGCACAAGATCTATTTCGCCTTTTTGCAACTTTTGGTAGCGGGTAAAGTCGTCGCGGATCACTTTAAAGACAAGATTCTCGACTTTGGCGGTGACCGACTTGAGGTGGATTTCATTGACGTCTTGTTTGACGAATTGAAATCCGCCGGTGCCGATTAAGATTTTATGAAAGTCCGGCCCTGCCGCGAGCAGCTCCTTCTTCGGCAAGATCTTTACGGCCGGCAAATCGCCGATCAAGAATTTGTCGGAGTAATTTTTGACTTCGATCACGACGACGATGTGCCCGCCTTTTTCTTTGACGCTGACTTTGCGGATCAGTTCCAAGTTCGTGGTGAAAGGGCTATTCGCCGCTTGGAACTGCTGAAATGAAAACTCGACATCCTCGACACTCACTTTGCGCCCGTTATGGAAGGTCAGATCGTCACGCAGAATAAAAGTGAAAACATGGTCAAGATAGGTCCAGCTTTCAGCGGCATCCAGTGCAGGTTTGAAATCCGGCCCTACACGCACGAGTGAGCTGAAGATCAGAGAGGTAATGCGCATGCCGTAGGCGTCGGTGGCGAAACGCGGATCCATATTGGAGGGCACGGAGGCGATGCCCACGATCAAAGTGTCGGGCGATGTGCGGGCCCGGTTGAAACAACCCGTGCTGAAAAGCGAGAGCGCAAAAATGAGTGACAGTCTTCGTTTCACGATCCTAGGATAACAATCGGAGGGACCGTGTCCACAATCCTTATTCAACTGCTCGTTTTATGTTCATTCAATTCGGCGTTCGCGCAAACTTTGCCGGAGCGCCTGCAAAAGGTGCTTAAGGCCTATTCCGTATCCAAGGATCACTTGGGTCTAGCCGTTATCGATCTGGGAAAGACACCGCATCCGGTGGAATTCGGCCTTAACGAGAAGGATCAATTTATTCCCGCCTCGACGACGAAGATCGTGACCGCGGCGGCGGTGCTGCAAAAACTCGGACCGGGTTTTAAATTCCAGACGACCTTGTGGTCGGCGGGTGCGGTCAAAAACGGCGTTCTTAAAGGTGATTTGATTCTTAAGGGCGGAGGCGATCCCGGTTTTGTGTCCGAGAGCATGTGGTTTCTGGTGAACGAACTGGTGCGCACGGGAATAAAAAAAATTGAAGGCAACGTCGTGGTCGATGACACCGACTTCGATGCGATACGCACCGATCCCAGTCGCGATCCTGCGCGGGTCGATCGCGCTTACGACGCGCCGGTGGGCGCGATGTCGTTCAATTGGAACTCGATCAATATTTTCGTGAGGCCCACACAAGTGGGGGAGGCGCCGGCGGTTCACTTGGATCCAATTGGCAACGGCCTTCGAATCGACAACAGGGCGAAGACCGTCAATAAAGCCGGCACCGCTTTAGACATTGCGCGGGCGGGTTCGAAGATCCGCGTGTCCGGAACGATCGGCATCGGCCAGAACGAAGCGGTGGCCTACAAAAATATCGACGATCCGGCTACGTGGTCGGGCGAGAACTTGATTTTCTTCCTGGGACAGCGCGGGATTACGGTGAGCGGCAAATTAAAAATGGGCAAGAAGCTTGAGGGCACAAAGCTTTTGGCGAAGTCGGAGTCTAAGCCCATGACCTTTTTGATCGCGGACATGATGAAATTTTCCAACAACTTCGTCGCTGAAATGCTGACAAAAAATTTAGCGGCGCAAACGGGCGATGTGCCGGCGACACTTGAAGGCGGGATGAAGGTTATCCGCGCCAATCTTGAAAGCTTCGGCATCTCGCGGGAAAACTTCACGCTCATTAATCCCTCGGGCCTCAGTCGCCGTAACAAGATGCGGCCGGTGGATATCGCACAAGTGTTGGTGAAATCTTATGAACATTTTCCGACCAGCGCGGAGTTCCTTTCTGCACTGCCTCTGGCCGGAATCGACGGGACCTTGAAGAATCGTATGAAAAGCCCTTCTGCGCAGGGCTGGGTACGGGCGAAGACCGGCCTACTCACCGGTGTGGTCGGGCTTGCCGGCTTTGCTGGACGGAAGGACGGATCTGTTCGCGCTTTCGCCTTTATTTTCAACGGAAAGGCCGAACAGGGCGAGTTGGTGCGCCGACTGTTTGACCAGTTGGCAACTGAGCTGGTGCAATAGAAGAATGTTTAAATCAAATATGAAGTGGTTGGTTTTGGTCGGACTGGCCATCGGCGTCGGTTACACGGCGGCGGTTGAGCTTGCGCCCGATGATCTCGATATTCCCGAAGGCGTAACGGTGAGCGAAGAGGTGATGCCGCAACCTTCCGCAACGCCGGCCTTTACGCCGCTCAATCCCAAATGGTCGGCTCCCGATTACAGCAAACAAGAAAATGCGCTCGGCTGGACGCCTGACGCTTTCGCCGTCCCGAAGGGCATGGAAGAGCGCGTGCAATTTTGGCGCGACATTTACACCAAATACACTTCCGATCAGGGCGTTCTTCACGACAGCAAGTATGTTCACTTGATGTATGACAGTTTGGATTTCGGCGACATCACTGCAAAGGCCGATCTGACCGACCGGCAAAGAGAGAAGCTGCGTAAAAAGCGGGTCGACGAAAAGAAAAAAGAAGTCGTCGCCAGACTTAAGCGGATCAGCGAGCTCAAGGATTCCACCGGCTTGGCCGGCGAGGATCTGCGCTATTGGGAGATGTTCGCGAAGGTCGATGAGCCGAAAAAATTCATCGAAGCCGCGCGCAAAGGCCGTCTGCGCTTCCAGCTTGGCCAGCGCAATCAGTTTATGAACGGGATTTATCAGTCGGGCCGTTACTTGAAGCAAATGGAAGAAATTTTCCGCCAGGAAGGTCTGCCGATCGAGTTGACTCGTCTGCCCTTCGTCGAAAGCTCGTTCAACTTGCGCGCCAGATCGCGCGTCGGGGCGAGCGGCATTTGGCAATTCATGCGCTCCAGCGCCCGCTCCTACATGCGCATGGACACCGCCGCCGACGAACGCAACGATCCTTTGCGCGCGACCCGGGCCGCGGCCAAGAAGATGAAGACCAATTATTTATTGCTGAAGTCCTGGCCGCTGGCGGTCACGGCCTACAATCACGGCGAATCGGGAATCAAACGTCTGACCGAAAAACTCGGCACGACGGATCTCGCTGAGCTGACGGACGTGCGTCGCGGTCGCTTCGGATTCGCCTCGGCGAACTTTTACGCAAGCTTCCTCGCCGCAGTCGATGTCGAGCGCAACGCCGATAAGCATTTCGGAGTGTTGGAAGTGATGCCCGAACTGCGCGGCGCCGAAGTGAAATTGGTGAAGAGCACGACCGTGAAGCAGTTTATGAAATGGTTCAACAATGACATTGATTTAGCCAAGAGCCTTAACCCGCACGTTGTCGAACATGTTTGGAAGGGCCGCATGCCCCTTAGCCGCAAACACATCCTGCGCGTACCGCTCCAACAAGAAAGCCAAGCCCGCAGCGAGATGGAGTAGAACGCTTCTCTGGGATTTATCTTGCGGTATTAGGATCGGCGGACCGTGATTCAGCGTCGACTCTGGAGGGTGCCTTTCCGCCAAAGTCGTTTGTCGCTGATTTCCATTTCATATCGATCGTGTCGCGGCAACGTGCCGCCATTTGATCCGTAAGCGAGACCGGCGCGCCTTGGCCGATCAATTGATCCAGCGTTTTGCGGACGCTCTTATCGTTACCAAGCTCCACCGTGTAAGTGTGATTCGACATCAAATCATTGATTAGCGATTCCAATCCCGAAGTCTGCAGGTCGCTGACTTTGGTGGCGGAAGCCAACATTTTTTTAACCTTGTCGATGCGTGCGATGATGTCTGAGATTCGTGCGGGATCTTGCGCTTTCACACCCTCATAAACACTTTTCAACAACGTCAGCGAGCGGGTCAACGGCGTCAGCGGTTGGGGAAGCGGTGAATCGGGTGTGATGTCGTCGTTGAATCTCGCGCCGGTCAGGGTGCGGTGATAAATGTAAAGCGTAGCCAATCCGTCGTCGTCCACCATGACGCGATCAGCGCCATTGATCTTGTAGTTTACGAGGATGGAGTCGGCAGGCAGCGTCGCCATTTCGCGAGTCATTTGGCCAAGGCGGACATGGGGCGAGCCCGCACCGCGGAAGCTCAAGTTGGAAACCTGTACCTTTGCGCCCAAGGCGAAAGCCTGGTGAGACAGTAAAATGAGGCCTAAACTCACGATGGCTCGGATTTGATAATTCATGGACATCACCTCGCGTGAAGATTAGTCTTTAGGTTATTACGGCGGGGTGATCGGTGAAAAGAATTTTTATTTATTTATCTTTTGGTCCATTAGCGGCATGGGCGACGCCGGGATATCTGGGAACCGATGTAAAGATAAAAGCTAAACAGGGTGACGTGTATATCGTGGAGCAGGCGGGGCACGAGCTCAAGGTCAGCGAAAAGCGATTGCCGCCGGATATTCAAAAAGTTTGGCGGACGAAGGTGGGGCAGACGATTGAGTCCGCGATCCCCTTCGCGGCCATTGTCGACGACAAGACCTTGGCCAACCCCAAGCTGCCGGAAGTTAAAGGCCGCTGATCGCCAAGCGCTAACGCTAATTTGATTTGGCGAACGCACGCAACTCGAAGAAATCCAACTCAACTTCCGTCGTCGAACCGCGGATTTTGGTAAAAACTTTGTTCTGAAATTTAAAACCCAGCTTCGTCAGCACATGGATAGACGCGCTGTTGGCGGGATGGGCGAGGGCGTTGACGGCGGGGAAACGAAGATCCTCAAGTACATAATGGATCAAGCGGCCGGCGACCTCGGTTGCGAACCCTTTGCCCCAGAAACGGCGCACGATCATAAAGCCAAGTTCAGGCACTTCGAAGTTTGTTTTCAACAACATGAACCAACCGACGAATTCGCCGGTGGTTTTGAGTTCGACCGCCCAAATCCCAAGCGGCTCGCGATCGGGTTGTTTTTCGATGACGACGCGTAAAGTTTTTTTGGTTTGTGCCGAGCTTCGTGGCAGGCGGGACGGCGTGAACTTCATGATCTCCGGATCGCTCTCCAGATCGATCATGTTTTTTAGATCGGTGAGGGCGAAGCGGCGTAGTCTGGTGCGTTTGGTTTCGAGCTTGAAGGTCTTGGGTGAATTCAAAATGCGCCCTCGCGCATTTAATTGATATTGCTGACTTGCGCGATGTACGGAAGGTTGCGGAAATAACCTTGGTAGTCCAGACCGTAGCCCACGACAAAATCATTGGGGATTTTAAAGCCCACTAAATCCACCGGGCACTCTTCTTTCAAAGCGTCGGGCTTCAAGAGCAGCGAAGCGGTCAGCAAAGCTTTCGGTTTGTGATTCATCAAATGGCGGCGCAAGTAATTCATGGTGAGGCCGGTGTCGACGATGTCTTCGACTAAAACCACGTTGCGATCCTTGATCGAGCGGCTCAAATCCAAATTGATTTTCACTTCGCCGGAAGACTGCGCGCCGTTGTAAGAGCTCACACCCACGAAGTCGCATGAGAGATCGGTGTCGATCGCGCGAATCAAATCGGCGAAAAACATAAACGAACCTTTCAGCACTCCGACGACGACCAGATCGGTGTTGCGGAATTTGTCGGTTATCGTCGCGCCGATCTTGGTGACGCGGTTGCTGATCTCATCTTCGGAAATTAGGGGCGAGAGGCGTAAATGATCCATGGGCACAAGACTCCTTAGAGTTCTGACAAACTTAAATGATGCACCACTTCTGTCAAGGCCCGGTTGTTCAATTCCGGATCAAAATGCTTCCGGCAGCGGGCTTCATAGGCCTCAGTAGAGCCCACCAGAATGTCTTCTTTGGCCGAAGTCAGGCGCTGGGTGCGGGTGGCCGGGCCTCCGCAAACGCGGCAGATCGCATGTTGCTTGCGGACGATCTCGGCGATAGCCATCAGTTGGGGCATCGGGCCAAAAGGGCGCCCTCGCCAGTCTGTGTCGAGTCCGGCGATAATTACGCGTAGGCCCTCATTGGCCATCTGGCTTGCCACTTCAATCAATTCGTCGTCGAAAAACTGTCCTTCATCGACCGCCACCACGCGGGTTGCAGGATCCAGCAGGTCCAAAATTTCATGGGCCTTTTGGATGGGGAAAGCCGCCAAGTGGTTTTGGTCATGAGAGGCTACGTCCTTGACCGAGTAACGCGCATCGATTTGCGGTTTGAATGTCTGGCAGCGCTGTTTGGCGATGTGCGCGCGCCGCATTTGTTTAATCAACTCTTCCGTCTTGCCGCTGAACATACAGCCGACAATCACTTCTACCCAACCGCCCGGCGCCTGCGGCCGAATGAATCCGTCGTTCACTTGCAAATCTCCTTGAGAAGTTTAAGGCTAAACGAATTCCTCACCTTGAGGGAAGAACAAAAAGCGAGTACGACAAGGCATGAAAAACACCAAGAATTCCAAGGCCACTCCGCGTAAGGATATTCCCAAAGCCGCCGTTGCGGTGGGAAAGCCTCTCCCTAAGATTAAGGTTCAGGCCACCGGCGGGAAGGACATCGTGCTTTCCGATCTCAAAGGGAAGGCCGTAGTCCTCTATTTTTACCCCAAAGACGCCACGCCGGGCTGCACATTGGAAGGTCAAGACTTCACGCGTCTGCATAAGGACTTCAAAAAGGTTGGAGCGGAAATTTTCGGCATTTCGCGCGACTCTCTGAATTCGCATGAAAAATTCAAGGATAAGCAAAAGTACACTTTCGAATTGTTGAGCGACGAGGATGAAGAGTTGTGCGCCGCTTTCGGAGTGATCAAAATGAAAAACATGTACGGAAAGCAAGTGCGCGGTGTGGAGAGATCCACTTTCGTGATCGACGCCGACGGAAAATTAATTAAAGAGTGGCGTGGTGTGCGCGTCCCGGGGCACGCCGACGAAGTGCTCGAATTCGTGCGCTCACTTTAATTCGACGACAATCACCCAGTCGGTAAGGCCTGCGCGGAATTCCGGTGAAGAAAAAATATTCCACGGGCCATCGCCCACTTTGGATAAATACTCATCGCGCGGAGTCCGATTGGTGGGTTCAAAAACAATGGCTATCGCGTTTTGTGTCGTGAGCGGCGAGGTTCCGCTTTGCGAACTCTCGGCAATTTGTCTGACGGCGGGCCGGGTTTGTCCGGCGGGCTCAGGTTGCGGCAAAACTAAACTGGCGTCCCAGCGCATCGTCACGTCCTTGCCGTCCACTTTCACCAGCTGCACCATCAAGCCGAACTGAAACATCTCAGGCGCGGTGGGCGGAGTTTCGACAATCACTTGACCGCCCGCTTGTAAGGCTATGGTGCGGGCGGCGGCCAAGCTTTGCGCGCCCGACTGCAGGATCTCATTGAGCTTGGTGTTCTGCTGCCAGAAATAAGTTTTCCCGCCCGGGCCTCTTCCCACTCGCAGGGCCTGTGCCAGGACCGGATTGAAAAGTTCGCGCGGAATTTCCCAATAGCTGACTTCTAATTTCTGCGCGGCGCTTGATGCGGCGCCGGCGCCACCGGCTGCGGGGATCGGCGGGCCGGCGACCGCACCTCCGAGTGCGGGCGTTGCCGCCACACCTTCAGAGGGCTCGCCGGGAACGGCTTCGCCGCTGGCCGTTGTGGCGTTGGGTTCAGATGAGGAATCGGCGCTCATCGCTTCTTGCGCGGAGCTTTGGAAGTCGTCGTTCGGATGCGAATTGTCGGGCTCATTCGGATCGGCCGCATCGCGGGAAGACAGCGGAAGATCCAGAAGATGTCCCACTTCGCGTTTAACCAGGCCTGCCTGCGAGAAAAAAATCCAGCCAACGACGACCACGATCAAAACGCCGATAAGCGATAAATGAAAATTCGGATTCTGCAGAACCCGCACCCAAAACGGCTTGGGCTGCGCGACAAAAGTTTCGATATTCAACCCGCACTTCGCGCAGTATTGATCCGTGGGTTGGGCAAAATGGCAGCGAGGGCACTCCATCATCGTCATACGCCATCAGGCTAACACTTAACCGAAAATCCATGCTACTGAATTCATATGCATAAACCGGTCCTCCTCAATGAAGTTCTGACAATTGCCAAAGAGATTGCGCCTAAAACCATTCTCGATGGAACCTTCGGTCGCGGAGGCCATTCCCGAGCGCTTCTTGAGGCCTTGCCCGAGGCCCATTTAACGGGCTTTGACCAGGACATGGCGGCGGTTGAGCACGCAAATCTTGAATTTAAGGACTTCAAAGCGGCCGGTCGTTTCGAGATCAACCACTTTAATTTTCATCACATCGCATCCTTTAAAAACGGCCCCCAGCAAGGCTTTGACGTCATCCTGCTCGACCTCGGCGTGAGTTCGCCCCAGCTCGATACGCCTGCGCGCGGATTTAGTTTTTACCATGACGGCCCGCTGGATATGCGCATGGACCAAACGCAAGGATTCAGTGCCGCCGATTACATAAACACCTGGTCCGAAGTCGAGTTGAATGAGCTGTTCATATCCATGGGCGAGATCCGCCGGCCGCAAAGAGTCGTGCGGGCTTTGGTGAACGACCGTAAATTAAAACCATTCACTACGACCCGGGAACTGGCTTCACTTATCGAGCGGGTCGAAGGCTGGAGCCGCAAGGGCCATCATCCGGCGACGCGCTACTTTTTGGCGCTTCGGATGGCGGTCAACAATGAGTTGTCTGGACTTGAGGCCTGTGTGCCCGACCTTATGCGGGCATTGAGCCCGAAAGGACGTCTCATCATTATCACATTTCACTCTCTTGAAGACCGCATCATAAAGTATGCTTTTAAGGAGAGACCGGAGTTGGGCCAGCCGTTGTTCAAAAAAGTGATTACGCCGTCGCGTGAAGAAGAGCGCGAAAATCCCAGGTCTCGCAGCGCAAAACTTAGAATTTTTCAAGCTGGGAGTGGCAACGATGGTTCGGCGGGGACTGAATGAGATAGCACCGTTTTTTAGCGTACTGATTTTTGTCGCGACCTTGTTCACGCTCGTGCTGTTAAAAATGGAAGTCCGCCGCATGGGCTACTCCGTTTTAAAATCCACTCAAGAATATAAAGCGCTCCGCGATCATCACCGCTTGATGAGTATGGAGTATGCGCGCCTCACGCGTCCCGAATTGGTGCGCAAATACGCCGTCAGCCATTTGAATTTTAACGATGCGAGCAAAGGACAAATCATCCAGCTTGCCGGCCAAGAATTGGCGATGCCGCAATAATGAGAAGCCGAATACTCATTCTATTTTCATGTTTTTTAATGCTCTGGGGAATCATCATCGTGCGCGCGGGAATGCTGCAAATGGTGCCGGATTCGCGTCTTGATAATCTTAAGCGGCGGCAATTCGAAACTTCGATTCAAATCCGTAGCCGCCGCGGCGCCATTCTTGACCGTCAAGGCAACGAGCTTGCCGCCAGCGTTCCTGCTTATTCGCTGTTCGCCGATCCGAAGCTGATCAAAGATCCTTACGGCTTGGCGATTCAGCTTAGCAAAAAATTAAAAATTCCGGTCGCGAACTTGCGCAAGCGGCTGCGCGACAAGAGCCGAAGATTTATTTGGATCAAACGCCAAATGGACGAAGCCGCGCGTAATCAGATCAAGCGTTGGGACGAGCCGGGCTTAGGTTTTGTCGAAGAGCCGCGCCGGGTGTATCCCAACGGCAATCTGCTTGAGCAGGTGATCGGCTTCGTCGGCAGCGAGGGCGGGGGGCTTGAGGGGCTTGAGCTTCAGTTCAATAAAGATCTGCAGGGACAGTTGAAGCAAATTCTTCTTCCGCGCGATGCGCGCGGGCGTCCGTTGTTGAATGACGGCCGGTCGTTGACCGAAGTGGCCGACGGGGCCGATTTGCAGCTCACGATCGATTACGAAGTTCAGTTTACGTTGGAGCAAGAGCTGCGCGAGACGGTGGAGAAATTCGGAGCCGAGAGCGCGGTCGCGATTGTCATGGACGCGCAAACTTCCGAAGTCCTCGCGATGGCCAACTCAGCCTCGAAAGAAGAAGGCAAACGTAACCGCATTGTTGCCGATGCTTTTGAACCAGGCAGCACAATGAAGACCTTTGTTATTGCCGGCGCTTTAAGAGAAAATTTAGTGCGCCCGAGCACCCGCTACAACTGTGAGGGCGGGCGCATGAAGGTCGGCGATAAATACATCAAAGAGGCCGAAGAAAAAGAAAAATTCGGCTGGTTGAACGTGACTGAAATCCTGGCTTATTCGTCGAACGTCGGCGCGACGAAAATTGCTTTCGACTTGGGCGCGCCCCGCTACTTTCAAGCCTTGGCGGATTTCGGCTTCGGAGCCAAAACCGGCATCGAGCTTCCGGGCGAAACGCGAGGCATCGTCAATCCTCTACCGTGGCGCCCGCACTTACTCGCCAATATCTCTTTCGGTCACGGTATCGCGGTCACACCCATGCAATTGGTTGCGGCTTATGGTGCGATCGCCAACGGCGGGATTCTAAAAAAGCCGATGCTGGTGAAAGCGATTCGGCGCGCCGGTCAAGAGACCAGCGAATTTCAAGCGGAGGAAATCCGCCGTGTGCTCTCACCGCAAGACGCGGCGACCATGCGTTTGATGTTGGCCGCCGCCACCGAGGACAAATCCAACGGCGCTAAAGCGCGCATTCCCGGTTATCACGTCGCCGGAAAAACCGGAACGGCGCAAAAAGTCGATCCGGTTAAAGGCGGCTATTTAAAAAATGCCTATATCTCAAGCTTCGCCGGATTTGTTCCCGCGTCGAATCCGCGCTTCGTTATTTTTGTCGCCGTCGATAATCCCAAGAAATCCTATTATGGTTCGCAGGTTTCCGCGCCCGTGTTCAGTCGCATGGCACAGTACTTGGTACGCCGCGCGGGGCTTCCGCCCGTATTGATTTCCGAAAGCAACGTGATTCACACTCCGCAGACCATAGAAAAGCGCCGCAATGATTTGCAAGCGCAGGCCGTGAGTGAAATTAAACGTCTGGCTGACGAAGATGAAGGCGGGATGTTTCCCAATTTGATGGGCATGAGTTTGCGCGAAGCGCTTTCGCGCGTGCGTGGCCAAGCGGGACGGGTGGAGGTGCGTGGCAGCGGAGTCGTTGTCAGAACAAGCCCTCCTCCGGGATCAGCGCTTGCGCCGAAATCGCGGGTTACGCTAGTATTAGAAAATCCCGATTAGGAGCCCACTCGATGAAACTCGCCCAGTTGTTGTCCGTATTCCCACAACTGCGCTGGGGTGAGTTTTCCAACGAAGAAGTCGGCGACGTCACCCAAGACTCGCGCAAAGCGAATGAGCATTCTGTTTTTGTCGCGATCCGTGGGACAAGTTCGGACGGACATAAGTTTTTGCCGCAAGTCGCTTTAAACGGCGCCTTGGCCTTGATCGTTGAAGACGAGCAAGTAATTCCCGCGGATTATCGCGGCGCCGTGGTGAAGGTGGCGTCGACGCGGCAGGCGCTGGATGTGTTGGCGCAAAGATTTTTTGGCAATCCTGCGGAGAAATTATTTTGCATCGGGGTGACCGGCACCAACGGCAAAACCACAATCACTTACATGATCGAAAAAATTCTCAATCATTTCGGCTGGCCGACAGGCGTGATCGGCACGATCGATCATCACTTGCTCGGGCACAAATGGGGAAGCCAGCTCACGACGCCCGATCCGCTGACTTTGCATCGCCGACTTCAAGAATTCGTGGCTTTGGGCGCAAGGGCCGCGGCCTTCGAAGTTTCTTCCCATGCTTTGGATCAAGCGCGCGTCGAAAGCGTGCCTTTTGCTGCCGGCATTTTCACCAACTTCACACGCGATCATTTGGATTATCATCGCACGATGGAAAATTATTTTTCCGCGAAAGAGCGTCTGTTCAACGAGCTGCTCGGGCGCGATCCGCGCACGGCGGTGGCGATCCTGAATATGGACGATCCATGGATCCGTAAAACGCGGGTGCGTGAAGGTGTAACTACGTGGGGTTACGGGCAGGCGGATACGGATTTTTCGTTCCGCATCTTGAAACAGGATTTAAATGGCAGTTTGTTTGCGCTCAGCACTCCGCGCGGCAATACGGAGGTGCGTTTGCCGTGCACGGGCACGCACAATATTTATAATGCGGTTGCGGCGATCGCTGCGGCACTGGCTGCGGGATGCTCGTTGCAAACGGCCGGCGAAGCGCTGGCCACTTTTTATGGAGCGCCGGGCCGCTTGGAGAAAGTTCCCAACTCGCGTGGTGTGCACATTTTTGTGGATTACGCGCACACCGATGATGCTTTGCGCACGGTGCTGCGCGCTCTTTCGAGCCTCACCGAAAGTGGCGGAAAAAAAGCGCGTGTGATCACCGTTTTCGGCTGCGGAGGAGATCGCGATACGGGTAAGCGCCCTCTGATGGCGCAGGCTGCGGCGGAGTTTTCCGACCGGATCGTCGTCACCTCGGACAATCCGCGCAGTGAAGATCCGCTCAAGATTATTGATCAGATAAAAAAGGGAATTCCTCCGGCGTATAAAGGCGAAGTCGTTACCGAGCCCGATCGTCGAAATGCCCTTAACCGAGCCTTGCAAAGTGCGGGTGAAGGTGATGTGATTCTAGTGGCCGGCAAGGGCCATGAAGACTACCAGCTCATTGGCGAGCAAAAACTTTCGTTTTCAGATGTTCAAGTTATCGGGGAACTGCTGAATGAATGATCAGAAACAGTGGATATGTTCGGTCGATGAGTTCGCGTCCAGCGTCTCGGGCCGAGTCATATCCAAAGTGGCTCCTCAATTCACGCATGTGGGTACCGACTCGCGCCAGCCTTTAAATGGAAAATTATTTATTCCGTTGAAGGGCGAAAATTTTGACGCCCACGACTTCGTTCCCCAGGCCGTAGCGAACGGCGCCGCCTGCATCCTTGTGCAAAGCTGGCGTCCCGAATGGGAGCAACTCAAAAGTAAATGTTCATTCGTGCAAGTGGCCGACACCTTACAGGGGCTTCAGGCCTTCGCCCGCCATTGGCGCTTGAAGCATAAATACACGGTGATCGCGATCACCGGCTCGAACGGCAAGACCTCCACTAAGGAATTCACCTTCAGTTTGTTGCAAAAGCATTTCAAGGTTCACGCCTCGAAGGGCAGCTTCAACAATCACTGGGGCGTCCCGATTTCAATTCTCGAAGCCTCGCCCTCCGACACGCATTTAATTTTAGAAATGGGCATGAATCACACGGGCGAAATTTGGCGACTGTGCATGGTTGCGGAACCGGATATCGCGATCGTGACGACCGTGGGCCGGGCGCACATCGGGGAACTCGGCTCGCAAGCCGGTATCGCGCAAGCCAAAGAAGAAATTTACACGGCCACGCCCAAGGCCATGCATGTCTTCAATATCGACAATGAGTGGACGATGCGCATGCAAACAAGATCCAGCGCGAAGCAGATTCAATTTTCCGGCTTCAAACCGACGGCCGACGTTCACTTCCGCGCGCAACGCATGAATTGGGACGGGCTCGACGTCATGGGCACGATTCGCGGGGTTAAAGGCCAAGTGTGGGTGCCGGTTTTGGGGCGTCACAATGTGGTGAATTTAATGGCGGCCGCAAGTTTGGCTCTGGCCGTGGGTTTGACGCCTGAGCAAATTTGGAAAGACCTTGGTGAAATCCGCGACTCCGCATGGGGCCGCAATCAAATGGTGCCGTTGAAAAACGGCGCCCGGGTTTTATTCGACGCTTACAATTCAAATCCCGACAGCATGCAGGCCTTGATTAAGAATCTGTATGAGATGGAAATCACGGGACGTAAATTTTTAGTGATCGGGGATATGCGAGAGCTTGGCAGCTTCACCGATCAAGCGCATGAGGAAATCGGCGAAAAGATCACGGCCATCGGCGCCGACGGGATCTGGTACGTGGGAGCGAACGCACCGGCATTTTGGAAAGGGGCTTCGGCCTCCAAGCTTCCCGCCCATCGCTTCACCAGCAGCACGGTCGATCAAAAGATCGCGCAAGAATTTTTAGCACTCTTGAAGGAAGGCGACTTGGTCGCCATCAAAGGCAGTCGCGGCATGGGGCTAGAGCATGTTCTCGACGCTTGGCCGCTTTCTACATCCCTGGGAAAAAAGGATTAACGTGTTATACAAATGGCTTTACGAGCAAGATCAATATTTCAACGCCCTCAACGTTTTTCGCTACATCACTTTCCGCACCTTCCTCGCTTTTTTTAATTCCTTTGTGGTGTGCTGGTTGGTGGGGCCGTACTTCATCTCCCATTTGCGCAAAAAACATTTCGGCCAAAGCATCCGCGAAGACGGCCCGCAGTCGCATAAGAAAAAGCAAGGCACGCCCACTATGGGTGGGGGCCTCATCTTATTGGGCATTTTGGTGCCGACGCTTTTGTGGGTGGATCTTGCCAATCCCTTTGTGTGGGCGGTTTTGATTGTGACTTTCGGTTTCGCTTTGATCGGCTATTGGGATGACTGGTTAAAAGTGAGCAAGAAGAACTCGAAAGGTGTGAAGGGTAAGGTACGCCTCCTCGCTGAATTCACGATCGCAGGCGCGGTGATTGCTTACCTCGTCTATTTCAATCACTTGCCGACCGAAGTGACTTTTCCCTTTTTTAAGCAGGCGAGCATCAACATCGGTTTTTGGTACATCGTTTTCACCGCCCTCGTGGTGGTGGGCTGCGCGAACGCGGTGAATCTAACGGACGGCCTTGACGGTTTGGCCATCGTGCCCGTGATCATCAGCGCCAGCACGCTGGCGATTTTCGCTTATGTGGCGGGCCACGCCAAAATCGCCGAGTACCTCACCATCCCGTATATCGCGGGGACGGGGGAGCTGTGCGTGCTTACGGGAGCCGTGGTGGCCTCTGGCCTGGGCTTTTTGTGGTTCAACACCTACCCGGCCCAGGTGTTTATGGGCGACGTGGGTTCCTTGAGCTTGGGCGGCTTTGTGGGAATAGTTGCGGTAATCACGCAAAATGAGCTTTTGCTTGTGGTCTTGGGCGGAATTTTTGTGGTAGAAGCGCTATCTGTGATTTCACAAGTCATTTCGTTTAAACTGACAGGACGCCGTATATTCAAGATGGCTCCGATACATCATCACTTCGAGCTCAAGGGGCTGGACGAAACTAAAATTATCGTCCGCTTTTGGATCATCTCCATCTTGCTCGCCGTCTTGTCACTAGCAACGCTGAAGTTGCGTTAAGAAGAGGGTACCGGATGGAGTTTTCAGAACTAAATGGCAAGCGCGTTCTCATCGTTGGATTAGCGAAGACCGGGGTGACACTCGCGAAGTTCTTAACTCGGCACGGCGCACTGGTGACCGTCAGCGACCATAAATCGAAGGCCGAGCTTTCCGGTTACCTCGAAAAATTGGACGGCATGAACGTCACCTTGGAGTTGGGTGGCCACACGCCGAAGACCTTCCTCAACCAAGATTTGATCGTCTTGAGCCCAGGGGTTCCTCCGCATTTAAAGATTTTCGATTACGCGCGCTCGCAGGGTGTCTATGTCACCGGCGAAATGGAGTTTTGCGCGCAGTTTATCAAAGAGCCGATGATCGCGGTGACTGGCACGAACGGTAAGACCACGACCACTCACTTGATTCATACGTTTTTGATCGAAAGCGGCGTGAAGTCCTGGGTCGGCGGCAACTTCGGCGAACCCTTGTGCGAGTATTTGATGAAAGACGACCGCGCGGAAGTGCTGGTCGTTGAGGTTTCGTCGTTCCAGCTTGAGCACGTGCAGAAATTCAATCCCAAAAATATCGTGTTCATGAACTTGGCCGAAAACCATCTCGATCGTTACCGCACGATGGAAGAGTACGTAAACGCCAAGCGCAAAGTGTTCTTGAACACCAACCAAGGCACGACGTCTATTTTGAACGCCGACGACAATGCGGTGGTTGAGCTTGCGCGCGATCCGATGGTTCAGCGCGGACGTATTTTCTATTTTTCGCGTAAGCCCTCTTTAGAGCCGCAAATCATGAACATCGGCGGCGCGGTCACGATCAAAAATCAAATCCGCGTGCGCACCGGCCCTGAAATCGAATACTACTCCGTTGAAAACACCAAGATGAAGGGCAAGCACTCCTTCGAGAACATCATGGCCGCGATCTTGGCGGCGCGCGAACACGGCGCCAAGCATGAGGCCATCCAACGTGCGATCGATACCTACAAGGGCATGCCCCATCGC
>CAZVOP010000066.1:0-19275 GCA_964628445.1 uncultured Pseudobdellovibrionaceae bacterium | reverse complement strand
GGCTTGCAACCCTTCAGCATGCAAAAGGCGATGGCTGAAAAGGCGGATTATGTCGTATTTAACGGCTCGGTCGGGGCACTTCTCGACAACAATGCCTTGCAAGCGAAAGTGGGCGAGACCGTACGTATCTACGTCGGTAACGGCGGCCCGAATCTGATTTCGTCGTTTCATATCATCGGTGAGATCTTCGACACCGTGATGGTCGAGGGCAACACCTCCACGGCACTTCATAACGTGCAAACGACCATGATTCCGCCGGGCGGTGCTGCGGTCGTCGAATTCAAGGTGAATGCGCCGGGCACTTACATCGCCGTCGACCATTCGTTGACCAGGGCCTTCAATAAAGGCGCACTGGCGCAGCTCAAAGTTTCCGGCGATGAAGATAAGATCGTTTACTCCGGCAAAATCAGCGACGAGGTTTATCGACCAGAAGGAACGGGCATTCGTGTGGCCGACCAGCGCCAAAGCTTGGTGCCCGATGCAAAAACAAAAGCCGAGAGGATCAGCAAGGGTGCGATGGTTTACAAAACAAACTGCGCGGCCTGCCATCAACCTGGCGGTGAAGGTATCGCGAATGCATTCCCGCCGCTGGCGAAGTCCGACTTTTTGAACAAGGATAAAGTTCGCGCGATCAAAACGGTCACTGACGGACTTCAGGGAAAAGTCGTAGTTAACGGAAAAGAATATGACGGTGTGATGCCGGCCTGGAGTCTTTCCGACGAGGAGATTGCCAACGTTCTGACTTACATTTACGGATCGTGGGGTAACTCAGGCAAAGAGGTTACCCCGCAAGAAGTTAAAACTCATCGAAGCAAACGTTCGGCGGAGGGTGGCGGGCATTGATTTTTCGAGTCTGGCTTGTCTTTGGTCTTCTCGGTGCGCCACTGCTTTCGGTGGCGCGCGCGGAAGTGGGGATGGTCAGGATTCCTGAAGGCTCGTATCAAGAATTCTATCTTAAAAAAAATCCGAAGGGCCCGTCAAAAAAGGTACAAGTTCGAGTTGCGTCTTTTCTTTTGGACAAGGATCCCGTGTCCAATTCAGAGTTTTTGGATTTTGTACGCTCGCACCCTGAATGGGCAAGATCGAAGGCAAAGCGGATTTTTACGGAGAGCGGATATTTAAGGCACTGGGATGATGACCTGAGCTTTGATTCTCATTTAACAAAGCGGCCGGTCGTAAACGTGTCTTGGTTTGCCGCGCAAGATTACTGCGAATCAAAAAATAAGACGCTTCCGACCACGGATCAGTGGGAATACGCGCTCAACGATCGCGGCCGCAATGCAAAAGAAAATCAAAAACGCATACTGGCTTGGTACAGCCGGCCAAATTCCGCAGAGCCGCGGCAAGGCCCGTCGTCGGCCAATGGCTTTGGCGTGCGCGATCTTATCGGCGGCGTTTGGGAATGGACTCTTGATTTCAACAGCTTTATGGTTGGGTCGGATTCACGAAGTGGTACGGATGGAGCGTTATTTTGCGGCAACGGCGCGCAAGGTGCGGCCGACGCCGGGGATTACGCGGCATTTATGCGCTACTCATTCCGCGCAAGCCTAAAGGCCTCTTTCGTAACCAACAATTTGGGCTTTCGCTGTGCTAAGGAGATAAAAAAATGAATATCAAGCAGGTCTCTTGTCTTATTGCCGTATTACTTCTGCTCCCTTTGGCTACGCCTCTCTTTGCCCACGAGCATCATCATGCGGCGCTTGCGGCCGAGGCTCCCTCGTCGGATTCTATTTTCAATCTGAAGTCGCCGTGGACGGATCAAAACGGCAAAGCGATTTCGTTGAGTGTTTTAAAGGGAAAACCCGCACTTCTGGCCATGATTTACACGACCTGCGACTCGGCCTGCCCGCTGCTGGTGGAGGACATCAAAAAGATCGAGAGCCTGCTGCCCGAAGCCGATCGCGATAAAGTGCATTTTGCGCTTTTCTCCTTTGATCCCGATCGTGACACCACCGAGCGTCTGAAACGTTATGCCGAAGTGCACGGCCTGGGAAAGGATTGGATATTGGCCCGTGGCCCCGCGAAATCGGTTCGTGAACTCGCCGCGGCCCTGGGTGTGCAATATAAGAAGTCCGGAGCCGGCGATTTTCAGCATTCCAATTTGATCACCGTTTTAGATAAAGGCGGAGTGATTAAAAAGCAGCAAAGCGGGCTTGGAAAAAGCGGTGAAGAGTCGGCAGCGGAGGTCGCGAAGCTGCTGGGCAAAAGGCCGTGAGCTCCATAAATGAAAATCCTTACCGGCTGTTTTTTCCCGCAGGCCTTGTCTTAGGTTTTTGGGGCGTAGCACTCTGGATTCTCTTTTTCTTCGGTCGCATTGCTTATCCTGGAACGGTCCACCCCGATGTGATGATGGGAGGATTTTTACTTTGCTTTGCGACCGGCTTTTTATTGACCGCGGCGCCGAGGCTTACGGCATCGTTCCCAATGACAAAAGGGGAGGCGTGGGTATTTTTTCCGCTTCTTGCGGCCCAGGTCGCGGCAAGTTTCGTTTTTAATAAAACATATTTTTTTGCCGCGGGAGTCTTGCTGTTAGCCTCGCTTGTGCTTTTTCTCGTTCGGCGCTTTCGTAGCCGCACAGTGAGGCCGCCGGACTCATTTATGTTTATCGGCGCAGGTTTAATTCTCACGATCGTCAGTTTGGCCGGCCTGTTGATCGACACTGTGTCTCCGCTTCCATGGTACTTGGTCTCATGCGCGCGGGAATATTTTTTCCAAGGATTTATTTTGTTTATGGTGATCGGCGTAGGCACCAAACTTATTCCGATGCTGACCGGCCATGCCGCGTTTGATCTTCAGGCCGGAAGCGTGACTCGCTCGCGCTCATTGAGCGTCTTATTGCTGGCGTTTATTGCCACGTTCGTCGCCGGGCCGGTTTTTCCGCGTGAGGCTCTTCTTGTGCGGGGTGTTCTTTTGGCGGCTATCTTTGTGCTTTACTGGAAGATTCTTCGGCTTCCCAAATCTAGAACCTGGCAAAGCTGGGGGCTTTGGGTTTCGGCTTGGATGATGGGATCGGGTGTCCTTCTCTCGGGGATTTATACGGATTACCGAATCCATTTCCTTCATATTTATTTTATCTCAGGCCTTGGGTTGCTTACGCTGATGATCGCGACACGGGTGACGCTTGCGCATGGGGGGCACGGCCTGCAATTGGAATCGCGGTCAAAGACTTTGCCGGCCGTGATCATTCTTATTTTAATGGCGGCGGCGGCGCGTGCTGCGGCTGGATTCGTGCACACGTCGTATCTCGATCATTTGCTTTATGCTTCGCTTATCTGGTGTGCCGCGCTTTTATTGTGGGCTTCGGTTTTTGTTAAGCGGATGTGACGGGATTGGATCTAAAGCTAAATGTCCGCATCGAGATCGATCCGTTTTGAATTCCTTGAAATTCAAAATGAAGCTCATCCGTTTCTTCCGCCGCGCCAAGGGCGTAAATAAAAGGATAGTAGTGCTCGGAGGTCGGCACGCTCAGCCGGCCGGCTTCGCTTGAATTGAACTCATGTAAAAGCGGCTTGAAGTCACGCTGGATGAGCTTGGTTGTTATCCATTCGTCAAATTCGACGGCCCAATTGTAAGGTTCCGCATCCGCTTCCCAGCGAATTTTTTTGAGATTGTGTACGATGTTTCCGCTGCCCACGATCAAAATCCCTTGATCGCGAAGGGCTTTAAGCTTTGTGGCCAGCCGATAGTGGTACTCAGGCGGTTGCTCCATATGCAGGCTTAATTGAAGGACGGGAATAGTGGCTTCCGGATAGATATGCCGGAGCACCGACCAAGTCCCATGATCAAGCCCCCATGTTTCGTTTTCCGCATGGATTTGATCCGCGCCGACTTGTGAAATAATCATGTCCGCGATTTCTGGAGAGCCTGGCGCCGGATACTGGATGTCGAAGAGTTCGTTCGGAAAGCCGTAAAAATCGTGAATGGTTTTCGGGTTCTTCATGCGCGTAATCCACGTTCCCTCGGTCATCCAGTGTGCGGAAACGCAAAGGATCGCACGCGGCGAAGGACACAGTGCCCGCATATCACGCAGACTCTCGGTAAAAGAGTTGGTGGCTATGGCGTTCATGGGCGAACCATGTCCGATAAAGAAAACAGGTGTACGGGTCATATCGCTAAGATGGTATACCCTTTTGGAGAACAAATTACCAGACTCGAGGCGAGCCAAGTCCGCCTCGAGCAGTAAAGAAGTTTAACAATTCGTGCAGATTGCGTAGCGATAGATCACCATCGCTAAAACGATGACCGCAAACAATACGGTGCCTTTAACCCAATCGGTTCCATCGTGTTTTTTCGGTTCTTGACTCATAAAAATTCTCCTTAAATAAAATCAAAATAATCGCATGTCGTGAATACGGCAGGCGGGCGTTTGGTGGTGAAATTTTGCGACGGGACTTATTTGTGGAATTAGATCAGAAAAATTTCGATCAATTGATGAGGAGTGAGGGCAAAGCCAGGGCTCCAATTCGTGATGGAGAGCCGGTGGGCGTACAATTCCAAAGTACATGGAATAAAGACGTCCGGGGAGGGCGATGCATCGTCAAAAATGCGGCCTGACTGTTTGTTGCTCCCATCCCGGATAAAAATGGATTCGAAGCCAATACTCTTCCCCGAAAGAGATGAGCCGGTCTCCCCAAGTGGGCCCACGGCGTGCTGCACGACCGGTGCAAGCAAATAGAATGCGAGGATGATCCATTTTAACAACATGAACTTGCATCCTAAGTTAGCCCGTTTTTTTGTCAACCAATAGGTGGCCTGGCGCGTTCAGGCTATGGCTTCAAGTCGGACAGCTCGTTGGTGAGCAGTTGATCGGCGATCCTCTCGGCGCCGGTTTTCCCGGGATGAAAGCAGTCATTCGCCAGATCCCCCGCCTGAAAATCGATTTGTTTGGCGGAGGCCGCATACTGCATTTTGATCGGCAAATTGCGCGCGTTGAATTGATCGATCGACTCCGTCAGCGCTGCGGTTTGGGCCTCTTGTAGGGCACGCACTTGCGCCAGCTTTTGTGCGGGGTTATTGGATTGCGCAAATAGCCCCCTGCATTCTCCGCGTAAAGTGTTTTGCATAAGTTTCGTGAAGTCGTTTCCGCCGACGGCATTGTCGCGCAGTTGTTGGCAAGTGACGTCACGATGGCTTTCGATGCGGATTTTTTGTGAGAGCAAATTCGCGTTGCTCAATACGTTGCCGATATCCAAAGGTGCCACAAAGACAACGCGCGTGCCGTTTGGCGAGGCTTGTAAATGCGCGATTTGTTCGAACTGTTTTTGTAAATCGGAAGTGTAGCGCTCACGAAACCTATCCACGGGATTTGAAAAATTATCCGAAGGGCAAAGATCATTGGCCACATACGAAACTAAAATTAAGGGAGGGAGCCCGGGCGATCCCACCGCTAGTAACCTTTCAAATTGCGTGAATAAGGAAGAAATCCGCGTCCCATCCTGGCCGGCCAAAACGATACGATCGGGTGACAGACCGATCTTTTTTCCCAAAATGTAGCCGAACGAATATTCTTCGGTGTCGATCTTCTGTGACAAGCCGGATTGAATATTTAGCTCCATCGCTTGCCCTTCATGGTCGGCTTTCTTAAATTCCGAGGTTGTGTACATCACCCGTATGGGAGGAGGGAGAGGCTCGCTAGGCTCCATATTCCCCACGGTGTTGTCGAACATCGAGGCCCATGTCGCATGAAAGTGGGGACTTGCTGCGGCCCCCGTCGTGCTGCTGTCGCCGACGATTCCAATCCAGAACTCGCCCGGCTTGGGCCGGTTCGCATCGGTGACTTTGCGATTAAAGAGTCTTGGACCCGTCTTGATAATTTTTGATTTCTGTAAAGCCTTTGAAAGACCGCCGAGGGCTTTTTTCCCTTCGGCGTTCAAATCCAGTGCGTAGATTTTTACACAAAAGAATAGCGCTAACGCAAAAATGGCGTACGTTTTCATTCCCTCATGGGTGAGCAATAGGCGGGCCAGAGGGCACGTAATCCGAAGGAACATTCACGCCGCGTCTGGCAATCTTTTCGGTCATGATCGTTTCACTCATCCACCAATGGGAAACCAGAAAACTCATCGCGCACGATCCCAGCAACGGGATCATGCCGACGGGCTGCTTGGTGGCCTCCAAAGAAAAAATCACCGTCGCTAGAAATGCGCGCGAGCAGCCGGTGAATAATCCGGCCATTCCGATCAAAGCCAAAACGTGCGGATCGACCTCAAGCCAAGGAAAATAAGTGTCGAGCGCATGGCCGCCCGCGAGCCCGATCAGTGAACCGACGGTCATGAGCGGTGCGAGAGTCCCGCCCGAGGTGCCGCTGGAGAGCGCGATCGCCCACGACAAAAATTTCCATAAACACAACAGCAAAGCCGCTTGCCAGGTGATTGACCCTGAAAGGGCTCGTTCAATATTGTCGTAGCCGACACCCAAACTGTGGGGCTCGATTAAGCCGATAACACCTACACAAAGCCCTCCGATCGCGGGCCACCACATCCAGTGCACGGGGATTTTCTCAAACAGATCTTCAATTCCGTAGACCGCTTTGGTCACCAGGATCGAGAGTCCGCCAAAAAAAAGTCCGGCGCAAAGATAGACCGGCAGGCTGGCGAGGCTTGCGGGCGTGAGGTCAGGCATCGCGAAAAACGGGGCGCTGGTCCAAAACACCATGCGTAAAGTCGCGGCGACGGTGGCACATAAAGCGACGGGCAAAAAAGATTGCGCGCGGTATTCGAACAACAAAAGTTCGATCGCAAGCAATATCGCCGCAAGGGGTGTTCCGAAGATCGCGGTCATGCCGGCTGAAGCTCCGGCCGCGAGTAAGACTTTGCGTTCAAACGGAGAGCTGGGAAACACTTGTCCCCATAGTGAGCCCATCGCGCCGCCGGTGGCAATGATCGGTCCCTCGGCGCCGAATGGTCCGCCGGATCCGATCGCAATCGCCGACGAAATGGGTTTAAGTAAAACGATCCGTTTCGGAATTTTACTTTTGTTGGTCAGGATCTGCTCCATCGCTTCCGGGATTCCGTGACCGCGGATGGCTTTTGATCCGAAGCGGGCCATCACGCCGACCAGCAGTCCACCGATTGCGGGAACAAAGAGCGACCAGATTCCCCAGGTTTCGTTCGACGGTGTGGCCTGCACCGTCGAAAACGTATGATAATAAAAGAGATTGGTGACGATATTGATGGCCCAAAGAAGAACCCAGGCGATCAGGGTGGAGATTCCCCCCAATGCAATAGCTTGCAAGCACAGGTAAAACTGTCGGCGGCGTGAGATTTCGAACTTATTCATCTTGGGAAATTCTGATGAATTGCGAGGCGGGACAAGGCGGCCTGCATCGAAACCGTGCGTCAAACACGAGAATGGGTTATTGTCGAAAAATGAAGGCACTTTTGCTTTTTATAGTTACGTCTTCACTGGCCAGCGCCAAAGCTTCGGCACAGGATATGACGGCCTTAACCCCGCAGACTTTTGCTAAGCCCTCGGTATCGCTCGAACACCAAGACGTAAATATCGAAGAGCAAAAACTTTCCTTCGGGGTACCGATCTACCGGGGAAGCGAGTCGGGCTGGGCATTTACTGGACGGGCGCAGCGGGTGAGTTTGGGCAATACGCTCAAACTTCCGGCTTCAGGAACCCGCATTCCCAAAGAATTCGGTTCGGCGGACTTCGGCTTATCATGGAGCCATGAGGATTTAGCCGGCAACAAAACCGGCGCGGGCGTCACTTATGGGGATGCCGGGACAAGGCTGTTTTCCGGCGACAACCCCGCCGTCATCTCGGCCACCGGCTTTATTGAGCGCAAGAAGGCGGATCATTCATGGCTGTATTTTTTGAGCTATTCCAACAACCGCACCGTACTGAACAATATCCCCATTCCCGGAATTGCCTACGCCATAAGCAGGACGACCTATAGCGCCCTTTTCGGTTTGCCGTTTGCGTTTGTGAATTGGCGGCCCGATCCTTGGATGCTAACGGCGATGCTGTCGCCGTTTGGAGCTTCGTTGGAAGGGGCTCACCGATTTTGGGGACCGCTGCAGTCCTTCGCGAATTTAAATTGGTCGCCTAAATCTTACGCAAATTTAGTGAAGAAAAGCGATGACCGCCTGCTTTACGATAAGAAGGAGGCCGGCGCGGGCCTACGCCTGATGCTCGGTAAACTGGGCAGCGTCTCCGCAGCTTACGTCTATGCCTTTGACCGCCGCTTTCTCCTTGGCAAATCGCTGAGCGAGCGGGGCGCCGAATCGATCGATATCGAAGACACCTCAGGACTGCAGATCAAAACAAAGTTTTCTTTTTAAGGAGGGCCGTGTGGATCAAAAAAGCCACTCAAAAAAACATTCCTTACTTGAAGCATGGCCGACGATGAGCCCCAAGGAGCGTGAAGCGACGATCAACGCCGTCGAACGCGATGTCCTTGACGAAATTTTTATCCATCTGAGTACGTCGTTGAAAACGGAGTTGTTAACTCTGGTCAAAAAACATCAGCGATGGTCATTGGTGCATTTGCTTCCGCCCGACGATTTGACCGACGTGATCCAAGCGCTGCCGGAAGAACTGCAAGCCGAGACCATCGACTCTTTAGAGCCTTTTTTGCAAGCCGAAGTTAAAGCATTGCTTGCTTATAAGGAAGATCAAGCCGGGGGACGCATGAACCCGCGCTACGCGCGCCTAAGGCCCGAGATGACCGTCGAAGAAGGGATTCGCTATTTAAGAAACCTCACACGTTTTCAAGCGGAATTGATTTATCAAGCCTATGTCGTCGATCCGGAAAATAAATTGCTTGGAGTTGTGTCGCTACGTCAACTTTTTGCCAACCCCCCGACCGCTAAGCTTGGCGATGTCATGCACCAGGGCGAAGACCTCATCAAAGTTCCTGAGAACATGGATCAAGAAGAGATCAGCCGTTTGTTCAAGAAAAAAGGATTCACCGCGCTGCCGGTGGTCGACAATGCCGGCCATATTAAAGGGATTGTGACGGTCGACGACATGGTCAAAGTCGTGCAGGAAGAGGCGACCGAGGATTTCCAAAAACTCGGAGGTATGGAAGCTTTGGATGCGCCGTATTTCTCGACCGCCTTCATCCAATTGGTGCGCAAGCGTGCGGGTTGGTTGTTGGTGCTCTTCATCGGCGAAATGTTCACGGCGACCGCGATGGGATATTTCGAGCATGAGATCGAAAAGGCCGTGGTCTTGGCGCTCTTTATTCCGCTTATCATCAGCAGCGGAGGGAACTCTGGGTCGCAGGCCTCAACGCTGATCATTCGTGCGATGGCGCTTGGCGAAGTCAGAATTAGGGATTGGTGGCGCGTGTGTTTGCGTGAGTCGGCGGCCGGTCTTGCCCTCGGCGCGATTCTTGGCTTGGTCGGATTTTGTCGCATCGTCGTTTGGCCTGCGCGCCATACGCTTTACGGCGAACACTTTATGCTGGTTGGACTCACGGTGGCCTTTAGCTTGGTTGGAATTGTGATGTGGGGAGCCATCGCGGGGTCGATGTTGCCGTTTATTTTGCGCAAACTTAAATTCGATCCGGCCACCGCTTCAGCGCCCTTTGTGGCGACGCTGGTCGATGTCAGCGGGCTGGTGATTTACTTTTCGGTCGCTTCAATTTTCTTAAGCGGGACTTTGCTCTAGCTAATAAGTGATGAGCATATTGACGGTTTCGACACCGTCATAAACCCCGGGAAAAATCATCGGTCGGAACGACGCGGTTTTACCCTCGGCCGGCTTATCCGGTTCGCCAAGCCGGCTGGCCATTTTGCCGATCACGATACCCATTGCCAGGCCGAGCGGGTAATCGCTGGCCCAATGCACACCGTTGTTCATCATCTGCAACGCCAGCAAACTCACCCAGGTCGTGCCGATCGGAATCGTGTACCATGCGTATTCCGGGTAAGCTTCATTGATCACGGTGAACACCAGGCTTGCCGTCATCACGTGGCCGCTGGGAAAGGCGTCATACATCGGAGTGTTCGCGTTGTAGGCTTTGGTGCTCGGGAACGGACGCCATTTTCCGCGCGGCTCAGTCGCTTTTGACGGGCTCTCACGTCCGGTACTGCGTTTAAGCGCCTGATTGAACATCGTCGACACAATCATGCCGTGCACGATTTTTAGGCCGGTGTTCCAAGCGCGGTCATGCTCGGAGTTTAAATATCCATTCAGCAAAAATCCGCCGGCGATACCAAAGTGAGTCCAGCCGTCGCCCAAAAAATAAAGTGCTGAGCCGGTATCCGAAGGCAGGCGTAAGAGCGGGTAGGGACCGGCTTCAATCACCGTCTTCGTGTTCTCGTGATTGCCGATCCCCATGTCACGGCCATTGCGCTGCACGTCTTCTAAATAATTTTGATCATTCGCCCATAAGAAAAATGTGCTTCCCGTAATTGCGGCCCACGGCAAAATGGCCTCTTTCGAAACGGAAACTTTCAAAGTCCGCAAGCTGGTTTGTGGAATTTCGGTCACGACTTGCAACGGCTTCAGGCGTTCCGCGCGCGCGCTTAGCGAGAATAAAAAAAGCAAGGGTACTAAGAATTTCATATCGGTCCCACCGGCTAGAAAAATCTGTGTTGTATGGTCTCAAATCTAGCACGGAATTTTAATTACTTGAAGGGCAGAACGATCTGCATGCCTGCGAACCCATCTTGCAACATGGGGGCGACAGCGACCGGCCATTCTTTGCGATCAAATGCAGCGTTGATGTAAGACACGCCGAGCCCAAAAGCGGTTCCCAGCGTGGCGCCGGCCGCCACATCGTGCGCGTGATGCATATTATCATTCATGCGGCTTACTCCGGTCAGAGTGGCCAATGTGGTGGCCATTAAACCGTAAGGCCAAAAGCCGTGCTCGGCGCTAACCACTGCGGCAAAAGCAAAAGCCGTCGTCGAATGCCCTGAGGGAAATGAAGTCCAATCTTTGCCTTTGTTCGGACGCTGCTCCTTAATTAGGACTTTAAGAACCGTCGAGGCCGCGCCGGCATAGGCCGAAGCTTTGATCATGATTAGTCCGTGCTTTTTATATTTAACGTCTTTATTGAACCAATAGGTGCCGTACATACCTGCGACATAAAGCGCATTCGGAATTAACTGGCCGGCATAATCGCCGACCACGGCCCAATCACCCAGTGGTTTGTCTTTCGCCATTTGTTCTTGGGTTTTGTTGCCGCTATCTTCAGCGGTGAGGAACCCAAGGGTCATCGCCGTTCCCCACAACAGCCAGGGCCGGGCGGCGGTGGTCCATGGCGAAGCCAGCTCACTCGGGATACGTTGAAATGAAGTTGTGCCGAGTTCATCGCCCGCGACGGGCGGGGCTACGGCGGCGGGCAATGCGGGCTTTTCTTCGGCCATAACGGACAAAGAAAAAAGCATCGCCACTAATGATGCGCTTATGCGCTTAAAATAAATTCGTCCAACCATGGGAAGACTTAAAGTCTAGCAAGGTATACGATAGGTCAACACATGGATTCTTTGGGATTGGATTTTTCATTTTCATCGCTCATGGCCGGTTTTGTTTTCGGCGTGATCGGTTTTTACCTGTTTCGAGAAGGCAAAAAGCGCTTGAACTACAGCACGATCTTTTGCGGAGTTTCATTGATGGCTTATCCGATTTTTGTGAGCGGGCCATGGATGACGTGGGGTACAGGCGTCGTGCTTTGCGCGGTCGCTTACCTTACCTTTTGACGCGCCGGTTTACTGATACAGAAGTGAGTTTTCAGTCATAGCGTAAGGCTTCGATCGGCTGCAGCAGCGAGGCCTTGCGCGCCGGGTAGTAACCGAAGATCACGCCCACCGATGCCGAGAACGCGAAAGCCACGGTCACCGATGATAAACTGATCGAAGTGGCCCAGCCGGAAAAATGAGACAACAGCAACGTCGTAATCCAAGCAAAGACGATTCCCAGCGATCCGCCGATCGCGCTGATCATGATCGCCTCCGCCAAAAACTGCGCCAGGATATCGCGGCGTGCGCCGCCGATAGCTTTGCGCAGGCCGATCTCGCGCGTGCGTTCGGTGACCGAAACCAACATGATGTTCATTATCCCGACGCCGCCGACCACCAATGAAATGGCCGCGATGATCGAAAGTAACAGCGTGATGATTTGCGTGCTGCTGGAGAGAGCGGCTTGGATCTCCGCCATATTCATGATGTTGAAGGCCTCGTCCTGACTCGATAGCGGAACATTGTGGCGGGCGTACATAAGATCAAGAATTTCATCTTGGGCCAGCGCCGTGTCTTCGGCTTTGTTCATCTCGACTTCAATTGAGTCGACGTACACTTTGCCGAACAATCTTTTCATCGCCGTATTGAGCGGGATGATCACGCGGTCGTCTTGATCCATGTATCCGCCGGCACCCTTTTCGGGGAGAACGCCGATCACTTGAAAGCTGACCTTGTTGAGTTTAATCATTTCGCCGATCGGATCCCTGCCATTGAAGAGTTCACGCACCAAGGTGGTGCCGATGACGGCGACGCGATTACGGGTCTGATTTTCATGCGCATTAAAGAAACGGCCGGCATCGGGCACGGAATTGTGCATTCGCGCATAACTTGGATCCGCACCGATAACGCTGGTGTTCCAGTTTTCATTCTGAAAGGTCGCTTGCGCGCGGCCACTGACGCTGGCGGAAACACGGTTGACGTTGGCGATTTCATTTTTTATCGCATCCAGGTCTTCAGGGGTAAGCCTGGCTACGGTTCCGCTTTCGGCCCGCGCCCCGCCGCTTCCGCGTCCCGCGCCCGCGCGCACCATCAAAAGATTCGAGCCCAGTGAAGAGAGTTGCTGCTCAACCGCGATCCTTGCGCCCGTTCCAAGCGCCACCATCGCCACGACCGCGGCCACGCCGATCAAAATCCCCAGCATCGACAAGCAAGTCCTGACTTTGTTGGCGTAAAGGTTGTCGAATCCCATTTTGAAGTATTGGCCGATATGCGCGAATTCAAAAGATTGCGGGCGCTTTGCCGCCAGCGGGGAAACCGTGGCTTTTTTGGCGTGAGGCTTGAGTGGACTTAGGCGCTCATCGCTTTGGATTAAGCCGTCGCGCATGCGGATTACACGCTTGGCTTTATTGGCGATGTCTTCCTCGTGGGTCACAATGATGACGGTGATGCCCGAGTCGTTCAGTTCGGTGAGCAGATTGAGAATTTCAGTTTCGCTTTTCGAATCCAGATTTCCGGTAGGCTCGTCGGCCAGAATTAACATCGGGCGATTGATCAGCGAGCGCGCGATCGCGACGCGCTGCTGTTGCCCGCCGGACATTTCGTTCGGGTGATGATTTATGCGTTCACCAAGGCCGACTTTCTCCAGCAATTCTTTGGCGCGATTAACGTCGATTTTGCGCTCGGAATAAAGCAAGGGGAGTGAAACGTTGTCCAAAGCCGAGGTTCTGGGCAGTAAATTGAATTGTTGAAACACGAAGCCCACGGCTTTACGCCTAAGGGCCGCGAGTTCGTCTTCGCTGAAGCCCGCGATGGGCTCGCCGTTTAACTCATAAGTTCCGCCGCCCGGCATATCCAGCAAACCCAAGATATGCATCAAGGTCGATTTGCCCGAACCCGAGGGCCCCATGATGGCGACAAAATCGCCTTCTTCAATCGCCAACGAAACTTCATGAAGCGCATGCACGGGCGTATTTCCCATGACATAAGTTTTGCTGACGTTGGTGAGACGAATCAGCATTTATTTTTTGCCTTTGCGATTTGGGCGGGACGGCATAAAGGGATTGGCGCCGCCTTTCTTCGCTTTCGACATGTCGAACTCGGCGACCAGCACGATCTCGCCCTCTTCCAGCCCTTTGCCGACTTCGGTGTGTTTGCCGTCGGTTAGGCCGGTTTCGATCTGGCGCACGAGCGGTTGACCGCCGGCGGGATCTTTCACCAGGACGGTGGCTTCATCGTCGGAGTACTTCACTGCGGAATTTGGAATGACCAGAATATCTTTGCGCGAGTTCACCAAAAAATTCACGTTCGCGGTCATCCCGCTGCGCATGGTGGCGGGAGTCTCTTTCGGCAAAACTTCAACGATGTAAGTGGTGACGTTGTTCACGGTTTGCGCGTCGAACGCGACCGAGTCGACCTCGGCCGGAATTTCTTGTTTCGCATAGGCATCAAGCGTGATGACGGCGGGTTGTCCCACTTTGATTTGGGCGATGTCGGTCTCGTCGACTTTGGCTTTAACGGTTAAGCGGTCGGACATGGTGAAAACCGAATCGGCGGCGGTAAATGTTTGCCCGTTTTCGACATTGCGTAAAATGATCGTGCCGTCGATCGGCGCCAAGATCGGCGTGGCCTTATAGTTGCGTTCCCAGCGTTTGACGGCGTCGGGTCCTTCCGCGCGTGCGCCGTCAATCAAAGCAGCGCGCTCAAGCGAACTCATCCAGCCGAGGATTTGCCCTTTTTTAACGGCTTGCCCCTCTTTAATAAGGACTTGCTCGATGCGTCCTGCGACCGGCGGTTTAATTTCCAGGCGGTTTTCCGGCTCGACCGTTCCGGTGCTGAGAATTTTGACTTCGATGTCGCCCTTTTCAATTTTCACTTCGCGGTAAGTGATTTTTTGCGCTCTGCTGTCGCGAAAGTATGCCGCGATTATAACGGCCGCCACGCCGGCGGCAAAGATGCCGATCCACCACTTTGTTTTATTGCTCACGGGATGACTCCTCTTCCTTGGGCTTGCAACCAAGCGGATTCAGCTTGGACTTGTGCCAGCTGGCTTTGCAGAACGGTTTTCTCGCGGTTGATCAGATCGCTTTCGATCAAATCCCAATCTTCGAAACTCATCAGTCCATTGTTGTATTTCGCGCGGGCGATCTCGGCGCGAAGGGAGGCCGCTTCACGAAAGCTTTCGTCCACGGTTAGTTTTTCGATCGCTTCCATATAGGCATTGTAAGTCTCATTGAGCTTATTGATTTTTGTGCGGGCGATATTGTCCAGATTGGCGCGCGCGGCTTGTACATTATGGGAAGCGCTTTGCGCGGAATAGTAATCTTTTCCGCCATTAAAAAGGGGAAAGGTGAGAGTCGCGCCGACCGACCATTTCTCGCGCTCAGGAAACCAGTCGGCATCCTGGCGACCGGTGCTCGCGCTCAAGCCCAGAGTTGGAAAAAATCCCGCGCGGGCAAGAGTCAACGAAGCGCGGCTCGCTTCAACTTGCGCGAGTGATTGTCGGGTTTCAGGCGCCGCGCCGGCAAGCGCGCGGAAATCCGGTTTAGCCGCCGGCAATTTCTCAAGCGGGATATCGTTTGTCACTTGATCGGGAGGTTCACCCCGGCCTACGACGCGGGCAAGATCGGTTGCGGCCGACATAATCGAGTTCTTCGCTTTAAGTAAATCCAGCTTGGCTTGATTGGCATTGGCCAAGGAAAGTAAGACGGAACCGCGGTTCTCACGTCCGCTTTTGAAGCGCAAATTCACCAGGCCGTAGTTCTGCTGCCGGCGTCTAATGATGTCTTCTTGCAGCTTCACCAATTTTTGCGCATGCAAGAAAGTGGCGAATGCCGTTTTAAGATCGGCACTGATACGCGCTTTCACAATCTCAAAATTTTCTTGCGCGACCAAAGTGTTGGCCTTGGCTTGTTTGACTTTGGCTTGGTCCTGAAATCCAGTAAATAGATTTTGGCTGGCGCTCAAGGTCGCGCCGTATCCTTCTGCGGCCGTATTTCCGCGGTTGAAGTTGAGGGTTCCACTCACTTGCGGAAAAAATCCGGACCGTGCGCCGCCCACGCTATTGCGCGCGGCTTCAAGTCCTTGTTTGGCGGAGATAATTTCCGCGTTGTTTTGCGCGGCTTCTTGCACGCACATTTCCCAGGACAGCGTATCCGCGACGGCCGACCCGGCGAAGATGCAGGCGAGGGTATAGATGATGATCTTTATTGATGAGTTCACTTCAACCTCTCGATGACAGACCCATCTAGATTATAAGATTGAATTGTGGAAACAATCGGGAGTTGGCGCGACGCGATCCAAATCGATCACTTTTGATACAGTTAACGCCCGGCCCGACGTTGGGCTGGGCGTTGATTCCATCGGAGGTTAACGGATCTAAATCGTAGTTATCATTCGACGGGAGCGTTGTTGTCGTCGAAGACGTTTCCAGTCCAAGTGATATTCTGCAAATTTCCGCGCACGAGGCCTTGGCCGTACAGAGAACTGTTTCTGATAAAGCGGTTGTTGGTCACCCGAACGTTGCTGATTTTTCCGCCGTCAAAATTTCCGTCGATGTAGAAATTGTAGGCGCCGCCGGCCAGCCAGTTTCCATCGTAAGTTATGTCGTCGATCGGGCCTCCCCAGTTCGAAAGGTTCGAAGCACTGGTGGTGGCGCCGATGTAATCGAAGTTATTGTTCTGAATCAACATGTGGGCGCCGCCGTAGATTTCGAAACCGTCGGAGTGGCCTTCACTCGAATGGCGCGGGCTATGGATATAACTGTCGCGTAAGACAATACCGCCGTTTCCGTTCAAGCTCAGTCCGTCTTCGCTGTCGTGGATGTTCACACGTTGCACGGTGACCCCGGCATCTCCTTCTATAAGGATCCCTTTTGAAGAGCTGCCCATGCCATCCACTTCACAATCTTCAATCACGACATTCTTTCCGGACTTAACCAAAATCGGGAAGTAGGTGCCGGTGCGGATGCGGCTGCGTTTAATCGTCACGTTACTTGCGGCAATGATGATTTGTCCGGCGACATCTTTCGCATCGACGACAGTTCCGTCCTTCGTGATATTTATGGAGCCGGCAGGTGAAAGCGTGACACCGGTGGGCTGCCAGCCGGTATTGGCGGCAATTGGCTTGGTGCCGGGAACTGGCGGAGGCATCACAACATTAGAAACAGCCGGTGCCGTCGTATCCGCAACCGGAGGCAAGGTGGGTTGAGTGATTGAGCCGGCTGCAAAAACGACATCGCGAAAATAATTCGATTTTTGATAACTGCTGGTCGGCCTTACGCCAACCGGTCCAAATACGCCCGCGCTGCCATCGGCACTGCGCAGATCCTTATTTACGATTTGCCTTGCGAAACCGTTGATCGTGTCAACGTAGTATGTGCCCGCGGTATTGACGCTGACTACATATTGAGTGTCCGCCGCGATATCCAGCGGCACGGACAAGGCCTGTTGTTGCCACCCCGATGCGGTTTCGCCGGTGAACTTAACGCTCGCCAGTTGCGCTCCGTTGGTTGAGAAAATCCTTCCGATATGCGCACCTCGTTCTCTAGGCGATTTGTAGAACCGGATTGCTTTAATCTTTCCTGAAACGGTGGCCGTAAATTTCATTCCGAGTTCGTAGTTTATATTCGCACCGTCGCTTGACCTTTTGAGCGCGGGCACTTGAGTGGTGAAAAGAGTTTGGTCCGCGGCAAAAGCCGGAGCCGCCGCGAGCGCGGCCATGATCCATATCCTTCGAGCAAATGTCATTATCGTCTCAAATTGATTCATAAATCCCCCCATATGTACGTTTAGAATAGATGGAGAGGGCGTGCCTTTTAAATGATATCGTTGAGCCTCCGGCCAGACGATGAATCGCTAATTTTTTAACAGCCCGTTGTTCTTTTAACATCTTCGCGGATCAGAGTGAGACGATTTTAAACTCATCTTCAGTTGAATAGACCCCACAGAGTGACGCCCTTCGGCACTTTGATTGCATGATATTCTGTTTAAGATGAAAGCCCTAGTCCACTCGATTTATTTATCCGCCTTACTCAGTCTTGGAATAAGCAGTTCATATGCTTTCGCCGTTTCTGACGTAATCGGCACCGCGGGTGATTTCACTAGAGAAACGGGAAGCCGTGGCGCCGTGGCCAATCGGCAAATCGCGGATCAGCTTTACAAGCAGTCGCTTGCCGATGAGAAGGCCGCCTGGAGTTCATTCCCGCCCAATGTGGCTCTTCTTTCAAAGGCACTTGCACAAAGTAAAGACGCCAAACTTGCCGATGATCAAGCTAAAGAATTTGCGCGGGCCGCACTCCACGGTATCCATACCGGCGGCAATTCCGGTGAATTCAAATTGAAAGAATACGGTGTCGTTTCGGAAAAGGAATTGAACAACCTTGCGAATTCTTCCAGCCAGTATCGCGGCGCCGTTGAATCCAAACTCGGTAAATACGGCATGAAGTTGAGCGACGATCAAATGTCCGTCAAAACACCGCTTGGCGAGTTGCCGATCAACATGAGCATAAGCAAACTTGAAGGTGGTTTGCGCAAGATCGCCGAAAATCTCGGCTACAAAGCCGACGATGTTTCAAAGGGTCTAAGAGCCGCCGAACAAACGCGTGACGGTATCGCCGCCCAAGTCATGGCCGCCGTTGATAAGAATCTCGGCTCCAGCGGAGCCGCATCCGGCACGGGGGATCTTGATTCTCCGGCCACGACCGCGGCCGGCGGGGAACTTCCCGCGGAAGCGAAGAACGGAGCGGGTGGAGCGGAGGCCAATCAAGACGGTACTTTCGTGCAAGACGACAGCAGTCGCCAAGCGGAATTGCTGAAGAACCGGGAAATGTTCTTGCAGAAACTGGGCGCGAGTACCGGGGAAAATTTGGGTCCGATGGGTTCGGCAAATGACGATCTTTTCCGCATGGTCCATGTGAAATATCAATCGATGCGCGCCGAAGGCGTTTTTATCGAGAGTGAAATCATCCAACTTATGGCTTCGGCCGAAAAACCTTCACTGCAGCTTCGCTCAAAGCAAAAGGTTGCCACACGTTTACCGGCGTCGAACGGCCCGATCCGCCCTATGTCTCAAAGCGGAACGCCTTAAATTCAGTCACTAGGTAGTTCAAGAAATCTTGGATAATATATAAATATGCGATCCATCGTCCTCGTCGGAATGCTTTTGTTCTGTGCTCCGCAAGCTCATGCCGGGCGCATATTTACTTTCTTAGAGGGACAAGTCATCGATCGCAGCAGCACAAGGCTTGTCATCGCGACCCTTGATGGCACTTATTGGATTAGCGCTAAGCGACCGCTCAATTGGCTGCGCAAGATTGACGGAAGCAAAACTCACATTTCATTCTGGGTTCGCATCGATCAAATTCAGCGCTTCCGTCCTCATGAGTGAGAGCGGCGCGCGCTTTCAGATTTTCTTCAATGCGATATAAAAGACGCCGTCCGGCGAATACGGGCACTTATCTTTGAATAAGCGAGAATCGTTCGGCAATAAATAGATTTTACTCCACAACCAACCGTCGGCCTGCCGCCGCGTACTTTCGCGCGGGTCGACATAAATATTGTCGCGCGCCTCCACTTGCCCGCACTCAGCTGCATTCGTAAGGCCGGGCTGGCGGCGAATTTTGCGCGAGGATCCCATAATG
>CAZVOP010000065.1:0-19504 GCA_964628445.1 uncultured Pseudobdellovibrionaceae bacterium | reverse complement strand
GTAATGCCGGCGCAATGGAATACACGACCGTCATTGCGGCGACCGCTTCCGATGCCGCTCCTCTTCAATTTTTGGCGCCCTATACCGGCTGCACAATGGCGGAATATTTCCGCGATTCAGGCCGCCACGCCTTGATCGTTTATGATGATTTGACGAAGCAAGCTCAGGCTTATCGTCAGTTGTCTTTGCTTCTTCGTCGTCCTCCGGGCCGTGAAGCTTATCCCGGCGACGTGTTCTACGTTCACTCTCGTTTGCTTGAGCGTGCGGCGAAACTTTCGGATAAAGAAGGCGGCGGCTCTTTGACCGCGCTTCCGATCATCGAAACTCAGGCCGGAGATATTTCGGCGTACATTCCGACCAACGTGATCTCGATCACCGACGGTCAGATCTTTTTGGAATCCGGCTTGTTCTATAAAGGCATTCGTCCCGCGGTTGACGTGGGAAAATCAGTTTCTCGCGTGGGCGGAAGCGCTCAAATTAAGGCGATGAAACAAGTTGCCGGAACCTTGAAACTTGAACTCGCTCAGTTCCGCGAATTGGAAGCCTTTTCGGCTTTCGCTTCGGATCTGGATAAGGCGACTCAGAATCAGCTCGGCCGTGGTCGCCGCTTGGTGGAATTGCTGAAGCAAGCTCAGTACTCCCCTTACGGAGTGGAAAAACAAGTTGCAGTGATTTGGGCCGCGACCAACGGTTACTTGGATTGGATTCCGGAATCTGACGTTCAGCGGTTCGAAAAAGAGATGGTTGAATTTTTGGACACCAAGTTCAGCAAAGTTTTGAGCGCGATTCGCGAGAAGAAACAGCTGGATGATGACACTAAACGTGATTTGAAGGGCGCTCTTGAGGAGTTCAAGGCTATTTTCAAACCCACAGTGAAAAAGTAAGAGGCTATGGCCAATTTAAGGGATATTCGTAACCGCATTCAGAGTGTGAAGAACACTCAGCAGATCACGCGGGCCATGAAGATGGTTTCGGCGGCGAAGCTGCGTCGTGCGCAACAAAATATTCAGAACCTGCGCCCGTTCGCCAATCACATTTTGTCGGTGATTGCCGATATTGCGGCGACTCACCGGCTTGAACACCCCATGCTTAGCCGCAGTGAGGCGCCTAAAAAAGCGTTGATCGTGGTTTTGACTTCCGATCGCGGTTTGGCGGGCGGTTTCAATAACAACATCAATCGTTTTGCCTATAAGTTCGCCCAAGACCATAAAGCGAAATACGAAAAAATGGAGTTCCTGTTCATCGGGCGAAAAGGCTCCGACTTCTTCCGTGCTCGTGGCATTAAGTCCGTCGATACGATTTTGAATTTGGCGCGCGAGATTTCTTTCGTGAAGGCCTCCGCGGTGGCGGAAAAATTGGTTGATGATTTTAAGAGCGGCGGCTACGACTCCGTTTTCTTGATTTACAATGAATTTAAGTCGGCGATCTCGCAAGTCGTGACCTGCGAACAGTTGTTGCCCGTGGATGTCTCGAAATCACGGCTTTTGGGTGACGACGGCAAGACGGCGTACTCCGCCGATCTGATTTTTGAACCGGAACCCGAGAAGATCGTCGATAATCTTTTGAAAAAGCATTTTGCGATTCAAGTTTATCGCGCGATGAGCGAAAGCGTAGCTGCCGAACACGGCGCGCGCATGGCCGCGATGGAGAATGCGACCAAAAATGCGGGCGAGATGATTCGCTCGATGACTTTGACTTACAATAAATTACGCCAAGCTTCGATCACGACTGAGCTCATTGAGATCACGAGTGGCGCGGAAGCGCTTAAAGGTTAGGGAGAATTCAGTATGCAGATGCAATCAGGTTTTGTACGCCAAGTGATGGGTCCGGTCGTGGATATCGAATTTCCCGATGGTGAAATGCCGAATATCTATAACGCCCTTAAGGTGACCAACAAAGCGATTAACGACAAGCCGGACAACTTGGTCTTGGAAGTCGCTCAGCATTTAGGCGACCGGGTGGTCCGCGCGATCGCGATGGATTCGACGGATGGTTTGGTCCGCGGAGAGAAAGTCACGAACACCGGCGATAGCATTACGGTGCCGGTAGGTAGCGGAGTTTTGAATCGTATTTTGAATGTCACGGGCGACGCGATCGACGGCGGTCCCGCGATCGAGACGAAAGAACGCTGGTCCATTCATCGTGCCGCTCCGAAGTTCGAAGATCAGTCGACTGCGGCCGAAATGCTGATGACCGGAATTAAAGTTGTGGATTTGCTTGCCCCTTACGCTAAGGGCGGAAAGATCGGCTTGTTCGGTGGAGCCGGCGTGGGCAAGACCGTTTTGATTCAAGAGTTGATTTACAACATCGCCACTCATCACAAAGGGAAATCCGTTTTCGCCGGTGTGGGAGAGCGGACCCGTGAAGGTAACGATTTGTTCCACGAGATGTCGGAAAGCGGAGTTATTAAACAGACTGCACTCGTATTCGGTCAGATGAACGAGCCGCCCGGCGCCCGTGCCCGCGTGGCTTTGTCGGCTTTGACGATGGCGGAATATTTCCGCGATGTTGAAGGCCAGGACGTTTTGTTGTTCATCGATAACATTTTCCGTTTCACTCAGGCCGGCGCCGAAGTGTCGGCTTTGCTCGGACGTATTCCTTCCGCGGTGGGATATCAACCGACGTTGGGAACGGAGATGGGTAACCTTCAAGAGCGGATTACTTCGACGAAAAAAGGATCGATCACTTCCGTTCAGGCCGTTTACGTGCCTGCGGATGACTATACGGATCCGGCCCCTGCGACAACTTTCACTCACTTGGATGCGACGACAAACTTGGATCGTGATATCGCCGCGAAAGCGATCTTCCCGGCCGTGCATCCCTTGAACTCGACTTCGCGTATTTTGGATCCGCAAATCGTGGGTGAGGAGCATTACAAAACGGCACGTGACGTTCAGGCCTTGTTGCAGCGTTATCGCGAGCTTCAGGACATCATCGCGATCTTGGGTATGGATGAATTGTCTGAAGAAGATAAGTTGGTTGTGGGCCGCGCGCGTAAAGCCGAGCGTTTCTTGTCGCAGCCGATGAACGTTGCCGAACAGTTTACCGGTATGCCCGGTAAATACGTTGATATTAAAGACACCGTTCGCGGTTTTCGCGAAATTTTGGATGGCAAACACGATGCGATTCCCGAGCAAGCTTTTTACATGGTCGGCACGATCGAAGAAGCTCTCGAGAAAGCTAAGAAGCTGGCGGTCTAAGCTGAATATTGGAAGGCGGCTTAAGGCAGCCTTCTGGATCGGCGCGATGGCGCGCCTCCTGGAGATTTATGTTTGTACTGAATTTGGTTACGCCTGAAAAAAAGTTGGTTACGGATCTTGAGATCGAGGAAGTTTTGGTCCCTGGATTTAAGGGCCAATTGGATATTCTTCCCGGTCATGCGCCGTTGATGACGACTTTGGGTACTGGCGTAGTTAAATATCGCGCAAAGGGTTCTTCTTCTTACGAGACCGTGGTGGTGAGCTGGGGTTATGCCGAAGTTCATCCCGATGGCGTCGTGATCTTGGCCGAGATGGCCGAATCTTTGGATGAAATCGACCGGGCTCGTGCTGAAGTCGGATTCAAAAAGGCTGAGGCCGCATTACTTGATCCTTTGCTCGAGTCCGATCAAATGGAAATGATGCAACGTAAATTGGCGCGCAACCAAGCCCGCCTCGATGCTCTTGGGCATAACGAGACTTCACACTAATTTTCTACCTCCGACGGCGGAGGTGCATTCGCTGCGGGAACCCGCAGCTCAGCCGGAGGACTCAATGCCTCCGCCAGCCATTCGCCCGATTCCGGTGAAGGGCTGTTGATATTCAAAACGGACATGAAGCCTTTTTGATTTTGGAGTTTTCCGGCGTTGTTGCAATTGATCACTAGGGTCTTTGCGCGCAAGTCTTCGCCGAGGCTGTTGATCCACTTCGCGGTCTTGGCGCCCGAGGCGTAGAAGATGGCGGCGCCGATTCGCTCATCGGAGATTTCGGCGGACACGTTGGCCAGGCTTTCGGGCGTTAAGCGGATAAATTTTGTGCGTCCGGGAAACTTGTCTCTAAAGTGTCGCGCGAAGCGAGCGTCGCTGGCGAAAACCGTGACGTGACCGCTTTTATTGAATTGGGGTAATTGCGAAGTTTTTCCGTCAACGGCGTCGCTGAAATTTTTCTTCATCACTTCGCGCGACATGGCTTCGATCTTAGTTTTGATCTCGTGCGATTTCTGCTCTTCGAATTTAAGCTTCATGGGTTTGATCTGACCTTTGATTTCTAAAATGCGCGCGACACTTTCGTTCAGCCGCTCTTTTGGGATACGCCCGGTTTTTACCGCGGCGACCATGGATTCAAAAGCTATACGTTGATTCTTTGGCGGGCCGGCGAGCATAAGCATGTCATTGCCGGCCAAAAATGCGCGCACGGCACGCTCGCCTAAGTCCGGGCTGACGGATGCGCCGTTCATTTCCAAGTCATCGGTGATGATCAGCCCGGTGTACCCATACTTGCCGCGCAGAAGATCTTGAATCACAAGCCGTGAATAGGTCGCGGGTACGCCGGAAGAATCGATATTGGGAAGCGAGAGATGGGCCATCATTATGGCGCGCGGAAATCCGGCCTTGATGTATTCGAGAAACGGCAGCAGATCGCGCTGCTCAAGCTCTTCGATCGTGGCCAATTTTTTTGGCATGCTTCGGTGGCTGTCTTTGACCATGCCTCCGTGACCGGGAAAATGTTTTGCGGCGGGCAGCATGCCGGCGGCATTGATGCCGCGTGCGACGGCCATTGAACTCTCCGTAACTTGTTCGGGATTGTCGCCGAAAACCCGGTTGGCCATAAAGGAATCGGTGTCGGGGTTGGAGATGTCCATCACCGGTGCGAGATTCACATTGAACCCGAGGGTCGCCAGCAAGTCGGCGTTGATCCGGGCGTAACTCTCCGTGAAGGCCGCATTCTGCATACGCCCGAGGGCAAGCGCGCTGGGGATCGGCGTTCCAACACGCACGCGCGTGACCGTCCCGCCCTCTTGGTCAATCATGAGCAAGAGCGGCGCCTTCAGCTTTTTATGTGCGAAGTTTTGCACTTGGCTATTGAAGAGCGCGATTTGCTTGCTGGACTTAATGTTGCGCGAGAAGGCAATGAGCGCTCCCAGCTGGTATTTGCTCAAAATGTCTTCGGTTTGCTTTGTCCATTGCGTACCAGAAAAGGTCCAGATCATGAGTTGCCCGACTTTTTGTTCGATCGTCATGGCTTCGATCGGGCTCTTCGTCTGGGCGTGAGTGAGTGGACCTAAGGCCAAGAGCAGCGCAAACGCGACGAAAGAGGAGATTTGCAAACACCTCTCAAGCGTTATACGCAATTTGGGTATACTTAGGCCATGCATCTTGCACGTCTCCTCATCATTATTATCGGCATTTTTCAGAGTGGATTGAGCTTCGCCGAAGAGCCGGATCCCAAGCCAGGCATGGTGATCGTCGAGCCGAGCAATGTGATTACCATGGAGAAAGAAGGCGTGTACGAATTGACGCCTTACCTTGAGCGGCGCGGGAATTGGGGATTCACGGTGGCGGTTGGCGCAAGCTACTATTCGCCGGTGAATTACGAGCCGAATTTTTTGGATGAATCTTTTGAAAGTGTTTATGGATCGTTCGCGCCGATGTATGAGCTGACTTTTTCGGTGAAGCGCAACTTGAGCTTCGGGAGCGTCGGCGGGGAAATCGGCGGCGGTTTTTACGGCAACGACAGCAGCACGGACGCGGTCGAATCATCGCTACAATTGATTCCGATTCGGCTGGGCGGCGTATTTTACATGGACACACTCACGGCCAATGCCCGCTTTGTTCCTTACGTCAGCGGTGGTGCTTACATCATGTTGTACAAGGAGACGCAGGCCAATGCGTCGTTCAACGGCAATACGCAACTTGCACCGTATGTGCGCGGCGGCCTGGCTTTCGGGTTGGATTGGCTGGATAAAACCGCCGCACGAATGTCTTATGAGGATTCGGGGATTCAAAATACTTTTGCCTATATCGAGATCGGCAAGATGTTCGCCGGCAGCGGGGCGACCGACCCCGACTTTGAAGACACCATCAATGCGGGCGCCGGCTTTCGCATCGAGTTCTAACAAAGGCTTTTCAGATACGCGAGCTCGTCAAGAATACGCGGCCAAGTGATCTCGTTCATGCGCACGCGCAGCCTGTTGTCGGGCGTAATCATATATTTTTTATTTTGCCGTGCAGTGAGTTCGATCACGCGCGCGGGCGGAAGCGGAGTCTTTTCGGTAAAGGCCAGCGTGAGAGAGGATTCGCCGCTGGAAAGATCGCGAACACTTAAGTCTTTGCACTCTTTGCGAATAAGCATCAGGCCCATAAGATTGAGAACTTGATCGGGAAGTTTGCCGAACTGATCGCGCAGCTCGTCTTCGATGCGGTCGATGTCTTCCGGGCTCTCGATTTCAGAAAGCTGTTTGTAGTACGCGAGCCGGATACGCAGATCGGGAATAAATTTATCGGGAATCAATGCCGGGATACGAACGTTGATTTCGGGCTCGACATCGGGAACGGAAGCCTCGCCGCCTTTGGCATTTTGCACGGCCTCTTCAAGAAGCTCGAGATAAAGCTCGTAGCCTACGGCATTCACATGGCCGGCTTGTTCTTCACCCAGGATATCGCCGGCGCCGCGCAACTCGAGATCGTACTGCGCGATACGGATGCCGCTTCCCAGAGCCGTGTTTTCCTGCAGGATACGCAAGCGTTCTTGCACCTGCTTATCGAGCCGTTCGCGATTAGGGATCATCAAGTAACAGTACGCGCGCTCTTTGGAGCGTCCAACGCGGCCGCGCAGCTGATAAAGTTGGGAGAGCCCCAGCTGTTGCGAGTTGTCGATGAACATTGTGTTTGCGGCGGAGACGTCCATGCCCGATTCAACGATGGTCGTGCACACCAGCATATCGATTTCGTGATGAAAGAATTCAACCATGCATTTTTCCAGCTCACCCTCTTCCATTTGCCCGTGCGCGACCCGCAATTTTACTTCGGGTACGATTTTGCGCAGCTGATCGGCTAAGCCGTAAATACTTTGCACGCGGTTGTGGATAAAATAAATTTGGCCGCCGCGTTGGACTTCGCTCATGATGGCTTTGCGAATGGTGTCGGCGTCGAATTTGGTGACGAAAGTCCTTACCGCCAAGCGATCGACGGGCGCAGTGTGAATCAGGCTGAGATCACGAATGCCGACCAAGCTCATGTTGAGAGTGCGCGGGATTGGTGTTGCCGACATGGCGAGCGTGTCCAGGCCGTCGCGCAGTTTGCGTAATTTCTCTTTGTGCTTCACTCCGAAGCGTTGTTCCTCGTCGACGATCAGCAATCCCAAATCTTTGAACTGCACGTCTTGGCTGAACAGGCGATGGGTGCCGATCACGACGTCGACTTTGCCCTCTTTAAGATCTTTAAGGGTTTGCGTGATTTCTTTTTTGCTGACGAAACGGTTGAGTGAGCGGACTTCAATGCCGTATTTCTCAAAGCGCTTCCTGAAAGTTTCCAAATGCTGAAAGGTGAGAACGGTCGTGGGTGCGACAACCGCCACTTGCTTATGGCTTTGCACCGCGAAGAAGGCGGCACGCATAGCGACCTCGGTTTTGCCGAAGCCCACGTCGCCGCAAATTAAGCGGTCCATGGGCGTGGCCTTTTGCATATCGCGCAAGACTTCGTGAATCGCGCGCAATTGGTCGTCCGTTTCCTGATAAGGAAAGGTGGCTTCGAAATTCGCGTAATCATCGTTCGGGGGCTTGAACGCCGGCCGCTCGCTCACCGCGCGCTTGGCGTAGATTTCCAGCAGCTCGGCCGCGACGTCGCGCAAATGCGAGCGCACTTTGGTTTTGGTTTTTTCCCAGCCTGAGCCGCCCAGCTTGTCGACGATACCGGCGGCCGCGGGGCCGCTGTATTTTTGAATTTGATGAACGCGGTAGACCGGAAGGTACAAACGGTCGTTGCCTTTGTAACTGATCTGAATGAATTCCGCATCGACGCCTTGAATGGGCATGACTTTCAGGCCTTCAAAGACGCCGATCCCGTGCATCTTATGCACGATTAGATCGCCGGATTTTAAATCACCGAAGTTGAAGGACGCGGCTCGTTGTTCAAGCGTTCCGCTGGATTTGTATTCACCGCGCGGCTTTTTATTTCCGAACAAATCTTCTTCGCGCAGAAAAATGATATGTTCGTCGCTGTAGCGCAGACTTTCGCCGAGCGGGCGCTCGACAATATGAATAAGATCGGCGGTCGCACGTTGCTCATTTAACCATTGATCCCAGTCGTAGCCTTCGGCCGTGAGTGCCTGGAGCCCGGCTTTTTCCATCAACAGCTGAAGGCGTTGGGCCTGGGCCTGGCTTGAGACCGAAATAAAAACCGAATAGCCGAGAGTTTTCCATTCGTGGATTTTTTTATTCAAGAATTGCGCAAGTTCATTGGCTTGCCCGGCGAATTGCTTTGCGCTTGCCGCGATTTCCTTCAAATCCGAAGTGGAGACGGGAAGAATGGCCACGCCTCCCGCGGATTGATCGTCGCCGACCCTGACCTTGGTGAGCGTGATGGTCTGCGATCCGGGTGGAAATTGTTGTCCGTCGAAGGTCGCATACACTTCGTTGAATTCGGGCCGAACAATTTGGCCGGCCGCGGTTTCAAAATCTTTTTTCGCCTCCGCGACCAATTGATCGTAAGCGCGTGTCAGTTCAAAGGGATCAAGTCTCCAAACGTTCAGTGAGCCGTTGAAGTGCTCGGCGGGGAGCGCAGGCGTCGAATAGAAATAGGATAGCAAAAACTCGATTCCGTGAACGTATTGGCCTTGGGCCAATTGCTGCAAAACGGCTTGGCCCTCTTCACGATCGATGGGCCGGCCCTCCAATGAAGATTTGAAGCGGGTCGCGGCTTTTTGCCGATTCTCGTCGTTGAAGAGGATTTCTTGCGCGGGAATAATGCACAATTGGCCGGCCTCGGAGGATCCTTCAGGTAAGGAGCGCTGATTTTCAGCATCGAAAAAACGCATGCTCTCAATAATATCGCCGAAAAGTTCCATGCGAACCGGATGGTCATGGACCGGCGAAAATACATCGACGATCCCGCCGCGGATGCTGAAGGTGCCGATATCTTCGACCAACGGGACATTTGCGTAGCCCAGCATTTCGAGCGTCAAACTGAGATTGGCGGGAAGAACGTCGTTTTTTTTGAGCCTCAATGATCGCTGCGCCAGGGCTTGGTAAGGCAGCGTGCGTTGAACCAAACTCTCAACCGGTGCAATAAAAATGTCGCCGGGCTTGGCGTTTTGTGCCTGCCACAGCCAGCGCAGACGCTGCGCTGTTGTGCGGCGGTTGGGATAGAGATTCGAGTAAATGCCGACGTCGAAACTTGGAAGGATCGACACTTTTGCTTCGGGAGTTAAGAATTTCAAAGAGGTGCGCAGGCGTAGTGCTGCGGCGGCATCGCCGACAATCACCAAATGCGGCTTTTCATTGAAGGCCACTTTTGGAAGCGACAATAATCCGGCCAAGAGCGTCGCCGAGTCACTGCCGACGATCTCCATAGCACCCTCTCGGTTACGAAAAAACCGATCAAGAGAGCTTTCAACTTTCCATGGTAAGTGCTCGAACATTAACCCACCGCGGCGCGCTTGGTTCTTGGATTTAAAACGGCGTCAATTTATAACTTCTATAAGCGTTTCTGCAACCTAGCATTTGATTGGGATAAAGTAATGTCGCAACTCCTTCCCGTGATTGTTCTCGCAATCTTCGTCATTTTGTTTGGCGCCATCCTTTTGGGCGTGGCCAATCTTCTCGGCGCGCCGGCAAAGGCGGATGACGTGAAGGATGAAACTTATGAGTGCGGGATTCCGGCGGAAGTCGGCGACACAAAAATCTCCATCAAGTTTTATCTGACGGCGCTTCTTTTTATTTTATTCGATATTGAAATTATCTTTATGTATCCGTGGGCGATGACCTACGGCGACTTCATTGCCGGCGGTTACGGCCTTTACATCTTCTGTTCGATGGCGTTTTTCTTATTGGTTTTCGTCTTCGGCCTCTTTTGGGAGGTTAAATCCAAAGCCTTAGAATGGGAATAGAGCGGCAACATGGGTTCTGACATCTTTGAAATCGGCGTCAATTTTTTAAAAATGGTCCTTATCTTCTTGATGATGGTGCAAGTCGTCCCGCTATTGGTGTGGGTCGAGCGTCGCGGATCCGCATTCATTCAAAATCGCCTAGGCCCAAACCGCGTCGGCCCTCTTGGCTTGATGCAGCTGTTGGCGGATGCGGTGAAGTTTTTGACTAAAGAAGATTTTCGCCCACTCAAGGCGCGTCCGTTTATTTTTTACGCCGCTCCGGTTGCGGCGATGATTCCGGCGGCGCTGGCTTTTGGCGCGATTCCCTTATCGGCTCCTGTTTATGTGGAAGCCTTTGATTGGCTGGGCCGGCACTGGGGTCCTTACCATTTTGCTTTTCAATCTTATGAGATCAGCATCGGTATCGTTTTTGTTTTGGGAGTTTCTTCGCTAGCCGCCTATGCGCTGTTACTTGCCGGTTATGGTAGCTCGAACAAATATGCGCTTTACGGCGCCCTTCGTGCTTGCGCGCAGACGATCAGTTACGAATTGGCGATGGGCCTTTCGATCGTCGGCATTATCTTATTGTTCAACACGTTTAACTTTTTAGAGATCGTGCATGCACAGTCGGCCGCCTTGAACTTTATGGTCTTGGGGAAAAAATTTGAACTGCTGTGGCTGCCCAATTGGGGCATTTTCTATCAACCGCTTGGTGCATTGATTTTGTTCGCGGCGATGTTTGCCGAAACCAACCGACTGCCCTTCGATTTGCCGGAAGCGGAAGGCGAATTGGTCGCCGGATACCACACCGAGTACTCGGGCTTTAAATTCAATATGTTCTTTATCGGCGAGTACGGGCATATGCTCGTGGCTTCGGGATTGATGGTGACATTTTTCTTCGGCGGCTTCACTTTGTACCCCTGGATCACGCCTGAGAATTTGGCGAAGGTTTTTGCCGGATACTCACCTACCGTTGCGAGCCTCTTGGCGGCGCTGATCATGCATGTGACTTTTCTGCTGAAGGTTGTCGTCTTCTTATGGATTTTTATTTGGATACGCTGGACACTTCCGCGCTTCCGTTACGATCAACTCATGGATTTAGGGTGGAGGACGATGTTGCCGTGGGCGCTGTTCAACACCGTTGCCACTGCGATCGTGATTTTGGTTATGCGCACTTCGTGGGGTAGTTAATTATGATTTATGAAGCGATCGCCTTTTACGCGCTGGCCATGTTTCTGATTTTTTTCGCTTACAAAACGATCTCGGTGCCGAACCCTTTGCACTCGGCACTTTATTTGGTGCTGACGATGATCGGCTTAGCGGGTGCATTTTTTAATTTGGGCGCACAATTTATCGCTGGCGTACAAATGATCGTTTATGCCGGCGCCGTGATGGTGCTGTTCGTGATGGTGCTGATGCTTTTTGACCTGCGCGCCGAGCTTCGTTCGTTTTCACACGGTTTGATATCGGGAGCCTTTAAGGTGATGGCGGCCGCATTGCTCGCCGGCCTGGCTTTGGGGGCGGCGAACAGTTCAGTCGCGGTCTTGGAAGCTCCGGAGGTCGGGGGCGCACCATCGGTGGACCTCACTCGCCAACTGGGGATTTTGCTGTACACGAAATATCTTTACGCTTTTGAAGTCCTTGGAGTTTTGCTTTTGGTGGTCGCCGTCGGAGTCGTGGCGATTTCGCGCATGAAAGGCGGCACGCATGCTCAGCAGTGAAAATTTGATTCATATCGGTTTGGCGCATTACCTCTCTCTTTCGGCGATTATATTTTCATTCGGTATGATCGCGGTGATGATGCGCAAAAACGTTTTGGTGATGCTGATGGGCATCGAGCTTATGTTGAACGCGGTGAACCTATCGTTTATCGCCTTTTCGAAAGAGTTGGGCAGCCTCAACGGCAACATCATGGTGTTCTTCGTGATGACGATCGCCGCCGCCGAAGCGGGTGTTGGTTTGGCTTTGGTCGTTGCGATTTACAAAAAATATCACGAAGTGAACATCCGTTTCTTCGAGCATCTTAGAGGCTAGAATGAATCATGCTTTGTTGATCCTGACTTTATTGCTTGCGCCGTTGATCGGGTTTTTCATTAACGGCATCCGTTTTCGCTCGCAGAATGCGGTTTTGGCCGGCTCGATCGCGACGGGCGCCGCGCTTATTTCGTTTATTTGTTCGCTTGCTTTATGGATCCAGCTGTTGGCGCTGCCGGCGGAGGCGCGCTCGTTGGGAACGAAGTTTTTCGATTGGATGATGGTCGGAAACCTGCATGTGCCGTTCGGTTTCGTTGTCGATCAAGTCAGCGTGATCATGATCTTGGTCATCACGGGCGTCGGAAGTTTGATCCATTTGTTCAGTGTCGGCTATATGTCCCATGACGAGCGGCCCAGCAAATACTTCGCTTACTTGAACTTATTCTTGTTCAATATGCTCGTTCTGGTTTTGGGCGACAATCTACTGATCACGTTCGTAGGTTGGGAAGGCGTCGGCTATTGCTCTTATTTATTGATCGGCTTTTGGTTTACGGATTCGCAGAAAGCTGCGGCCGGCATGAAAGCATTTATCACCAATCGCATCGGTGACGCGGGCTTCTTGATCGGCATTTTTATTATCTTCTTCACGTTCGGAACGGTTCACTACGCTTCACTCCTTCAAGCGATCCCGAATGTTGCGGAGATGGGCTGGAACGGGCCGGTCACATTGGCTTGTTTGTTTTTGTTTTTGGGCGCGGCTGGTAAATCGGCACAGATTCCCCTGTATGTTTGGCTCCCCGACGCCATGGCGGGCCCGACGCCCGTTTCGGCATTGATTCACGCGGCGACAATGGTGACCGCGGGCGTTTATTTGTTTGTGCGTCTAAGCGGCTTCCTCATTTTGGCTCCGCATGCGATGGAAGTGATTGCGTGGACAGGCGCGCTGACTGCATTTGTAGCGGCGACGATCGGGATGACCCAGTGGGATATTAAAAAGATTTTGGCGTACTCGACCGTCTCGCAGCTGGGTTACATGTTTATGGCTGTCGGAGTAGGCGCTTTTTCAGCCGCGCAATTCCACTTGATGACTCATGCCTTCTTTAAGGCGTTGATGTTCTTGGGTTCAGGCTCGGTCATTCACGCCATGCATGAAGAGCAAGACGTGCGTAAGATGGGTGGATTGAAAAAATATTTGCCGATCACGCACATCACGTTCGTGTTGGGTTGGTTGGCGATCATCGGGATTCCGCCGTTTGCGGGCTTCTTCAGCAAAGATGAAATTTTATGGCAGTCTTTTTCGAGTCCGCATGGCCACATCGGCCTGTGGCTGCTGGGCGTGATCACCGCGGTGTGCACGGCGTTCTATATGACCAGACTGATGGCTTTGACCTTTTGGGGCAAGAGCCGCTTCGGCCATGACGTTCATCCTCACGAATCGCCTCCGAGCATGACGATTCCTTTGATCGTGCTGGGTATCTTGTCCGCGGTAGGCGGATGGATCGGCATTCCGCATGTTATCGGCGAGATCCTTCCCGGCCATCCCGGAAATGTCTTTCATCATTGGCTTGAGCCGGTGATTGCGAAAGTGGAAGCTGGACACGCGTCGGTTTTGGTTGAGTGGGCGCTTATGGGAGTTTCGGTCAGCCTTGCGGCGATCGCGGCCTGGTTCGCCTATGACAGTTATGTTCACAAACCCGAGCGTACGAAGTCGATCGCGAAGGCTTTGGGGCCGATTTACAAGTTGGTTGAAGGCAAGTACTTCGTTGATGAGTTCTATTTAGCGCGCATTATTAATCCGCTGGTCGAAAGCTCGCAAGCTTTGTGGCTCTACATCGACGTGAACTTCATCGATAAGATCACGTATTTCGTCAGTGATTTGGTTTCTGGAATGGCCCAGTTTGTTAAAACAGTACAAAACGGCAAGACCCAAAGCTACGCGCTGTATATGGCGCTTGGTGTAGTGATCATCATGACCGTCGTTTTGTTGTGAGGTAAAAATGTTGCTCAGTTTGCTGATATTCACGCCGCTGCTTTTCGCCCTTATCGTGGCGTTTCTGCCTGAGGAAAAATGGCTGCGCCCGGTTTCGTTGGCACTCAGCCTCCTGCACTTTGCTTTGAGTCTTCTTTTGTTTTACCGCTTCGATCCGGCCAGTGCGGGTCTGCAAATCGTCGAGAAGTACTCATGGATACCCACCTTCGGAGTGAATTACTTCGTCGGCATTGACGGGATCTCTTTTTGGTTGGTTTTGCTTTCGACGTTCCTCACGCCGCTGGTGATTTTGGCCAGCTGGACTTCGGTGCAAAAACGCGTGCGTGCTTTTCATGTGAGCATTTTTCTTATGCTCACGTGCATGATGGGCACGTTTTTGGCGCTGGATGCGATTTTGTTCTATGTGTTTTTTGAAACCTCTTTGATCCCGATGTATCTTTTGATCGGCGTGTGGGGCGGCCAGCGCCGTTTGTATGCGACGATGAAGTTCTTCATTTACACGATGGCCGGCTCGCTTTTTATGCTGATCGCGATCATCGCCTTGATTTTTATGACTCAAGAGCAGCTCGGCACGATGAGCGCCAGCATTTTGGATTTTTACCGCCTCAGCGTTCCATTTGTGGCGGGCGATCTGTTGAGCACGCAGACGGTGTTGTTCTTTGCCTTTGCTTTGGCTTTTGCGATTAAGGTGCCGATGTTCCCGGTTCACACCTGGTTGCCGGATGCCCACGTCGAGGCCCCGACTGCCGGTTCAGTCATCTTGGCATCGGTGATGCTGAAGATGGGAGCCTATGGTTTCATGCGCTTCGTGCTTCCGATCTTTCCCGCGGCCAGCGAATACTGGGCTTGGCTATTTATGGTTCTTGGCGCGATCGGCATTATCTATGGCGCATTGGTGGCCATGGTGCAGCCCGATTGGAAAAAGCTTGTCGCGTATTCCTCGGTCTCGCACATGGGTTATGTGATGCTGGGGATATTCGCTCTGAATATTTACGGGATCACCGGCGGATACTATCAAATGCTGAACCACGGAATCAGCACGGGTGCTTTGTTCTTGCTGGTTGGAATGATGTACGAGCGCACGCATTCGCGCCAAATCGCGGACTACGGAGGCTTAGCCAAGGCGGCGCCTCTTTATTCGATCGCCTTTATCATCGTCACTTTTTCAAGCATCGCGGTCCCGTTGACGAACGGCTTTGTCGGCGAATTTCTTATCTTGCTTGGTGCTTTTGAAGTGAAGCCGGTCTTGGCCGGTATTGCGGTGATTGGGGTGATTCTGGGCGCGGTCTACATGTTGTGGATGGTTAAGCGCATTTTCTTCGGTCCGCGCGGAAAAGCGCTTGGTCATTATGAGGAAGAAAGCTTGGACATCAACCTCAGAGAAATCACGATTCTTGTGCCCTTGATTATTTTGATTTTCTGGATGGGGATTTTCCCCAGCGATTTTTTGAACTGGTCTAAGGCGAGCCTTGAGAACTTGGTCACGAATCGCAGTCACTATGAACTGCGGATCGATGCACCGCTAGCAGAGTAGGATATATGGAAGTTAAGTTCGGTCTCATTGATTTCTTATTGGTTTCCCCTGCGGTGGCGCTTTTTATCGCCAGCTGTGTTCCGCTACTCATCAAAGTTCTGCGCGGCAATCAAGAGCAAAATACATTTGCGACGTTGGTTTACGGTTACGTCGGAATCATCATCGCGGCGGGACTCACCATCGCCACAATGGGAACTGAGCAGACCGCTTTTGACGGCGCTTTGGTCTTTGACGGCATTTCGTATTTTGTCGCGCTGGTGGTTTTATTGGTCGCGGCCATTGGCCTCACTTTTTCGCGCGACAGCGCGGCGATGAATAGCAAGCAGTTCACCGAGAATATGTTTCTGACTTTGAATTGCGCGGTGGGCATGTTGACCATGGCTTGGGCGAATGACTTGATCGTGGTCTTTGTCGGGCTCGAATTGTTCTCGCTCTGTCTTTACATGTTGATCGCCTTGAGTTTGGAAGAGCGCGCGTCTAAAGAAGGGGCTTTTAAATATTTTATTTTGGGAAGCTTTGCTTCCGCGCTCATGCTTTATGGAATTTCATTTGTTTATGGGACGGTGGGCTCGACCTATTTGCCGGATTTGGTCGCTTCAACTCCGAACTTGTTGGCGACGAACCGTTTGTTCTTGTTGGGATTCGTTTTGTTGATCGTGGGTGTCGCTTTTAAAATCGGACTCTTCCCCTTTCATGCTTGGACACCCGACGTGTACCAAGGCTCGCCCACGCCGCTCACCGGTTTTATGGCGACCGGAGTGAAGGCCGTGGCATTGGCTTTCTTTTTACGCTTGGTGGCTTCGCAAGCATTTACGGTCGAGCGGTTTTGGCCGTTCGTGGACGTTTTGCAGTGGGTCGCTGCGCTGACGATTATCGTGGGTAACGTGGGTGCCTTTAGGCAACGCAGTCTGAAGCGTATGCTTGCGTACTCCAGCATCGCGCACTCAGGGTACATCACGATTGGATTGATCGCGGCCGGGATCGGCGGCTCGAGCATGTTGGGCGCGGGCGGCGTGATGTTTTACATTCTCTCTTATTCGCTGATGACGATCGGCGCGTTCGGCGTATTGCATATTTTGGAGCCGCACCCTGATTCGGATTTGACCTCAGAGGATCTGCGCGGCTTGGGTTATGAGAAACCTTGGCTGGCTTTGAGCATGACTGTCTTGTTATTGAGCTTAACCGGCATCCCACCGACGCTTGGATTTTTCGGCAAGTTCTTTATTTTCTCGGCGGCGATCAAACAAGGGTTGGTGTGGCTGGCCGTTTGGGGAGTCGTCGGCAGCATCATCAGCGTTTATTATTATTTGCGTCCGGTTGTCGCGATGTACATGGAAGAGCCGATCTTGCCTAAACATCCTTTGACGATGAAGCCGCTCAGTTATTTTGCGGTGGTCTTTCTTGCCTTGGCGGTCGTGGTTTTTGGAATAGCGGCCGAACCGTTTTATCAGGCTGTTTTGGCTTCCGTCGCGCAAGTGTTTTAGACCAAAGTGAAAGCCGTTCTTGCGCCGATTGATTTAATTCCCGTCATTGAAGCTGAGCTACGTTATCTCCGCAAAGCGGAGTCGTTGTACCTTGTCGAGGATGAGGTTTCATCGATTTGGGCGCAGAATACCTGGTTTGACGTGCAAGAATTTAAATTCGAGAGCATCTCGCAGGCGGCGAAGCATTTGCGCGGCATTCAGCGCAATTGGTGGCTTCATCCCACGGCGGCGCACAGGCGCGCACAGCTGATTCATGAGCAATTGCCGCCGATCAAGGCTAAGGCCATCGAATTTCTTACGCCTCCGCCGGTGGCGCCACTTGGAAGTTGGACTTTGCTTGATGAAGGCACTCTTCTTTATGCGGCCAAGTGCTCTAGCCCTTATCCGAACGGCGAAGTTCACTTTGTGGAAAATAGAACGGATCCTCCGTCACGTGCCTATTTAAAACTTTGGGAGCTCTTCACGTTGACGCAAAAGTATCCCAGGGCGGGCGATCGAGTTTTGGACTTGGGTTCAAGCCCGGGCGGCTGGACGTGGGTGTTGGATCAGCTGGGCTGTGAGGTGATCAGCGTCGATAAAGCTCCGCTGTCGGCGAATATGAAAATGTCCGAGCGGGTTCACTATATGGAAGAAAGCGCTTTTGCGCTTGATCCAAAAAGCGTAGGTCCGATCGATTGGTTATTTTCGGATATTATTTGTTATCCGGAGCGGTTGTTGTCTTTGGTCAGAAAATGGATGGAGTCGGGCGACGTTAAGAATTTTGTGTGCACCATAAAATTTCAAGGGCCGACCAATCATGAAGCTTTGGCGGAATTTTTAAGAATTCCCGGATCCGGCGCCAGGCACCTGTTTAACAATAAGCATGAACTGACATGGTCGAAACTTTCCTAGATATTATAAGAGCGAAGGGTGTTCATTGCCGCTTTGAAGCCGGTCCGTACGATGCCGCCCAAGACTTTGGGATTTAGCGAGAAGTGATCATAGAAGAAAAATTCGTAATCCTTGGGCTGTGGGTGAATGTAGACATAATCCACGGCCGGATTGAAATTGGTGCGGTCGATCAAAATTTCGGTTAAGCGGCTTACGTGTTCTTCGGCGATATTTTGCTCTTTCAAATATCCTTGCACGGCCTTGATCAACGAACGCACGTCTTGCTGGTGATGGATGTGGTATTCGATCTTCTTTTGCACCACTTGATATAAAGCCTGGTTAAAAATCAGCGGCATGCCGTATTCGTGCAGCGAGCCCATTTCGGGTGTGTAGTGATAGGGCTGAATGGAATAAGACGCGATCACCAGGTCGGCACCGGCCTCGGCGGCGACATGGGTGGATAAAGTGTCGCGGATCTCGCCGTCGAAATGGAAGATCTCTTTACCGGTTTCATCATTGATTCCATAGGGCGCGAAAAAGGGCGGCAGGGCGGCCGAGGCCGCAACGGCATCGCTGATTTTGGCGTAATTGGCGTGCGAGGTCTCTTTGCCCTTAACGTTTTCATTATACGGACCAAAGACTACCTTGCGGGAATGATTGAGCTGAGTCGCGACTATATATAATTCGGCGGCGAGCTTCTTGAAGTCATTTTCGGGAACGACATTTTGCCGGATGTACTTCTCTAAATTGCGGGTACTGAAAACGCCGTTCACCTTAAAGGCTTCTTTGATGAGCGATTCGACGCCGCCGGTGACGTTCAGGCGTTTGCGAAAGATCCTAGGCAAAAGTCGGGCAGGGTATGCGGCGCCCACATTGAGCGCGAAAATATCCCGGTAACCGATGGGTTTAAGGTAAGGATTTTCGGCCTTCGTTTTAGTTAAAGCCGAGAGACCATTGCCGCGAGTAAAGGCATCGATGATCGCATCCAACGGATGACCGGCGGCCAAAAAACTTGCGACAACGGATCCAGCGCTGGACCCCACATAGATTTGGAAGGTGAGGGGTCTGCCCTCAAAATCCTTTTTATCATTGGGGTTGGTGCCCCCACCGAAAGAAAAGCCCTTTTCGCGTAGCGCTAGGCAGGCCCCAATATGAAAGGCCGCGGCCTTGACTCCGCCACCACTCAACACCAAGGCTATTCGCTTTTTCTCAGATAACTTCACGAAATCACTGTACCTGATGGTGAGTAGTCAGCGAACTAAAATTAAGGGTAGTCATACCGGTTATCCTCCGGAACTAGCCTTTAGGCCTTGTTTTCCAGCCGATTGCCTAGTTTTATGGATGAGTAGTCATTTCGCCTTTACGCCCCGCCAAACTCTGGCTAGATTTTGATTAACCAAAGGAGAGAGTGTTGAGCACTCATGCATGGTTACCCTTAATGGAATACTCAGCCAAATATCGGGTGAGTTTAAGCACACTGCGCCGGCGCATTAAATCCGGTGAATTGGAGCATAAACTTTCCGAAGGTAAGTATTTATTAAGGGATGTTCCCGTTTCGGCCCCTTCCCTTTCCCCTTCCCTACAAGTGACC
>CAZVOP010000064.1:0-20039 GCA_964628445.1 uncultured Pseudobdellovibrionaceae bacterium | reverse complement strand
CGCAAACCTTCCTTGAACTCAAGGGACAGACTCACTTTTATTCTGACGATTTTGTCCGCCAAGACGAAGTCACGGGCTTGGTGGCGGATGGGCGAGTTATCGGAGCATTCATATACAATTGGTTTAACTTGCACCTCGACTCCCATCGTAAACATTCCTATTTCCGATCCTATCCAGAGGATGCAATAAATGAGATCGAGAGGGGTGGCGCAAAAAGTCTTATGACTATGGGTAATCTTGCCGTGCATCCGGATTGGCGCAAACCAAAGACCGGGGGACTTACGTCGGATATTCTATTAGGCCTCGCTTGCAAAAGATTTCTCGAATCCGACGCCGACCTATTAATCGCTTTCACCCGCAACGATCGCAAGGTAAACGACCTCTGTTACCGCCACGGTGCCCGCTGTTTATTCGCCAATCATCAAGAGCATAATGTCAGCGTGGATATCATCGCCGTTACCCGCGAAGAAGCCGTAGTCAGCGACAATCCCGAAGTACTCGAACAAATTGAAATTCTTTGGCGGCAGCGCCAGATCTTCGGGGAGCAATCGCACATCCGCGCGAAAACCCGCCATCTGAAAGTGGCTTAAAGGTCCGACAGACCTCTCTAGAGCAACCGAACCAATAGATAAAAAAGACTGAAACCCAGCGCCGCAAGTCCGCCCGTCAGATATAAAGACACTTGCCTTTGACGTTTCAATTCCTGTCTTAAAGCGTCGATTTCCGCCTTTAAAACGGCGGGATTTCCCGCGCGGCCCTGGGCATCTACCCTGTAGCGTGTCGTAAAAATTGCGGCGAGGTCCGGCTGAGTGAAAGCCTTCTGATTAAGGGCCAAAAACCATTCTAAAGAGCGATAGATATGGGGTGGAACCTTCGCTTCATCCCGGCACCATCTTGTCCATGCCGAAGGATCGACCAATAGAAGCTGACACATTTTACGCCTCGAAAACCCAAGTTTTTGGCGGATATTTTCGAGCCCCCCATATTGAGTGGTGAAAACCTTGGTCTCAGCCGCATATCTCATCCGAAGCGAAGATTTGACCTTCAATTCCGACGACTCGCCGCCTTCCCGATTCGGCGACCCCTCAATACCTAGATCAATGTCCATGCACACCCCTCATACCTACTGATGTATTTCACAATTAAATTTTGTGTTTCACAATATTTATAATTGTGAGTCACAAGTTCGAGGCGAAGGTCTTGATCTACTAAAGTTATGTATCTATCGATCGGATTTCAAGGTGATACCGCCGGGTGCCATATTTGTAAATCGACTGTGGATTATAACTATAAGTTACAGTATTAAGTGCTTGTAATAATACGAAATTTAGTCCACCATTGATCCACAATCGGTCGTGAAATGCGATAAAGCATGCATGCCTTATTGCGTCTAAAGATATTTTATATACTTATTTTCCACAAGCGAGAATGATGCATGGCAGTAGAGGCCTCGACTAAAAAAGCGACTCGGAACACTCGCCGATATGCCCTCAACAAAAATAAATATTTGCTCGAGGCCGAGGTCGATCGACTGCAGTATATTTTGGAGTCATTTAAAGATAAGGATTCGCGCAACTGCACTTTGCTTTGGACGCTTTTGCACACCGGAGCCAGGGCTCAAGAGGCCTTGAATCTACGTCGCGAAGATCTCAACACTTACGAGCAGTCCGTTTTTATCCGCGGCCTTAAGGGCAGCAATGACCGCGAGATCCCCTTACCGTCATGGCTTTTCAAGCGCTTGGAAAGTGAGCTGAAGAACAATGAAAGCGATTTGATTTTTTCCATCACTTACAACCGCCTGCGCCAAATCTGGGATATCTACCGGCCCGTCCATAAAAAATTGCACGCGCTTCGTCACACATTTGCGATCAGGTTGTTCAAAAAGACCAAAGACCTGCGGCTGATTCAGGTGGCGCTCGGCCACCGCAACATCACCAACACCATGATTTACGCAGACTATATATATTCTCAGGAAGAACTACGTCGCTTAATCCTGTGATTCAATTGGCCAAACATTCCTGATCCCAGATATTACGAACTGTGATGGCTGCCAGGAATATCGGAACGCCCAAAAATGAATTGAAAAAAATTGTCGGCTTGCTTTTTGGCTTGGTCATCTCGGTGAAATTGATCGTGATAAAAATTTGCGCGCATTTCCAGCACGGAATGGAACTAAAGTTTCAATTCAATGGAAAATAATTCGTCACGCGGCCAGTAAAGGCACTGGTTCCATTTTGGAATTCTTTTTGACAGTCGAAGTCGGTGAACCGTAGACCGACCACTCATTCAGAAAGCTAAAAGAGGGGAATCTATGGCTAGCATCAGTCGTTTACTATGGTCCGTTATTTTGCTGAGCTTCGTGTTGGGTATGAAGCCGGTGAACGCGGATATCCCGGGTCTTGAAGAAGAGTGCGCGCAACTCCTTCGATCGACCATGCTCGAAGACACCGAGATGGGTGCACGTGGAGAAGAAGAACTTGAAGTTCTCGCCATGCGCCGTCCGTTGCGGGATCTGATCGACACCGATCCAACTAAAAACTTGGTCGTGAAAAATCCTTTTATGATCATGAACGCCGCTCAGCGCGTTTCGGTATTGGTGCGCAGCGGAGGCAGTGAGAAAATTCGCCTTCCTGGACTTCCCCAAGAGATCGTCGTTTACGACGTCGTAAGCAAAGGCATCAACGGCAAGCGTATCATCGGCCAAGAAGCTTCGATTGAATCCATATTTGATAACGTTGACGCTCAAGCCATGGGCGATCGTTCCGCGGCTTCTGTCCCGCTGCAAGTCGGATCTCATGGTTCGGGTAAATCGGAAACGATCCAAGTTTTGCGTGAATCTTTTCAAATCGCGACGGCGACAAAAGATTCTCCTTACGCTCTTTGGACCTTTGAATGGGTCGGCCTAAAAAACATCCCTCTCGCTGTCGAAGCAAATCCCCGAATTCAAGACACCAACGGCACGCTTAAAGCGGCTCAAGACGATTCCCCCGTTTTGTTGCTGCCCAAAGAGCTTCGCCAAAAAGTCATCGCGATGGGTAACGCGTCGGTCTTAAAAATGACTGAAGGCCGTCAAGACGCAGCTCCTTATGAAGAACTCAACCCGCAAGACGATGAAATTCGCCGCGCGGTTCTTATGCACTATCGCAATCTTAAAGGCTCGGATCTGACCTCGAATGAAATCGTCGCGGCTCTTAGCAAACATACCCAGCTTCGCCGTGTGATCTGGGATTCCACCTCCGGCGCTCTTCCGGTCATCGATGCACAAGGCGACGACGTCGATGTTTCTGGTATTTTTCTTGCGGCCAATCCGGTTATGCGCGTGACTCATGGCCCGGCGAACGTTTTCTCATGGGAGCCTTCGAAGATTTTGAAGGGCCATGGAAACGTGGTTTTCTTGGATGAAGTTTTACGTAATCCGAAAGAACTCTTGCGCTTTTTTCTGCGTATCTTCCAGGAACGTAAAGTCAGCATCAACGGTTCGCCGGACTTCCCGCTCGACACCGTGTTCTTGACCGCAACCAATACCTCAAGTCTTAAAGAGGTGTTGGCCGATTTGAATATGCACGCATTGGTCGATCGCTTCTTGATTGTTGAAATGCCGTGGACCACCAGCCCCACGCAGATTTCACAGATTCTGCTGCACAACTATGCGACTCGTTTGAAGATGCAAAAACTCCCCGGCCTTGACGGTGACGATTCCGATCCGGGACCGCTGGAAGTCGCCGATATGTCGCAAGTCTACCCGCGTGCGGCTCAGGCTTCCAATTCAGGGCCCGATTATCGCTACAAGTTGGTTCTTCCGGTCGGTGACCGCGAAGTGAAATTCAGCCCGCATGCGATCCGCTTGATGTCTTACATCATTGCGGCGACTCGTATGAACACCGACGTCGCTCAGGCTAAAGAAGTCATGCCTAGTTCAAAAGTCGTCGGCTCGACCGTATTCCGCGATCCGATCACGCGCATTCGCTTCGAAGAAGGCAAACTGCCGGACATCACCAACGGTGAGATCGAAGACTTGCGCCGCTTGAGTAAATTGCTCGATGAAGGTTCCGAAGGAATCGCTTCACGCGATGGCGGCCGTTGGTTGTCTCGTGTGGTGAGTGAAGCTCAGCGCCCCGAGAATCGCAACACGGTCAGCCCCGATCTTGTCTTTAAGACTTTCTTGGAGATGATGACCAACAAGAAGATCAAAACGCACGACAACAAGACGCGCCTCAAATGGCATGACTTGGCGATGCGTGTGGCGACGGGCTTGATTATTCCGTACATCGAGAGCGACGTCACTTTGGCGATGGCGGCCGACCAAGCGTCGATCAAGGCCGCTTACTACGATATGTTTGACGAGATGACCGCGCTTTATCGCGATCCCCGCACTTTGACTTACCGCTCGAAGGCCACCAACGAGGAAAAGCCGATCGACCAAGAGCGCTTGGCTATCGTGCGCCAGATTTTCCAGAGCAGCCAAGGACGCCCGCTCGATCCCGCTCAAATCGCGATGTACCATCAAGAGTTCCGCAACACGAAGAACGGCGATGAAGTCACTCACGACGGTTTAATGTCGGCGATCGCGTCTTACTACGCGAAACTCACGACCCGCCTTGTTTCCGTAACGGATTTGGCGAAATTCGCGCAGACCGGCGAAGGCGATACGGAAGTTCGTTCGCAATACTCCACCGTACTCAAGAATATGGCGAAACTCGGCTACGACGAGGTTTCGGCGATCGCGGCACTGCGCTTTAAGGGACGCATCGATTCACTCGTTGCTCAAACTCAACAAGACCGTCAGTAGGAGTTTCTAATTTGAAGTTCATTCTTGCGACTCTCTTACTTCTTTCGATTACCGGAGCCCCGCAAAGGGCTTTGGCTAATACTGACGAATTGGTGACCTCGATCCATCACGGCGGAAATCCGTTTATGGTGGTCACAAAAGACCAAGAAGGTGGAAGTAACCGCGAACCGGGTATTTACGGTCGCTCGCAAGAATCATGGCGGCAAATCTTGAAGGGCAATGTTCTTCAAGACGACCGCAAGGGCTTTTGGCTTAAACAATTAAAACTCAGCCAAAAAGACGAGCTCTATCACACCCTTTTGGTTGTGGACGGCCGCCTTCATTTGGTGAACTTGTTTTCTGATCCTTCTGTTCCCGGCTCCGAGTTGCATATCGGTTCGCCGCAATTCCCCTTAATTGAAGTGCTGACCGGTCAAAAGAGAACTTTGCCGAATATTCATTCGGTCGACGATGTTTCGGTCGTCAGCCTCGAGCAGAATTTTGATGAGTTGGATTTTCAGTTGGTCCTGGTCAGCGTGCGCTGCGACTCATGCAGCGGCGACGGGATCACTTTCGCGATCGCGGTTAAACCGATGACGAACGGTCGCAGCACCTATGAATTGATCGGCAAACCGTGGGTCCTTGATTACAAGTTCTATCCGCAGACCGCGCTCGGCGAACTGGTTGTTGCCGACCCTTCCAATAAAAGAAACTACCGGCTTCGCTCCGGCGTCGCGACCGACTTTATTCAGAGCACCGATCTTTCTGTATTCTCGCAACATGAGAGCTTGGTTGCCAAAGCCTTGGCCGACCTGCTCAAGAAAAATTCCAACAAGAATATGCCGCCCGTCGAAGTCGATTTGCGTACGGGGCAACTGAGCGGCGCCTTTTCCCCGAGCCTCGAGTTTAAGCATCCTGAGCAGTTGTTCAAATATGTGCAACATTACGACATGCGCAGCCAAGTCGGTAAGCTTACGATCCAGAATGAGGGCGAGGAAGTTCGTCCTATGCTGTTGGATTTTAAATCTCCCGGAGAGGCCGCCATCTTCGGTGAAGGAGACTTGTCGTATTCGATTTTTTCCGCAAATGGGAAACTCTTCTTAGCTCAAAAATCTTACAATCTAACCATCGTCGAGCTTGGCGACAGCCCGGCCGGGCAAGGCGATTTCGAGTTGTATGAGCATTTCGTTTCGCAAAATAGCGCTTTAGAAAGCGGAATCACGAGGAAGATCCTCTTCATCTCGACGAAGTTTGCAAACGGCACGGGTAAAGTGGACGCTTATCGTCTTGCCTATTATTCGACCGGAGCCGTACTGGTCGAGGACCGAGTCACTGTTTTAGACAAAGGCCTTGTCCAACCTGAGCTCAAAGCCCGGGTTTCAGAAGTCGAAAAGAACATCCTTTTTGATTCGTTAACTCCGCTAACTTCGACGGTTGAAGAGTACAAACAGATCGTAGATCGTTCGAAGCCGCTCATTAATATCACGGACTCCAAATCCGGCCGTGTGGCCTATGCATTTGGCGAGCCCTTGCACCGAATCGAGTCGGCGCAGTCGTTTGAATACCGCGAATACGCCCCCAGTAAGCTGATTGCAAATGCTTCGGGACTCTATTCAAAATCGGCTCAACACAAAGTGAACTCTTCTATCGGGCAGATTCTCACGCGCGCGGAGCGTGACGAGCATGAAGTGTTAAATGAAATCCCGGTTTTAAGCGAAGTCAGCGCCACCAAGACCGAGAGCCTGGGACCGATCTCGATTAAAATCATGGCTCTTGACCCGACCTTCAATAAAGGTGCGGCCGGTTTCAAACTGGTCAGCGCGATCTCTTCAGGTGAAAAGAAGTTTCCAACTCTCTTCACCGACGTCAATGTACCGATCCCTTTTAAGAATCTGCTTTCCGTCCGCGCTTTCATGGGCCGTAAGGCGCATGAAAAAAACATCGTTATCGTCCTGGGCTACGAGCTGGAAAAAGACGGCAAGATGTTGGGCTTCACCACGGCCATCACGGTGCAAATTGCGGCCGAACGTGGATCGCTTCCCAACGCGAGTGTTTACGGAAAAGAAATGCTGCTGGCGAAAGAGGTTTTGGACTCTTCACAGATTCTCGATCGCATGGTCTTTGACGAAGATGGAAGGCTTAATTTCGTCATGACGCCAAAGCTGGCGCGCGATGACCGCCGCTTTGAAATGATGAATGTTTTCGAACGCCGTCAGTTTCGCCCGAGCAGCGAAAAAGGCGTCAAGCTTATTTGGGACTCCAAGCCCAGCGACGAGTTCGATCACTTTGAAGAAAAAAAGATTCCGTGGCGGCTGCCGATCTCGGACTTAGAAAAAAGATTCCCGTTCATCACGAAGCGCACCAAGGATGCCGAAGCCGGCTACCTGTGGGGCAAGTTGTTCGACCTGCTCGACAAAATGGCGCAAGAAAAGACCAGCAATAAGATCAAGATCTTGCTGGTGCCTGAGAGCATGAAGAAGTATGTGAATGAGGTCATTCTGACTCGTTACGGACGCCGCGTGAAAGAGCGCGACACCAACCCGTTCAACTGGGCCAATCGTTCCCTTAAAGTCTTTCAGCTGGATCCGGAAGCCTCCAATCAAGACGATTTCTTGGACAATCTGGATATGATTCAGCGCCAGAATCAGAACAGCAATATGATTTTGGCTGACATGGCCCAGATCAACAACGTCGGGCGTCCGGCGGCCAAGACCTCCAATTTTCACTTGCGCTTACTTCAAGGTGCCGAAGAGGGATCTCCCGATTTCGGTGAAGAGACCGTCGCGGAAGAAGAAGTCCAACTTCCACATGCGCTTTATCTGTTGGCTGCAGGCGAGCCCTTGCAACCTGACGAGCTGGCGAAGAAACCCACGCGCAACTACAACACTTTAATTGTTTCAACAAAAGACGAGTTCGAAGAAGCGAAGATGGAAGCCGAGCCCGAGATTGATGTCGGCCTCGATAATTTCTTCGAAGTGATCGATTTCCCGCTGCCCACGCCCGAAGACCAAGCGCGCCTGTTGGCCGAGGTATTCGAAGATAAGAACGTTAAGATCTTGCGCTATCAGTTCGATGCGAAAGGTATCGCCCGCCAATATCTGGTGACCGCCGAAGCGCAGATGACCAAAGTCCTTGAATACGCCGTCATGCGCGTGGCTTCGGAAGCTGAAAACGCCAATATGGACGGACTTACCGCATTCGTTCAGTTTCGCAATCTTTTTGCTCAGCAACTGTTAAAGGATCGCACGGCCCGGCGCAGCCAGGTTATCGACAAGGCGTTCGTCGAACGCGTGCTCACATCGGTTTTCGATATCCCGGTCAATCTTGAGTCTTTGCCGCCCGACGATCCGATCTTCATCTTAAGCCGCAAAGATGCCGTACGCATGCTTCAGGACAAAGGCGTCGAAGGTCCGTTTGCGATCAAAGCCCGCGTGATTAAGACCATGCTTTCGGTTTTAAAGTTTGATCCGACCCGCAGCATTCCAAGTTCGCATATTTTCATCGGCGAATCCGGAAGCGGAAAAACACGCATGGTTACGGGAATCCTCGACTGGCTATTCCCCGTTCGCTACGATTTCAACAATCCGTCGCGAAACTACGATGCGCAGAGTATCCGCATCAACGTCGGCAAAATGGTTGAAAGTCGCAATGGCGGCGGCAAATCAAGCGAACAATTGACGTTTGAAGAAGTCCGCGATCACATCAATAACTTCCTGACCTTCGGGTTTCGCGGCGCGATTTTCTTCGACGATTTCCATGCCGCTCCTGAATCGGTACGCACTCAATTGCTCGGCTTCGTCAGAACCTTGATGGAGACGCAAGGGCTTTATTCGGCACCGACTCTGAACGGCGAATACACCGTTAACGTTCCGCTTCGTCACTTGCACTTGTTTATCAATTTGAACCCGACCGAGAATCAGAACTTGATCGATTCTTATCGCAAAGAGAAAGATCGCCATGCGACGTTCGAAGAAATTCTATTGGCTTCGCTTTCGACCAAAGACATGAAAGTTGAGCGCTCGTTCTTAAAACGTGTCGGCGCGATTCACAATTTGATGAAGTTCGCGCACGGAGCGAAAGCGCCGGCTCTTTCCAAAGACAGCTTGATGACCGCGCGTGACATTATGTTGCGCAAGCAGAAGTTGGTGATCAACTCGGCGGGGGCTATCCGGGCCGTTGCCGATAACTTTCCGGATATGGATGCCCGTACTTTCTTATCGACCGCGAGCGCGGCTCTTGTCGATCAAGTCGATCCACAATTGTTCCCGAATGGAACGCTCTTTCACGTCGTGCCTGGACGTCGGCGTTTGAAATCCGGGTTCTCCATAGCGGGCTCCGGTGAAAGCCATGACAACTCGGACAAAGGCCGCATCGAAGAGTTCGTCGAGCGCTCCACCAAAGTGTTGCCGCTGAACGACACCAATCCCGAAAGCCAACTGCAGTTTATCCGCACGCTTTCGCGCAACTATCGCTTGCCGCTTTTTGAACAATTCCTGATTTCTCTTGAAGACGACGTTCGTTTCTCCGAATCGATCGACAATCAACGCAACTTCTTGCTGCCCGCGATGATGGGCCTGCGCGATCACCTCAATGAAAATCTGGAGCTGCCGCTTAGCGAGTTAGGCCTTGATCCGGCCGGCTTTAATCTGAAGACCGCCGGCGACAAAGCCTTGTTCAAAGAGATCATGGACCAAATTTCGCCGACAACTCGCCGTTATTTCCCGATCCCGATCTCAAAGACCGAGAGCGCGGGCGGATGGGACATCCTGTTGACCGGCCGTGGGGATTCTTCCGCGAACAGCCGGCCTGCGATGATCACCCGCTATTACCACCGGGTTTTGGATGTGATCCAGAAGAATGCAAAGAGATTTTATCATCTCGACAGTCTCGAAGGAATGCCCAACCCGGACCAATGGGTGCGCAAGCTTCCGATGATTTCGAGCGAAGCGAATCTCAGACCGAGCATTGAAGAATTGCGTGAACTCTATTGGAAGTTTATCGCCGATATCAACGACCCAAGCTTGCGCGATCGCTCGGAGATCACCGACAGCCATATCGCTCCATACTCGATCGCCCGGATATTTTACTTTTTAGTCGATAAAGCCATCGGCGATTTACCGTGGATTCAGATCGATAAGCACATCATCCGCTCGCTGGATCAAGTCGTCCAAGACCAGGTGCTCGGCCAGTCGCCGGGCGTGAAGTCTTACTTCTTCGACTATAAGTATTCGCCCATTCGTGCATCATCGCCGGAGCTGATCATGCAACTGGTGGAGAGTAGCCAATTGAGCACGGAATACTCCAGCGAGAGCCAAACGAACGTGCGCCGGGATTACAGCGACCATTGTGAACGCTTATTGGAGTCCAAACCATGAGAACTCTTTTATTGATTCTTACGTGCTTGCTTTCCTCTAATGCCTTCGCGGTCAGGGCCCGCAATCCCATTCAGCCGCTGGCTCAATTCTCTTGCGAGGAAGTTTTAACTTCCGGGGCACAAAAAGAGGCCGGAGCGATCGAATTTCACACCAGCGGACGGGACGAAAACCTGGAACGCCAATTGCGCGCCGACGCCAAGATCATCACCGACATCGCCCACGACTTGGGCTTAGCGACACCTCCGCACAAATTTTACTTCGTGCCCGATGAGCAGCTGAACGTCATGGCGGCAATGGGCGGACAACCTTTGCCCACCTGGATGGACGGTCACAAACTCGCGACCTCGATGGGCTCGGTCATGGGCGTTCTTGAATTCGTCACTCCCGGTTGCCCCACTTGCCGCAGCTACTATTCCGATAAAACCACTCTCGTTCACCAGCGCGCGGTCTTGATGCACGTGATGGGTCACAACGATATGGCCAACACCGCCCGGGTCATTCTCGATCGTCAGATCGATCCGCCCGCGGACGGCATGACGCTCGCCAATTTGATTGCCGACGCTTATGAGAAACACGATCACGACGAAGTGGCTCTTTTCGCTCAACACCTGAACTCGATCCAGTACATGCAAGATTTCACCTACGGCGCCGTGGAGATGCCGGAAAAGTTCGCGCCCACCACACGTCAAAAATCTTCAGAGAAGACCCAGTGGGGATCGACCGCCAATACCTTGCAGGCCCTGACTCAGCAGTTTGACCCCAATACTCCCGAGTGGAAAAAGGACATCCTTAAGTACTTTGAACGCGTGAATCGCGTTTATCCGGCTTACGCCAACAGCAAGATCATGAATGAAGGCTGGGCGACGATGCAGCAATACCTGATCGCGCGTCATGCGCCCTGGACCACATCCAAAGATGTGATCGAGTACGCCTCTCTTATGGGCGGCGTGGCCTTTCCCTCGCTTAGCAATCCTTATTGGGTCGGCCTTATGGGCTGGTGGAATATGTATCAACAATTCCTCCGCCATAACGATATTCAAAAGCTTTCGGAGAAAGAAAAAGATCGCGCCTTTATCGCCTGGGCCCGCCAGACCTACGCCAAAATGACCGATTACGAATGGTTACAAATGACCATCGATCAGGAATTTTGCGATAAATGGCGTCTGTTCATGTTCCGCAAAACCCAACAGCAGGAAATGAAGCAAGGGGTTCCTCCCGATAAGCAGGAATTCATCGCGCTGACCCGAAGTGCCGATCGCGTGCAAAAATATTTGATTCGCAAACTGGTCGACCGCTCTTTTATGGTTCCACGCATTGTCTTTGAGAATCCAGCTCTGCACGATTCTTCGACGTTGAACTTCCGCCAGGAATTGCAGCATAACTTGCCGATCGAACCCATTTCCGCGATCAAAACATTGTTCGTGCAAACACAGATATTCAATAAACGCGCGCATCTCTCGGGCTATATCAGTTCAAAATGGGCGCCCGCCAAAGATCTCGATCTTAAAAAATTGATCCTCGATTATTATCAGAAGAATTCTCCGCATATACCGCAGGAACATATTCTTGATTACGTCAAAAACTTAAGCCCCGAGGAGCTGGAGAAAGTCGCCATGCAAAGCGGCGCGCTCCAACAAAGCTTTCAACCAACATTGGTCGAGTTCGAAGTCAGCCCGAACGGCCATGTCGAAGTTTATATTGAAGAGCAAGGCCGACGCCAGCCCATCGAGCAGCTGCAAACGATCGGTAAAATGGCGATCGAGCACTATCAAGAGGATATGCTGGCCAGCTTGCATGACGGATTAGCGGAAAATATTCGAAAAAAATGGGCCGAGCCCAGCATGATGGTTGCCGATCACACCACCGACTCTTCGATGGAGATCGTGCAATACGCACCTCATGCGGGACATGCTCTTCAAGAGTTGATCCAAATGATCGAAGTGCGCTTTCCGAAAATGTTCAAGAAGGCCGTTAACTCGGGTGCGGTGACTCCATCAGCCAGAGGCGTAAAGATCCGCGTTCTGCCGGAGATCCCGCAATTCGGTTACGATCAACAGTATCAGGCGCTCATGCAAAAAAGTAAGCCTGTGGGTCGAGTCGATCAATCAGACGGTTCACATAAGCCTAATTGGGAAGAAGACGATAACGGCTCGCAGCTCTCGGCCGGCGAGTACCTACCCGGCGATTTGTTCGGCAAGCCCAAGCAACAGGGTAAAGGAAAAGGCGACGGCGACAGCAGCGACGAGGAAAGCGACCAACAAGGCGATCCTTCCGACAACAACGGGGATGAACCGCAACCGGGCAATGGCGGAAGCCAAGACGGAAGCGATATCGAAATCCCGCTTTCACTGTATGGAAAATTGCTGGCCGACGAACTCGAGCTTCCCAATCTTCGCCGCACCGAAGGCCAAAGCCAAGAAACCCGCCGCGTAAGTCACGGAACGGTTCATAAGCCCAACGGCCAATTGGTCTGGCAAGAAATCGCCAAGCGCGCTCATGAGTTGGCGATGGCGATGCGCAAAGCCAAAGGCGACACGTCAAAAGTCAGCGCCTACGAGTTGATCAAAGAAGGCATGAAAGTCATCGACCCGTCGGATTACATCGTGCGCGACAAAACCGAAAGGCCTAAGCCGGACTTCGATGCGGTTTTGATCGTGAATATCGATTTAACCGGAAGCATGACGGGCGAGCGCATGCAGATGGCGAAGAACTTGGTCTTCAATCTTAAAGCGCTGCTCTCGGCCGTTTATAAGAACGTCAAGATCCATTACGTCGCTTTCGATTCCGCCGCCGAGGAAGTTCCGGAAAGCCGCATTTGGACTTACTGGAAAGGCGGAGGGACGGCCTATGCGCCGGCCCTTCAGCTCGATCAAAAGATTTTCGAGCAATATCCGAATTCACGCTGGAACAAATATGTTCTGACCATCGGTGACGGCGAGACCGCCGACGGCGAACAGTTCGTGCAAGAGCTGAACAAAATGTCGAAAGACCTTCAGTATGCAGGCCTTGCCATCACCACCAACGGCGATTGGGGCGGCTACCAAGATCTAGTGCAACATGTTGAGGGGTTTAAAGGCACATGGCCGTGGATCGGGACGACGATTTTGAAGAGCCCGAATCAGATCATGAACGCGATCAAAGAGCTTTTCCCGAAGGGTCCCGCAAAATAAAAAAAAGCCGGCATGGTGGGGACCAGCCGGCTCGAGTGGGGTCATCCATAGGGGGTATGGGGGTCTATGGAATCTTTTAATTTTAAATCAAGGACAGCCTAAATCTTAAGAACCGCTTTCGTGGCTCTCGAGATCTTTGTCATTCATGTTGTAAAGGCGCGCCTCGCCTACGCTGTCATAACGGCGATCCACGATCGGCGGAGCTTCACCCCAACCGACTTCAACGTCGACAAAATCAATAATCTTCTCGCGTTCGGCTTTATCCGACGCGTCTTGCAGAGCTTGGGCCTTTTGATCGATATCCTTTTTCATCTCAACCTTAGCGATATTGTTGTCTTCGATCATGCGGTTAAAGTCGACATGAAGGGCCGCCTTCGTCACGGTGCTGTCCGCGAATGCAGAGGCGCTCATGCCTGCAATCATAAGTGCCGCGATTTGAATAAGTGCCTTCATAACAACTCCCTGTTGCAGTCATTCATTGCAACCGAAGTGCCACGGCCCGTAGTGAAGATAATGCGGTTTAAGTCCAAAACCTGTACAAACTTTAGACACGGGGATTGCTATCTTCGGCACCTGTACGAATAGTCGACAGACCGTAAACCGCGCGGAATGACTATGGGTTTAGGTCGCACTGTCGACTTTACGATAAGGCTCCCGCGCACTGTCTCATTTTGAAACAACCCGGCCCGCATTCACGGCCAATAAACGATTCCTGAAGCCAGCTCGGCCCCAAAAATCATCGGCGTTTGATTGGGATAGCCCAGCAAACGTCCTTCAATGAATAGCGAAATGCTTTTCGCGATAAAGAACTGCTCGCCCACGATGATTTGCCCGCCGACGAAATTAGGAAGCGTCGACTGATCGACCGGCAGTTTATTGTTGTCTATTTTCAAAGTGGCGCTGAATGCACGGCTGATCTCAACACCTAAACCACAATAGAAGTTAGGCTTACTCAGCGGCGTCCAAAGTTTTTGTAAAACGCCTGATGCCATCGAGTAATGCAACTGCACCTTCTTGCTCGGCGCCCCCGAAACGTCGGTCGACGCCATACTGTTGAAGTCGGTCAGGCGGTAGGCCAAGATCACTCGCCAAAAATTTTTACGTCCCGACTGCGCCGCCAACCAAGACGAGACCGCGGTGCTCGTCGTCGCCCCCGTGTTATAATTCACCTGATCTTCGGTTTCGAATTTTTTGCCGGTATGGCGAAGATAGGAGTACATCCCGCCGCCGCCGAATCCCCAACCCTGCGGCGTGGTCTGAACTTCAAGCTCATCCAGACGAATGTAGCCGGTGCGCCATTTGCCACCGCGTTTGATTTGCACGCGGGCAAAACCGTTTTTCTCCGCCCGTACGGCAATTCGTTCCCCGCGATTGGCCATCACCAAAAGTGCCGAGCTCTCGTCACCTGTTTTGTAAACGGGCGTTGAACTTTCAAGTTTAACCCAAGAAATGTCGGCATGTGTGCGGCCTACGCCGCAAAAGAGAAGGATCAGAAGGCAAAATCGCATTCTCCTATGTTACGGACAAAGCGGGCCAAGGACACCTGGGTTAGACCCTTGACTGCGTCGCGCCATACAATGAGCATGACTTAGGTGCCGAAAACTGGACTGAAGAAGAGACTCAAGCGAAGCCATCAATACCATATTAGATTAGTTTAATAATGAAGACCCAATTCGGGCCGTCCAAGAAATAATTTTAGTTGCTCGAAAAAATCCGCTGTAACCAATTCTTGTGTAATTCAATCTATCTTACCGCTTTTACTCAGTGATCCGATATCAAGAGCGAGGCAACCTTTAGGTCATATCTTCGGCATGGCGATTGCTCGGCCTTCGTCTCATGTCTATCCTCTTCTTATTATTCATGGGCCTCCCCCTCTTCGCCGACCCGCTCACGCAACTTAAAAATAGCGGCATAAAGTTCACCGCCCAATACCGAGGGGTTTCTCCAAGACTTATTTTGGAAGACTCCGAGCCCGTTGAGTTCAAAATCCCGCCGGACTCCGTCGGCACGGCGCTGATTTTACCCAAATCCCTGACGGAAAGAATGCAAGAGCTGCAAAGTCGAAATGGGGCGGTTGTTTGTGATTGCAGTTTGTTCGTGCAGCTGGCGAGTAACGTATTGAGGAGCCGAGAGAATTCGCGACCGGGAGTCATCCTTCCCGCCGATCAAAATCCGGCAGACATTATTGCGTGCGCTTGCGGACGTGACCTCGCCTACATCGGCCTTAAAAACCTGAAGGCCCACATCAAGCTTCAGCAGACGACCTTTTCGGCCAAAGGACATTGGCTTATTCCCATCGGGCGCGGGAAACTCTTAGGAATCTTGGGTGACGGTCCCGTTATCGGAAGCCTTGAAGATTGGAAAGCCTGGATGGAGGACGGTTTAAACGAAGAATTTGAAGCGAAGTTGTCGTGCGAAGGGGCTTTGGACAAAAAGTCGCTCCAATGGGCGGAGATTCAACTTGTTCATAAGCTGCAAGATGAAGGTGAGCTCCACCGATGGACTCTTCACACCTTTCCTAAAAACGCGGCTTCGCGACCGCGGGCCGCAGCCGTTCGCAGATTCCTGCAGGCGCGAGGAGTCGCGCCACCATAATTCACATACCCTTATACTTGATTCCCCTTTTATCGAGGATCGCCTTGATCGCGACACGCTTGTCGCCTTGAATTTCGATCCGGGCCGCTTCGTCGCCGATCACATACGTGCCACCGGATCCGCATTTTGATTTTAATTCTTTGCACAACTCGCCGACGAACTTGTCTTGACGTGGAAGTTGGTCGATGACGGTGACGATCTTCCCGCCACGACCGCCTTTTTCCAGGCGAAAGACCGCCGTCCACTTCATACTTAATACATAGGCGTCGGTGGACTCGGGGATCTTTTTCTTCTTATCGGTCTTCCCGTCCACCTTGGTTTTATCGCGGGGGTCGTTTGACCACACTAATTTCAGATTTGGTTTATTCAAAAGGCTCACCTATCCCTTGCCATGCCATAATAGCCGAGAACACTTCGGTTGGAGGCCTTGACTGCATCGCGCCATACGCCTACATTGGCGCCCATGAAACCACGCTCAAGTACGCCCTATGAAATTACCCTCAAGGATTTGCCCGCCGAGGGCCGGGAGTTCGCCTATGACCGTGAATCCGGCGAATTGACCGCCGCCATTCACGATTTGGTGGGTGAAAATCCCTATTCCGTGCGCTTCACCATTACGCCCGTGGGTAACGCTTTTGATCTGAGGGGCGAGGTTCAAACCAGCATGGATCTTCCTTGCGCGACTTGCGGCACCGAATTTAAGTTTCCCATTCAACAAAAGCTGCATGAACTTCTGGTGGTGGAAAAACCGCTCAATAAGAATGAACACCACAGCCGCGCCAATCACGCGCACGAATGGGCCAGTGGCGGCCCCGATTGCCTGATGCTGGATTCGGAAGTGCTGAAGGTGCGCGACTATATGCATGAGATGATCGCCTTGAACGAGCCCATCCGCCCCCTTTGCAGCCCCGGGGTCGATGACCGCTGCGCCCAAGCAAAAGAGCTGCCCGAGCGCGAATGGTTAAGCTTTGGCGAGGAAAAGCCCGGCCAGGGCATTAAGGTCAACCCCTTCGAAGTGCTGCAAAAAGTGAAATTAAAGGGTTGATTTGTTTGGCCTTATGATTATTATGGCCGTTCGTTTTTAAAAATTAAGATCAGATATATTGAAGATCAGATATATCTGAGAGCAGATATAAGGTGACGTATGCCAACTCCCAAGAAAAAAACCTCACGTTCAAAGCGTAACATGCGTCGTGCACACGATTTTTTGACTCCTCCGGGAGTTCATTCCTGCCCGAATTGCGGAGCGCTCGCTAAGCCTCACCACATGTGCATTTCCTGCGGGTACTATAAAGGCCGGGAAGTGGTTACGGCTCAAGCCTAAAGAATGCCACAGTATAGGTCACGCCTCGCGGGGACCGGTTCATTCTTACCCGAGAAGCGTTTAACAAACGAAGATCTGGAAAAATTAGTTGAAACCAACGATCAATGGATTCGTGAGCGTACCGGCATTGTTTCGCGCCGTATAGCCGAAGACGGAGTCAACACCAGCGATCTGGCGCTTGAAGCTTCGAAGCGAGCTTTAACCGCAGCCGGTCTTGAGCCACGCGATCTCGACATGATTCTTGTCGCCACAGTGACCCCCGATCAACCGATGCCGAATACGGCCTGCGTTTTACAAAAGAAATTAGGCGCCGGTCATTGCATGGCGGTCGATATTTCCGCCGCTTGCACGGGCTTTGTTTATGGCTATTCCATCGCCGATCAGTTCATCCGTTCGGGCACTTACAAAAATATTCTGGTCGTCGGCGGCGAAATCCTGCACCGCTTGGTGAATTACAAAGACCGTGAGACTTGCATTCTGTTTGGTGACGGCGCGGGAGCCGCGATTGTGTCACGTGCCCCGGAAAGCGATCCCGCACAAGTCTACAGCATTCATCTTCATGCCAACGGTGAAATCTCCGATCTATTTACCTTGCCTGCCGGGGGCTCAGCCCATCCCCTCTCGCAAAAGGTTTTAGATGAGGGCTTGCACTTCGTTAAGATGAAGGGCCGTGAAATCTTCAAGCATGCGGTGGTGACCATGTCACAGGCATGCAGCGAGGCTTTAGAGGCCAACAATATGGATCCGGAAGAGGTCTCATGGGTGATTCCTCACCAGGCCAACTTACGCATTATCGAAGCGGTGGCGAAACATTTCGGCATTCCCATGAGTAAAGTGGTGGTTGAGCTAGCCGACATGGGCAATACGTCGGCGGCGAGCGTGATCATCGCGCTTGATCGGGCGATACGCGACGGACGCATTCAACGCGGACAAAATCTTTTGCTGACGGCCTTCGGCGCCGGGATCACGAGCGGTTCAATTCTAATGAGGTACTAAGATGGCATGGGCGGCATTGTTCCCCGGTCAAGGTTCGCAAAGCCCGGGGATGGGAAAATTCTTATACGATCAATTTCCGGTGGCAAAACGTTGCTTCGAAGAAGCTTCCGACACTTTAGCGATCGATTTTAAAAAGTTATGTTTCGAAGGCTCAGAAAGCGATCTAGCGCTGACTGAAAATACGCAACCATGTTTGCTCTTGGTTTCAACCGCGACTTACCGGGTTTTGAACGAAGAGTTGGGCTTTGTTCCGCGCGCCAGCGCCGGACACTCGATCGGTGAATATGCGGCCGTCGTCGCGGCAGGTTCCTTGCCATTCGCGCAGGGTATGATCGCCGTGCGCAAACGCGGACAGGCCATGCAATCGGCGGTACCGGTCGGCGAAGGTGGTATGACCGCCGTAATGGGGCTTGAAAGTGAACAAGTGGTTCAGCTTTGCGCTTGGGCCGAGAAAGAAACGAAGAGTGGACCCATGCAGCCGGCCAACATCAATGCTCCGGGACAAATCGTGGTGAGCGGCAGAAAAACGGTTTTGGATTGGGCCGCCGCAAATTTTAAACCTGAGATCATCGCAGGTGCTGGCCGGGTTAAATTTATTCCGCTAAAAGTTTCAGCTCCCTTCCATTGCTCCATGATGAAGCCAGCTGAAGAAGTCATGGGCAAAGTTTTACGCGGCATGGACTTTCACGATGCCGAATTTCCGGTGGTGCAAAACGTTTCCGCGGAATTGGTGCGCGAAGGCGATCAATTGCGCGCCAATTTGATCAAACAAGTCTCCGCCCCCGTGCGCTGGATCGAGTGCGTGCAAAGGCTGGCCGGTTTAGAGATCCGCCGCGCGGTGGAAGTCGGCGCCGGAAAAGTGCTGGGCGGCTTAGCTAAAAAAATTGACGGCGGAAGTCTTGCGACTTTTAATGTGAATTCATTAGAGGATATCAAGGCTTTGGAAATCCAACTTAAAGGCAGTGATTCATGACTCTTCAAGGCAAGCGCATCGTCGTCACCGGCAGCAGTCGCGGAATCGGCGCCGGTATCGCGCAATTCCTCAGCGAGCAAGGCGCCAGGGTTTGCGTGACCTATTCGTCAAATGCCGCAAGTGCCGAAAAAGTCATGGCCGGGCTTCAAGGCGAGGGGCATTTATTGGTGTCTTTGAATGTCACGTCCAGCGAGTCTGTAGACGCGGCCTTCTCCGAAATTTTTAAGAAATTCGACGGTGGCATCGACGGCCTGGTGAACAATGCCGGCGTAACTCGCGATGGTCTTTTGATGCGCATGAAGGATGAAGATTTCGATGCTGTTTTGGCGACCAATTTGCGCGGCGCTTTTTTATGCACCAAAGCGGTGATGCGACCCATGATCAAAGCCCGATCGGGTTCGATCGTGAATATTTCGAGTGTGATTGGCCAAATGGGAAACGCCGGGCAAAGCAATTACGCAGCTAGTAAAGCCGGTTTAGAAGGATTCACTCGCTCGGTGGCGCTTGAAGTGGCCTCCCGCTCGATTCGGGTCAATGCTTTGGCGCCCGGATTTATTGTGACCGACATGACGGATGCCCTCTCAAATGAGCAAAAAGAGTCTATTCAGTCACGTATCCCGCTCCAACGCCTGGGAAGTGTGACTGATATTGCTCAGTCCGTCTCATTCTTATTAAGCGACGCGTCGCTTTACATCACCGGGCAGGTCTTGCAGGTTAACGGTGGTCTCTATCTATGATGTACATAACCAATGTTTTTAAGATATAAAGGAGTTTCTAAATTATGGAAATGACAACCCCTCAAGGAGCAAACATGTCTCTGCAACCCAAAGTATTGAAG
>CAZVOP010000063.1:11080-20494 GCA_964628445.1 uncultured Pseudobdellovibrionaceae bacterium | reverse complement strand
ATGACCGGCAACTTCAACGCCGGCGGAAATTCAGTATTAGGTAACACCACGGCGTCCGCAAACCTTAAACTCGAGTCGACTTCAAACGCCACTAAAGGGTACGTGCTGTTGCAGCCGAACGGCGGAAATGTCGGAATTGGAACAGCGGCACCGGCAGCGACTCTTGATGTAGCGGGCGGCACTGTAACAACAAGTGTTCCCGCATTGAACGTGGCACAGACCTGGAATTCAGGCGCGACTGCATTTACGGCGGCTAAAATTAACGTAAGCAACACCAGTTCTGCTTTCGGCTCTAAACTTTTGGACCTGCAGGTGGGCGGCACATCACAGTTTTCGGTGGATAAAAACGCGTGGGTGACTATTAATACGGCGGCTTCCGGCGCCGGAGGCCTTTCCTATAAGCGGGCCGGCGTAGATCGCATGACATTCTACCTTCAGGGGACAGAATCGGGATCTAACTCAGGCTCCGATTTGGTTCTCTTACGTTACACCGATGGCGGGACTGCGATGGGGAGCCCGGCCTATGTTTTCAAGCGTAACAATTACGGCCTAGGAATTGGAGTTAGCCCTCTTTCGGCGTTGGATGTATTGGGTGGGGTTGCGATCGGCTCTTATGCCGGTGCCAATGCCGCACCTGCCTACGGCTTGATTGTCAGCGGCAATGTCGGGATCGGAACGACAACTCCCACACGTTCATTAGATGTGGCAGGTCCAATTCATATCACTCCCGCAGCACTCCCCGGCTCACCTGCAGCCGGCGACTTGGCTTTCGACTCGGCAGCTTCGAATGCATTAAAATTCTATGACGGCTCGGCCTGGCAAACCGTCGGCACGGGAACTGGCAGCGGCGACTTTATGAAAGACGGCTCGGTCGCCATGACCGGCAACTTCAACGCCGGCGGAAATTCAGTATTAGGTAACACCACGGCGTCCGCAAACCTTAAACTCGAGTCGACTTCAAACGCCACTAAAGGGTACGTGCTGTTGCAGCCGAACGGCGGGAATGTCGGTATTGGAACGACAAATCCGTCCTACGTTCTCGACGTCCAAGGCGCAACCGGCTCTCAGCAGATCAAGGCCACAACCGGCACGAACGCAGCCTATCTTGGATTCAACAATTCCGGCGGCACAGGCTTTATCGGAATGGAACAAAGTGCCGGAGGGGCATTCGCGCCTTTAAGCGCTTCCTATGCATTCGTTTTAGGTACGAGCGGCGCTCGTTCCTTGCAACTCTATACTAACAATTCGCCGCGCACGACAATTGACAGCTCCGGCAACGTCGGTATCGGCACGACAACGCCTTCATCATTATTCGAAGTTCAAGGCAACTCGGCGGGTGGAGTCGTCTCGACTCTTTATAACCTGAACTCAACGAGTATCGCGAATGAGCTGATTAAGTCTGACACTTCTTGGATTTCGGTTACCGCCAACGGCTCGACGAACGCACTAGGAAGCATGTATCCAGCAGCCGGCGCATCAGTCCGCGCATCTGGCTCTGGAGGGTTGCTCTTAGCGGCAGTGAGCAGTGCTCCTGTTGTTCTCGCGACAAACGCCACGGAGCGTGTCCGCATCGACAGCTCTGGCAATGTCGGGATCGGAACGACATCACCGAAAGCGCTATTTGAAGTTGCAGGCACGGGAACAAACAGTGCGATCCTAGTTCCACGCGATACCACAGCGAATCGCCCCGCAGGAAATGCTACGAACGGTATGATCCGTTACAACACGGATAGCAGTAAGTTCGAAGCGTTTGAAAATAACGCATGGACAAATGTAATTGGCGCTCCGCCCAGCTTCCCGCTTCTCGCTTCTCCAATAGGTACGGTCGGCGCTCCCGCCTATAGCTTTTCGGGCGATGCGACAACTGGAATGTATTCCCCCGCGGCTGGCTGGGTCAGCTTCGCCACAGGTGGCACTAATATTATGAGCCTCAGCAATGCGGGCGGCTTATCGGTTAGCGGAATGGTGGGCATCCGCTCTTGGAATATTACAAGTAACACCAATGACAACCTCGCCTATGCTTCTTCGAGCGCGGCCGCCAATCAACCAAGCTCCTATGGATTGAAACAGACAAATGCAGCCGCGGGTGACGGCTATATGAGTATGATTAATCTGGAGCCGAAAAACGCCGGCTCCACCGTTCAGCGCGCCTATCTTGGAGCGATTTCTAACGCCGGCGGCAGCACGCCTTCAATCGTCATCGGGCAACAGACGGGCGCAACGGCATATCAAGAGCGCATGAGGATTGATGCCAGCGGCAATGTCGGGATCGGAACGACAACTCCCACACGTTTATTAGATGTGGGAGGTCCAATTCATATCACTCCCGCAGCACTCCCCGGCTCACCTGCAGCCGGCGACTTGGCTTTCGACTCGGCAGCTTCGAATGCTTTGAAATTTTATAACGGATCTTCCTGGCAGACGGTCGGCAGTGGCGGGGGGCTCACGAACTTCACCGACGGGATAAACTCGACAGCACCGAACGCGACGGTTCCCGTAGCCAGCCTCTCCGCGACGAACGCAGCCACCAACGTTGACGTCGCCATCGTACCAAAAGGAACCGGGGCCATCACTGCGGCAATTGCCGATTCGGCGGCAACCGGAGGAAATAAACGTGGCACTTACGCGGTCGACTTGCAGACAGCACGTGGCTTGGCAACGCAGGTCGCCTCGGGATCTCGAGCCGTAATCGCGGGCGGTAACGCCAACACCGCCTCACAGAACTATTCAACGGTTGCAGGGGGCTCCGGCAATAATGCTTCTGCTCAATACTCTTCAATCTCTGGTGGTAACGCCAACACGGCCTCTGGCAACTATGGCTTTGTCGGCGGCGGAAATGCAAATACGGCGTCCGGATTCGGCGCCTCTGCTTTAGGCGTAGGTTCAGTCGCGTCGGGCGATTACTCTCACGCAGTTGGCGCGAGTGCAACGGCGGAAAGCCGAGCCCAGATCACGGTTGGCGCGTACAACATGCCGATTGGCACAGAGAACGCAACCACTTGGGTTGCCACCGATCCTATTTTCGTGGTGGGTAACGGTACAAGCGTCGGCGCATCTCGCTCGACGGCGCTAATGGTCTTGAAAAACGGTAACGTTGGTATTGGAACGAAAACCCCCGCTCGCCTCCTCGAGGTCGCGGGTCCGGTACGCATTCAACCGACAGCGCTCCCCAGTTCCCCTGCAGCGGGCGATTTGGCATTCGATTCCGCCGCCTCGAACGCTTTGAAATTTTATAACGGCTCAGCTTGGCAAACCGTCGGCACAGGAACCAGTTCCGGCGATTTCATGAAGGACGGCTCGGTCGCGATGACCGGCAACTTCAACGCCGGCGGAAATTCAGTATTAGGTAACACCACGGCGTCCGCAAACCTTAAACTCGAGTCGACTTCAAACGCCACTAAAGGGTATGTGCTGTTGCAGCCTAACGGCGGGAATGTCGGTATCGGAACGACAGCTCCGGGCTTCGCCCTCGACATAAGAGGCTCGGCCGCGGGCGTCGACATGGTTCGCATACAGAACAACAGCTCGACCGGTTATTCGGACACCGCCTATTATGACTTTACAGGAATCAATCAGATGAGCGTCGGATACGCGAACCCGACTACTGCATTGGGAGCCGGAAAAGGCATTATTTGGATGAATCCCGGAACTGACTTCTCAATTTTCAGCGATGGCGCCGAAGCATTTACGATGAAATCGGGCGGGAATATCGGTATTGGAACCGCAAACCCGGGTTCGAAGCTCCACGTCAATGGAGTGATTCGTGCGACAGATATCTGCGACGAAACTGGCGCAAACTGCAAAGACATTTCGACGGGCTGGAGTTCTTCACCGACGTTCCCACTATTGGGAAGTGCCGGAACGGCCACAGCTCCCACCTATAGCTTCTCTGGCGATCCCAACACCGGATTCTATAGCTATGGAGCCGACATCGTGGGCTATTCGTCTGGAGGCACACTTCGTTTCATAATGGATTCTTCCATTTATTCAACGACGACCGGCGGAGCGAAAGTAGGAAGCAGTGCGGGCTCTGCCTCTGCACCGACATTCTCATTTCAGGGATATGACACTTCAGGATTATTTGCGCCGGCTCCAGCCACGGTTGCTATCTCAACAGGATCCGTGGAACGGATGCGGATCGATTCCAGTGGAAAAGTCGGTATCGGAACGACAACACCCTCAACACTGCTTCAGGTAGCAGGCACTGTTACGGCGACGGCATTCGCTGGCGACGGCTCGGCGCTCACCGGCGTGAGCGCGTCCAGCGTACCGTGGGCGAGCGTGACCGGCCGGCCGTCAACGGGTCTGGTCAATATGGTGCCCACCACGGGAAACTCGATGTCTTCGGCTTGGTCTATGCCTTGGAAAAACTACGCCAATCATCAAATTGTCGATTTTAGCGCGGGCACAGCTCCAGACGGAACCAGCCATAGTAATATCAACGCAGAAAGTACTTGGGTCGCCGGTTATCCGTCGCTGATGGGATGGAACGGTGCAGGCACTTTCGGATTGAGAGTTGACTCGGCGAGGGTCGCGGACTCCGCTTCATCGCTTAACGGATATCTAATCAATCAAAACTTACGCACGACCGATTCGCCGACATTTAATGGGATCACCGCTGGTGGTTGGTTTGCCTCAACCGGAGCCACGGGTTGGTACAACTCCACCTACGGCGGCGGTATGTACATGGCCGACACGACCTATGTGCGAGTCTATAACAGCAAGGTCCTTTATGCCGACAACTACATCCAGTCAGCTACCGCCATGTATTCACCGGCCTTCTATTACACTTCAGATCGCCGCTTGAAAGAAAATATTCACGAGATCGAAAACCCCGTGGATAAAATATTGGCTTTACGCGGAGTGAACTTCGATTGGAAAGCTTCGAAAGAAAAAGACCTTGGCTTTATCGCTCAAGAAGTCGAAACGGTTTTACCTGAATTGGTGAAAGGCCGTCCCGACGAAAAGCTCGGCGAAGTGAAGACCGTGAAGTATGCCAACATCGTGGCCCTGGCCGTCGAAGCGATCAAAGAGATTTGGCACAAGGTGACCAATCATGACGACCGCATCTCTCAATTGGAAAAGGAAAATATCGAGTTGAAGGCCCGTCTTGAAAAACTTGAGCAGAAGATGAGCGAAAGCCACTAATCCTTGCCGCAGAGCTTGCCAAGCGACTGCAGTCGCTCCCGCTTTGCGGCTACCGGCTCGTTTTTTGCGGCCTTAGTGATCAGCGCCATGAGATCGCCACGTGAAACCGTATCTCGTTGCCCCACGCAATAGTGAAAGTAGTGTTGGCAATCGATAACATCCGTTTCACTCAAGCGGCCGATTTTTAGTTTCCAATAGAGATGTACGGAAGGGCGATAGATCGTCGCCTTCGGCCCATTCAGTAGCGGAAGGAGGTCTTTTTCTTCATAACCCGCTTTTTTTAAAAAGAATGCCGCGGCCTGATTCACCGTTTCCACCGGGAGGCCTAATGAGTCCGAGAGTTCCATCAGTTCCAAAGCCTGCGAGGCTTCTTTTTTGCCCAAGCCGAGTAAATCAATATCCATTGTCGAGCGAATATCTAAACCCACGGCCGGCAATAAAGTGCCCCCGACAAGCAACCATTTTCCTTCCAATTTTCGCGCGGCAAGCTTTAGAAACTTCTCCAGAAGTTGGGCATTTAGAGTAAGGCTCACAAATATTCTCCCAATTTTTGCAAAGCCAGCCGCCGCAACTTAAGCGAAGACGCTTCGTTCAAGATAAAGTTCTTCACCGCCGCCGGCGTGCTTTCCCAAATTGACGGATAGTGATCCCTTAAGGCCGAAAACCAAGCGGACAAAGCCCGCCCCTCGCGACTATCCCTCTTGACTCCGGCCAAGGGCAAATTGAGTGCCCGCAAGGACTGAAGTAAAAGCATACGGCTGGCCAGCCATTCGCGAGGCCTAGGATCTTTATCGAGCAGAGGACATCCAAGCGCACTCAAAGTATCCCAGTCGATCGCATTGCCATAAATTTCCAAAGATAAATTAAGCGCCTTCATAAGAGCAACCAATGTGCTCCACGCTGGATTCGCCCGACGACTCTCAATATTTTGAATGGTCGCCAAGCTTACGCCGGAAAGGGACGCCAACTCACCCTGAGAAATTCCATTATCAGCCCTCGCTCTTTTGAGGGTCTCCGCTAAGTCCGTCATACCTATTATATTAGGCCTAATATAGTAGGCCCGCAAGTCTAATCCGCTCTATCTCAATTTGAAACCAAACTCTTGCCAAGATCGAGGAGCCACGGGATTCTTGATAAGCCATGATCGAACGTGAAGCGGAAATATTCGAGCCCCTCTTTTTAATAGCGTCGTTTACCCTGTGCTTTCTGCTTTATCTTCCCGCTATCCATGGCGGCCCGATCTGGGACGACCTGTACTATTGGTTCAATAATTCCGAGATGAAGCTTTCTCTTTGGGAGATCTGGCGGTACTTCAGCTGGCCATTCAGCGTTTCCGCGCAAAAGATCATTTTGGAAAATTGGGGCGAGAATTACATATATTATCATCTGCTGAATATCGGCCTGCATCTTACCAATTCTTTTCTCGTGTACGGCCTGGCAAAAAAACTACACTGGCCCAAGCCGCGCTGGATTTTTCTGCTCTTTCTTCTGCACCCGGCGAACGTCATTTCAGTCGCCTGGATGATCCAATTCAAAACCTTGCTTTGCTTTCTGTTCGCGATCTTGTCGTTCTTATTTTTTGAAAAGGGTTTGCGAAATCCCCGCTGGATGCCGGCGGCTGTTATTCTCTTTATTCTCTCACTGCTCTCGAAATCCGCGGCCATCACTCTTCCGGTTTTATTTTTTATCTATTCCTACCAAAAAATTTCGTTCCGCAAACGCCTTTGGTATATTCCTCTCTTCGTCGTCAGCCTTGCGGCAGCCGTTACTCTACTGAACCGCAATCCTCCGCCCTCGGCCGCTCCAAGCGCAAAAAAAGCTCCGATCGATTTTGCACTTCTCGCGCAGACAACAAAATATTACTTTTGGCACTCGCTTATGCCCCTCGAAAACGCGCCCGTTAAAGGACACGCGCCACGCGCCATCCAACCGGTGAACCTGACTCATGTGGTTTTTGCGGCGGCAGTACTGGTCTTTTTTTGGCGAACCACTCTCGTTTGGTATCTGTTCAGTGGCTATATTTTATTGCTTCCTTTTGTGGGCTTGGTCTTCGCCCCTTACATGAACGTGACATGGGTCAGCGATCAACATCTCTATCTGGCTTTACCGCTGCTCTTGGCTTTTTGGGTGATGCTCTTCGAAAGATTATCGTCGCGAATTTCGACTGTTTTATGCACCATACTGCTTGGACTTTTTATATACAAAACGGCGGAGACCACCCCCTATTTCGCGAATGAAGATACCTTTTATCGTGAAAGCCTTAAAGCCGATCCCGGTAACGTCATCATCGCCTTTAACTATGCCTCCATTTTAGCTTACCAAGACAAGACCGAACGGGCCTTGGAAATAGCCGAGGCCACCCATGCATGGGCACAGCGCTTCCCGGAAATAAAGTTGGACAAGCATTACGATGAAATCGAAGGGCTACGCGAAAAATTGATCGAGTTCGAAGCTTTCAAAAAGCAGAAAAAACAAGAAGGCCTTAAGGAGGATTAGTCGTACTGCCTGCGGTTGCGGGACAGCTTGGTCCGACCATCAGACATCTTGGAAAACATGTGCTACCACGAGTTCCCGCAGTGACCGTGACGCCGGCGGGGTGGGTATTTACGAAATTTTGGAATTCAGAAACGGTTTTTGTTGGAATCAGCACATCTTTGCCCGTGCTATTGTAAACATAGAAACAGCCGACCGTATTGACATCGATAAAGCACACTTTAGGCGTCACGCCAGGCGATTTACACGCTTCGCCCAGGGTTCCCGTAGCGCTTGCACAGGTGCCGCCTGAGTTCCAGCATCCCCATGCGGGCGCTGAAAACATAAACAATATCAAAACGGAGCAAATTGACTTCATACCTATTATAGATTGTCTCGCATAGCGCGGTTGCTTCGCCATCCATTTAAAAAAAACGACTCAAAGTTAGTCACCATCTGGATCAAGGTCCTGCGGGCTCCCGACCGGTGGCTATTTCGTCTTGAGATTCAATCACCGGCATTACCGCTTGAAGCTCGGGAATAAAATCGAGCGTACTTTTCTTATGAAGTCTATCGAGCTCAAGCGTGTAAGACCAAAACTGGCTAAGTTCGTCGGACCTGTCTTCAAGATCAATGAAAGCGATCGAACCGCGAAGACTGTCAAGGGTGCCGGCTTCTTCCGCACGGATCAATCCATTGTTCAGCCGCTCTTCCGCTTTCTCTAAAATCGCATGCATTCGCGCCTTAGCAAGAGTCTTTAAGTGCGCCGGCAAAGCCTGGGTCCGTAAAGGTGTCGGAACATACAAATCAATCAGTTTCGGCAGCTTCATCACATTCTTCATATTGGCAAAAAGATAATCGTAAAGCTCGTCAAGACGGAAAATATTGTAAAGCTGTGCCGTGGTCATGATGGCCGCGTACTCGATGCCGTACTTAGCGAAATTATCGTCGATGTCGCGCAAGTTCGCGTCGATGTCGCGCCAGCGCGAGGGATGCCGTATATACTCATTGAGTTTACCATAGGCGTCGACGCTGATGTAAAGATGCACCGACTTGAACTCGGGCCATAGCGCTTTTAGTTCATCCGAAATGCGCGTTAAGTTGGTGTTGTAGGTCAACTTGATGTTTTTGGCGCAGCCTTGCTCGACGCATTTCTTAAGCAGCGCTCCCATTTGCGGATTGATCAGAGGCTCGCCGCCGGCAAAATGCAAATGTTCAAGGCTCGGCATCTGAGCTTGCACGTGCTCAATAAATTGCGGGGATTCGTACCAGTTGTAATTGGAGAACTCGTCCCACTGCTCGCGAGTAAACGGCTGAATGCCGGAATCCGCCATCGAGATCGAATACTTCAACCAGGGCGTGCTCGAGCGCGGACTGCACATGCGGCAAGCGAGGTTGCACAAATTGCCAAGCCGGTAATCCGCGGACTTCACGTCGACCGAGATCGCTCCGTCGGGCGCCGTGCTTTCAACAAGTTGTGGAATTAAAGCCGAGAAATTGTGATTCTCATCCATGCGCCGGCTGACGGCTCCGATATCTTCGGTGATCTGGCAGCGCCGGCAGATTTCCGGCCACTCGCCTTGCAAAAGCTTGGCGCGGCAAGGATCGCCTCTCTTTCCGAAGATTCAAGAAACGCAAGAGCCTGCAACGCCTGCTACGACGCGCTTAGGCTCGCAGAACTAGAAGATCATCCTTGGAGTTTTTCGATCCAAAGGGCAAGCGTTGCCGCATCGGCAACACCTCCGGCGTTTGGAAAACAAAACGCGTTTCAGGTGCCCGGCGGTTTTATTCGTA
>CAZVOP010000063.1:0-11070 GCA_964628445.1 uncultured Pseudobdellovibrionaceae bacterium | reverse complement strand
TTGCAAAAGTTTAGTGCGAAGATTCTTCATGTAAGCGGAATTAAGGATTTGTTCGTCACTAAAGCCGTCACGAATGTTCATCGCTTTACCGAGATCGGAATAGATATTGTTGTCTAACTCTTCGCTTGTGCAACACACCTGGATCTCGCCGCCGATATTGGTGAAGCGGTGAACCCAAGCCAGCGCGCAAAATTTTCCGGAACCGCCGTTAGAGTTGTGACTCATGAACGGCCTCCCCTTTCTTTTCCTTTAAAGAATCTTCAAGCGGGGTAACTATGGCGGCGACCAACTCCATGCCGTAAACCGGAACCAAAGTCATAATATAATCCGCGATCGCGCGTCGCTCAGTTGCCGGCAAATCAAGCAAGCTCACCGAAGACGGTCCGTAAGCAAATTGCAGCCACGGCCGCACTTTGACGAACCGACAGTAATCAAAAAAGCTTTCAAGTTCGCGCCAATTTTCTTTTTGTACGCACATCGAAATCGAAAAATCAAAAGCCCGCCCTTCAACCTTGCGACTCTCGTTGAATTCCGCGATGGCATCGATGGTTTGCAACGTGCGCGCCAAATTCCCGCCCTTGCGGATCTTTTCATAAGTCGCGGGAACGACACTGTCCAAGCTCAGCATAAACCAGCGGATATCCAGCGGTTCGAGACGCTTAAGGATGGGCTGCATATTGTAGTTGCCATTGGTGACGAAAGCCCATGAACAAGAGTTATTTACCGCGGACACCTGATCGATCAGCCGATAAGTGTCCGCCTGGATAAACGGCTCACCGCCAAGAACGTCCACTTCCATTAAATACGGAAAAATTTCTTTAGGACCGATCTGCCAAAAATCGGATTGATCATAAAGGCCGTTCGGCTGCTTCCAAACGTCGCACATAATGCATTGGATATTGCAGCGTCCGTTCAGACGCACATCGAGTCTGCGCGGCCCCAGCATTTGGATTTCCGACAAGTCCGGGGATTTTGTGTAGGCCCCACGATTAAACGTGTGACAGCGGATCTGACGCATATAGCTTTTGCACTGAACCGGATTGCCCGACAAAAATTCACGGCGCAACTGACGAATTTTTTCGCCGTTCCAAATTTCACTCAAACTATTTTCGGGAACCTGGCCCAAGACGATCTCCTGGTTCCAGCAACATGGCGAGACTGCGCCGGTCGGCTGCAATAACAGCTGAACAAACGGCAGATAACAAAAATTATCTTCTTCTTCCTCAGTCATCGCGCAAGGTTCCCTCGGGTTTTCATGCTAGGACTCGGCGAAGGTGGATGTCAAACTCGGAGCCTCACGACGGGCGCTCATTTCCGTCTCTAAATCGCGCATCCAGGCTTCAAGCTTCGGGTCCAATTCGGCGCGCGATCTTTTGACCGAACGGCAAAGTAGATATTCCGCGCGGCACACGGCCAAGAATGGCGCTTTGACCTGCGGAGCGCGTCGGAGCTGGAAGATGCGTGCCCTAAAGTCAGGCAGGCCGTCTTCACCGCCAGGCAAAATTGCCGCCAATAAGACACAGTCCGTCGCAGAGAGAGAGATCGCCAGCGCGGTGTTTTTTGAGATCGCCGTTCCGAAGCTCCATCCCAAAAAATGAGAGAATGCGCTGAGGCCGGGCACGGCGACCCCGCCCCGTTTCTCGGGGAAAGATGCGCCAAGATTTTGCAAATAGCGCCGCATCCGCCGCGGACCATCCCTCATTCTCCGCAATGCACGCTTGGTTTTGCGCCGATGAAATGGCGAGGGGGATCCGCGCAAGATGGCGCGCTGCCAAGAAGATTTTCGAAGAATACGGATCAGATCTAGAATTTCGGGAAAATCTTGTTCCAGTTGAAGCTTTTCGTTCCACTCGTCGTCGGTGTAAATTTCTAACTCTCCGACAAAGGGAAAATATTTTTGTAGGCGGCGGTAATCGGCGATCAATTCAAATACAGCCTGCCGCGGCGGCTCAGCAAAACACACCAGCGCATAATCGATGTCGCTGCGAAAAACATTAAAGCCTCTGCCCGTCGCCAGCGAGTGGCGGCAAGCCAAGACAAAACGAAAACGTCGATGACGGCCCTGAAGATAGCGCGAAAACATGGGTGTAAATGCATGAAGATAAATCAATCGAAAAAATCCATGCACAAAGCCCAGCCGCTCCGTCGCGATTTCCATCGCTTCCAAAAGAATTTGCAACGGCCGGCGATTGATCATTTAGATCTCCACCCCGGGCGCTTCCACCGGCCGTGCATCCTCGATGCCCCGACCCAGGCGGTTGAACAAAGCCAATCCTTGCTCCACGGGACCGTCAAAAACGATTTCCCCATGATGCATAAGCAGTAAACGATTGCACACTTGGCGGATTTGATCGGGAGAATGGCTGATAAAAATCACGGCACCCGATTTATCCATAATGTGAAGCATGCGGCGGGAAATTTTATCGCGAAAGAAGATATCGGCGCCGTCAAAGACCTCATCCAAAATCAAAAGATCGGCGCTCTTCACCGCGGCCAGCGAAAGCCCGAGGCGGGCCTGCATCCCCTTGCTGTAGGTGCGCAGGGGAACGTCCAAAAAGCGCCCGAGTTCCGAAAACTCAAGCGCCTCTTCAACTTCCGCGCGCACATCTTCGCCGGGATAAAGAAGTTGCGACAACAACCAAGCGTTTTCGCGACCCGTGAGTTCGGCTTGCACGATCGTGGCGACTTCGAACAAGGCCCGCACGCGGCCTTGAATTTCGATGCGGCCCGAGGTCGGCCGATAAAATCCAGCCAGGCAGCGACAAAGAGATGTTTTGCCGACACCATTGGTCCCGACCAAAGCGATGCGATCGCCGCGGAAGGCCTCGAAGCTTATGTCTTTGCAAACATGCAGTCGTTCGCGGCCCTCATGAACGGGTGTGCGTTTGAGCGCGCGGACAAAAGCTTCCCGCCACGTCGCCGCCCGATAGGTGTTTGTGGTGAAATGCAAATTGACGCCGCGGCAGCTCAACACGGGCTTAGACATGCAAATACACCGAATGCCGGCGCGACTGCCAACTGACGATCGCGGCGGATAAAAGTAAACCACTGGTCAAAAGCGAGCCGGCCATAGCCCATTGAAACGCCTGCCAGTCGAAATCATGAATTAAGATCTGAAACGGATTGATCAGGTGAAAGAGCGGATTCACCGTCACCATCCACTGCAAAGCCTCCGGAATAAAAGAGCGGGGATAAAAAATGGGCGTCAAAAAGAAGCAAGCTTGAAGTCCGAAGCTCACGATAAAACGCGTGTCGCGAAAAAAAACTTGAGCCGTCGCAAAAAGCCAGGACAAAGCAAAGACGCCGGCCAATAGGGGGATCATCGGAAACACCAAAAGGAGCCACGGTGAGACCGGTCCGCCCTCAATCGCCGCGCCAATCACCAAAATTAAAATGAAGGCGGCGATAAAATTCACCAAATTATCCAAGGCTTGCGCCATTAAAAAAACCAAGGGTGAAACGGGAATGGATTTGATCAATTGCCCTGAGTTCACGAATACAGTCGACGACATCTCCAATGTTTGCACGATGAACATCCAGGGCAGCAGCCCCGAAATTAAAAACAACAGATAGTGTTCCACGTCGATTTTTAAAAAATGTCCGAATGCGACGGCCTGCACGCTGAATGAAATCAGCGGGTTTAAAAAAACCCATAAGAATCCGGCTACGGTTTTGCGGTACCGGCACTTAAGATTGGCAAGCGTCAGAGCCTTGGACTGCGTCCAAAAGATATAAAAATCAGCCACGGCGTGAGTTTCGTTGTGCGGCCGCATGGCACCACTTCTCATGCCAGCCCGGCCATATGGCTGAGTCATTTTCAGCCTGCGGAAAAAGCTTGCCGTAAAAGCCCTGCAATTGGGCATCGTCGTTATAGCCTGTGCTTTCGTGCATGCTTGCCGGGGTTATCTCCGCCCAATGGAAGCGTGAAAGCGGAACGCGCCGGCATTTTGCTTTGGCCTTTGAGGTCAGCAAAAGGTGCGCCCCACGACTGAGAATATGCTGTTGCACGAACGAATCCTGATAGAGCCAGCCGCCGTTCATCTCCACATAAGCCGTATTTTTCAGTCCATTGACGTTTTCCATATAAAACCAGTCCACGACGTTCACGTGACGGAAGCGCGAAATAATTTTTTGCAAGTATTTAGCCGGAAAAACCTCGCCGTCGCCGCGGATAGGGCAAAACAAATTCACTTTGATCGAATTCATCCGCCGTTTGCCTAAGGCAGCTTCAACGCGGTCGAGAGTCTGCTCGAGCACGGACAAGTCCGAAACTCTTTCGCTGATCGGCCCGGCAAGGATCAAAGTGTCGGGATCTTTCAGCGGCTTGGTTTGCACACGGTAAAAACTCACCTTGCGCCGCCACTCTGCCGGCACCCAACGAGCCAAGTCGGCGTGAACCAAATATCGTCCAAGCGCGGACCCCACCGGCTGATTGCGGAAAAACCAAGTCAATGGCACAGCACCGTCGCGAAGCAATAAACACTCCGGCCGCACGCCACGGCCTTTTTCTTCCTGAGATAAATAATTTTTATATAAAGGGCTGTAAATCGCGTTCAGCGGCGAATAATATGGATTAAGAAAAGGCCACAATGACGAAACGAAGTCCTGCCCCGCCTTACCCTGATCCATTTGATCGACAAGGCTGTTGCTTTCAAATTGCGTGAGCAGCCATTTTTCAGTTTCAGTGCGCACGAGGTTGAACATATCGTTCATAAACATCCTTGTACAAGTCACCGGTCATATTGCCGCCGGCGTGACGGACCATCTCCAGCGACCAATAAAATCCCGCGCTGGCTTTGAATGAATCCGCCGCCAATTGCGTCTTCAGCTCGTTCGCCACCGCGGCGATACCGAAGCCCTTCTCAAATTTCAATCCGGCTTGAATCCGCTCCCGCGCGGTGGGACGCTTTGCGGGCCGCGCCTGCTCAAGCCCATTCTTCAGTTTTGCCGCCAATTCACCCGCATCGATGTCGAGACCGCGTTTTCCCAAATGGACCGGCACCAACTGACAGGGGATTCCCGCGCCGCGGAACGAAGCATAGCCGCCCCAGTCCGTTAAAATGGAAGGTAAACCGCTTGAGAGCGCTTCAGCCGGGCACATACCGAAGTCTTCATCGTGATGCAGGCTTAAGCTCACAAATAAATCGCCGGCGGAATAAACCTTGCGGAGTTCCTCGCCATCCAGGTCGCCGAGCACAAAAATCTTTTCACGCACGCGCGCGGGCAGCCCGTGCAAATGATCTTCGAGCCGGTGAAAGAAAAATCCACGCGGAATCTGAATCCCGCTGGTCAATCCCGCCAAATCATCTATCGGGCCGGCAATAGCCAGGCAAATGTCTTTGCGGCCCTCACTCATTAGGCGGGCGAATTCATCGATCAAGCGCAAGACGCATTTCTGCATGCTGATTCGGCCGGTATAAAGTAAAAGAGTTTGGCTATCTTTAATGCCAAGCTTACGCCGGATTTCGGAGCGAAACTTTTCCGAGAATGAAAATCGGCGCGTGTTGACCGGGAACGGACATACGGTGGAAACCGACTTATCGTGCGGCTCAAAAAAAGCAACCAAACGGCGCTGCCGCTCGGACGCGCAAATAAATTTAACCTGCAGGCCGCTCAATTGCTTGCCGACATCCATCCAACGCTCGGGCGCCAAGGTGAAGTCGCCGTAAAGATGAAAGCTAAAGCGCAAGGCCTTGAAGAGCTTGTGGTTCACCATGCGCAAAGCGATAAGAAGCGGCACTGGATCAATGTGGTGATCTAAAAAAATCAAATCTGAAATACCCGAGCGCATGATTTTTTGCGCCAACTCCAAAATGTATCCGGTGCCTACGCGCAGATCGGTGGCTTCGGACTTAGGGCAAATGCGGAACCACTCCGCGTGAAAACGTCGATCCCGGGCCAGCAGTTCATAAGAGCGAATGAGATTGGGCGAAATGGAATTGCAACTCTTCCACATCGACTGCTCAACGGAGACCAAGATTCCGAGTTTTTGTGCACGCGCCGACATCGATGATTATCTTTCTTCGATCAGTTCCAACAGAACCAATTGTTCGATGAATGCGCTTAAATCCCGCTTTGCCCGCGCACCAGTGACTTCGAATTCTTTCACGATCCGGCTTAAAATTTGCCGAACCGAGGTTTTTCCATCAAGTTGGCGCCAGATAAAAGCCGAGACGCCGTCGATCGCATAAACATGCATGTTTTGACCGATACAAACCACTTCCACCGATTCGGCATCCGCATTGAAGCGCGAAACGCAAAAGGGGGCCGGTGCAAAAATGCTCAATTCTTGAATTTCCATGGCCTCCCCGCTTTCAGAACCTACAATAAACCATATCTTCCAGGCGCAATCACACTCTTCGGATCAAAACAGTTTTTTATCATTTTCTTCAAACTTGCGTCTGGCAACTGCTTTGTCGGCATCCCCGAGTGGTCTCGGTAGAGCACATATCCGGCGTCTTGGATGGCCTTTGCGATCTCTAAGAAAATCTTCGCCTCCGACCTCGATTGGCGCGCTGGGTCGGCGTGAATCCTGAGTAAAAATACAGAGGTGGTCTCCAAAAATGAAATGGTTTGATAAAATGGCAAGGGGTAGCGTCGACGAAGATCTTCAATAAATTTTCGAGCCGCGAGAAATTCCTTGGCCGAGCGGCGCACTGCAAACGAATAAAAACTAAAAGGCGTATGCTGCGCAAGGCAAGTGAGCGGAGGAGAGGACATTAGCGATTCGCGCGCGATGGCACAGACGGGCCCCGTCAAAATATCACGCACGGTGGCCGTTTTCACTGAGCGATCCAGCTCGAAGGCCAGCACCCCGCCACGACATTGGCCAAATTGCTTTTTAATTGGTGAAGGCGCCGGCGTTTCCGCAAACGTCTCCCGACAAAACCATCTCAGCAGGCGCAATCCTTCCAAACGCTCTTTTTGAAGTTTTGGAAGAGCTTGAGCGTATCCGCCAAAACTTTTAAAGCCCGTCATCAAATAGCGCGCGCGCGAATCCAGCTCTCGCAAACGCAGCACACCTTCAACCGCAACGCCAAGGTTCGATTGAAAAATCAACGGATGCAAGTTAAGCCCGCGAATCACCGGCGACTTGGCTTGAGGATTAAAACCGGTGCGCAGGATTTCGCCCGAAGCCAACACGATTTTTGCCCCGATCAAATCCCGTTCGCGCTCCGCCAAAAGTGTACGCCCGCGTTCAAGCGCATTACCCAGAACACTGCTTTCTTTCAGCCAGTAGGTCAGATCAAAGTTAAATTCCGGCGCATGCTTGCGCAGATATTCGGCGACTTCGCCCTGACTGACGCCCGGCTGAATGCGCAACCAACCTTCTTCGCGGCACAATTCGAGGATGCGGTTCATGCGGCTTAAATTCAAAATCACTTGCCCGGAGCTTTCCGGGAAATAATCGCCGTAACCGACATTGTAACCGGTCGAGACCGGATCAATGGGAATGGAGTAGCGGTTCGCGCAGCGGACCACATGCGCGACGTCTTCTTCGCTTTCGGCAAAAATAATTCCCGCGCACCGGCGAGAAAGACCGGAGCTATCGGTTGCCGATATGGATTGGGTTAAAACCTGAGTTGAAGGAATGCGCCCACGCACGGCCAGAAAAAACTGCGCAAGCCTTCGGCCTTTTGCGCCGGCCACCATGACTTAATATGCCCAAAAAAGATTGCGCGTGGATGGCCGTGCGGACGGAGTTTTACCGGCTAAGCGGAGACCGCCCAATAAATACTTCTTTTTCTTTTTTTTCTTCGGCGCCAAACGCTTTTGGGTCTGCTTCTTCATTCGTGAATTATGGTGGGTTTCGATTTAAGGTGTCAAGCCTGACGCAAAAGGAAATCAAAGACTTCTTTAACGAAGGTCTCCGGCTCCTCGATGTGCGGCAAATGTCCGCTTTGATCAAACCAAACAACCGGAATTTCCCAAGCCGCAGCCGCCTTTATAATATTTTTTTCGCCTACACACTGGCTGAATCGGCCGGAGAAAAGCACGGCCGGGACACTCAGCTTCCCCATCAGCTCAGGATGGGAAGACTCCAGATAACCGCTTTTTTCTAAAGCCGGTATAAGCCGGCTGACGTGGCGATCGAATAAATTCGATTCGATATCCAACGCCGCATTTCTATACAGGCCTTCAGGCCGATACCAAAACAACTCGCGCTGCAACTGAACCCAATCGACAATTTGATATAGCGCGGACAGTTTCGCGAGTGGCGTCAAGCGGCCTGCCGCGAGCGCGGATATTTTATCGCTTTGCTCTGGAAAAGCCCTGGGCGAAATCGACACGGCGTAGTTGATCTGATGCTCAAGAGTGGCGATGAGGTCCGCGGAAACATCGACAAAAATAATCTTGCTCACACACTTCGGATACGCGCGCAAATATTCCAGCGCGATCAAGCCGCCAAAGGAATGTGCCAAAAGAGCGACTCTCTCATGACCGGTTTTCTTGCGCAGTGCTTCGAGGTCCTCCACTAAGGCCGCGATGCCGAGCGGGCTTCCCGGCTCCAGTTCCGCCGATCTTCCGCAATCGCGCTGATCGAAATAAATCATCCGCAGCCGCTCTTCAAGAGCCGGTCCAATGCTATTTTCAAATGAATAAGAGCTATAGCCCGGCCCGCCGTGCACAAAAACAACGGGAGGATGATCTTTCGCCCCGCTCATCTTCAGCCAGAGCTTGGCGCCGTTGTGATGCAAGAACTCGGTCATGGCCAACCCTATTCATTTTCGTCCGCAAGCTCAAATAAAACTTGTCACGAACATTGAACGTCATGACTATCTATTGACCATGCCGTTACGAATCGCTTCTCTTGCAGCCTTCATGTTTCTGGTCGGTTGCGCCTCTTTGAACAGCAAGAGCCGCGCGCCGTGGAACGATCATCCGATCGTCACACAATGCATGATCTTGGACGCGCACGGCGCCCTCCGCTGGAGCTATCCCGCCTGGCTTTGTGTTTTTTTGCCCGATGGACGATTTATCACCGGCGACGTCGACGGCCTCTATCTCCGCGGCGCCGATTTGAAATCAATTTGGCATCATGATTTCGTCCCGCATCACATGATTTCGTTGGCCAAGAACGGCGACATCCTGACGCTGGCTTCGGAATACAAGGCGGTCAGCGAGCAGAAACCCGGATTTAGCGGAATCGTCGAAGTCGACATACCGAAAAAAATCATGCAGAAAAAAACGGAAATCCCCGCCGATGTTCTTCGTCGGAAATTTCGCGTCGATAAAATCGTCCGCCTGAATCAAGACGGCAAGATCGTGGCCGAAAAGCGCCTTATTAACGATGCCGGCTACCCGCTAAAATGGCTTGTTCGCGATTGGGCTTGGATGAGCCCAAGAGTCGCTCCGCCCGCGCTCGAAGTCAGCCACCTCAATTCCATTTACGAAATCCCACCCAATGCCTCGCCGCTACCCGCCTTCAAAGCCGGAAACATCTTGGTCAATGACACTCTCAACAGGGTTGTTTTTATTTTGGACGACAACCTCAAAGAGATCCTTTGGCGCTTCCGCTACCAACCCTTGGGCTATCTCACGGTTCACGACATCCAGGTATTGAAAAACGGAAATATCTTGCTGCTTAAAAACAGCAGTGAGGATTCAAGCCAAGATTCAAGTCTTGAAGAAATCGATCCCGTAACCCACAAAGTGGTGTGGACCCACCATGAGAAGCCCGACGGCAGTTTTCGCGCCTCAAAAATGGGAAGCGTACAGCCGCTCGGCGAAAATTTTCTCTATGCCCACACCACCAATGGAAAATCACACGCCACAATGATCGATCGCAGCGGGAAAATCGTTTGGCAGCTGGATTTAAACCGGCATACCGATGTCGGCTTGCAGGGTGCCTATCAGCTTCCGGTCGAAGAATTCTTGCGGCACAATCGGCAGCATCAAGTTTTTAACGATTATCCGGAGATCGACTTTTTACCCAAGATCGCCAAATCCCAATCGCTGTTGGTGCGCAAATGGCCGGTCAAAGGAAAAGAAGAGGCGCGCACCGAGATCCTTGCCCAAGCCTCGATCCTGCGGCGATATTTGGCCAAACAGATCGATCCCTACCGAGGCGAAACCACCCAGCGCTCCAACTGCGATATTCCCGGCCGCCAACAAGAAAAAATCGCTGAAACGGAAAATGAACTCTCTCTCGCGTTTTTGCTGGTCACCGCCAAGAGCCGTGCGATCGATTGTTACGGCACCGCCGCCGATCGCATGTACGATCAACGGCTGTATCTCTTTTGTAAAAAAGCCGGAGCGCTCTACGAAATCAATTACTATTCCCCGATGAAAAACGAAGAGCTCTTGAGCGAACCTCTGGCGCATTGCCGCTAAGACCCTTACTTCGAGGGCGCTTGGCAAAAGGTATTTTCGAATAAAGTTTTGGCGGGCGGAGGAAGCGTGTGAACGCCTTTGAGCGCTTTTTCATTTTTAGCGGAGTCGCACTCAGCGTCATCCGCTTTTAATACGGGAATCACCGCCGAAAAATCTTTTTGATCGGCGGCGACCAACAGCGTGGGCAGTCCGGAGCGCAAACTCTCCTCGGCAAGTGACGGTTGTATTTCATCCAGCGTTCCAAAGAACGGCTTCTCGCTCAAAGGCCCGGTCAACACCCGCACCATGACTACCGATTTCGGCAGCAGGGCGCGGATCTTCGCCGGTAAGCGTGAGACCGGGCGATCCGCAAAAGTCATTCTTGAAGTGAAGCTCTCCGTTGCGCTGAACGTGGTGAACATCGGCTGTGAAAAAACTTGCCCTCTCTCCGGGACCAAGCGATGGCAAGCCATGCAAGCTTGGCTCGCATGTTTTTCATCGCCGGGATAAGTTTTTCCCGCGCTATCAAAAAGCGCATAACCCCAGCCATCGGTGTCGCGATGTTTTTTGTGATCGCGCACCATAAGTTGCACGCGCCGGGCCCCGCTTGGTACCGACGAGCTGGTGAAAGCGGGATCGGGATTGGTCATCGCGCCGATTTTTGCGAAGACGGCGCCATCGGGATAATCGGTCGCGTTTTGTTTGAGCGCTTTCCAGGCGAGGTCATTGGCGTAAGTGATACGCATCTCACCCGTG
>CAZVOP010000062.1:0-20728 GCA_964628445.1 uncultured Pseudobdellovibrionaceae bacterium | reverse complement strand
CGAGGCGCCCCCGAAAAAAATATCCATGCTCGAATTATAGTTATGATAGGCCGTCACAAACCGTGTTCCCGAATCTTTTCCTTTAATCCAGAATCCAGTTCCCAAGCTTCCTGTCTCAATAACAAAAACTGATTTTCGCAAGTTGTCGGACCATGAGGGAATCCGTTCCGTTTGGCACTCACGTCTCTCTGTACTCCTAGTCGCCTTCTCACTTTTCTTGATAAATCCTTCTATAGCCTTATTCGCAAGCAATATCCCTGTCACAAAGCGCATGGCCTCATCCCGATTCTTCAGCATATGCTCACGGTAGGCCGGCAAATAGGTCTTCAAGTTGGCGACAAAATTCTTAACCTCACCGGAACAACCGGCCGCAAGCCCCGAGAGACTAAAAAATTGGTGGGCCATAAATCCCACCGGCAACTGGCATTGTTTCTCGCACGATCCCTTCGCTTCAGCCTGGCACTCATAAAAACAGCCCAGTCTATCGGGAAAGGAAGGATCGTTAAATAGCGGCCCTGATTCCAGTTCCTTGATAAAGGTCCCTTCGGAAATTAAGATCTTCGCGCTGGGTTGAAGTTGTTGCCGGCGCAATTTGGCGTCATAAATAACGGCGTCTTGCGCTTCGGCCTTTTCGCATTTGGTCTTTGCCATGCGCACACGTTCGCGCGCTTCCGATGAATATCCATTTTGCAGATAGGCCAACTGAGCAAGCCCCAATGCAAAATGACTTTCCTCGGCAAGGATCGAGAAGCCGACGGCAAATGTGAGATCGCAAACGGTGGAGTTCTGATCCAAAGTCACGACCGCCGAGGGTTTGCGCCCGGTGTGCTGGCACGCAAGTAAAGCTGCAATCGGAAAAAGTCTAAGGAATGTTTTCTTCATACTGATTTTCCATCAGCTGGCAGCGCTCATGCCGTGACCAATTTTTAGGCTGTAAACAAAGATCGACGACTTGATACTGGGGCATACCATGGCGAACTTCACCATCGTCGTCACGGAAGATCGGCGACACGATCAATTGGCCGGTAATCATGCTGACATTGGTGTTCACGCCCCATGCGGTTCCATCTTCGTCGACCAACGGGCCACCCGACATGCCGGGAAATTTCTCAGCGCCGTTTTCGCAATTGAAAACATAGCGCGCACCTTGGCCATTGAGAGCTTGGGTAATCCCGTAGAATTGGCACGGAATCGCGCGCAGAAGGCCGTTCGAACTGCCCGGAAATCCAACCGACCAAAATTTTTGATCAACACTGGGAAAGCGCCCCTTTTGAATGACTTTAAGAGTGGGATGGGGAGTCGGAAACTCAACTTGAAGGACATCGGACATGCGGGCGAAACGGCCCGCTTTTGGATTAAAGGTGTATGGCACTCCTTGGGATTTGCGATTCAAGAAATCCTTGCGAAAGAACAGTTCGGACTTCTGCGGCTCCCACGTCAAACCAAGATCGAGTGAGAACATATGATAGGCCGTCACAATTCTTGTTTCGTTTTTGACGTCCACCAGAAATCCTGAGCCCGTACCGACGGTGTTGTCTATATAGAGAATCGAGGGCTCCATCTTAACGCTCATGTCACTGGCCGCATTTTTACACGACGAAGGCTTCTTCTTCATGGCCTTCACTGCAGCCGCAAGAGGAGCGATCTTCTCTTGCACCTTTGCGCTGACTTCGATGACTTCCTCGGCGGCCTCGATAATTTCATTGATTCGGGCGTGCAACCCCGGCACATAGCGATTGAAGTTCTTGACGAAATTCTCCGGGCTGAAAACCGGTTGTCCGTCGGAAGTGACATGCACACAAGACATCGCCAGATTGTCGAGCGGAAATAATTTATTAAATTCGGAGAAACCCTCGGCCTTGCATTTCTTCACGCATTTGGCCGGTTCATCACAATCATACATACATACCAGCTTGTTCCCGTATTGCGGATCATTGAAGAACGGGCCGCTTTGCGCCTGCTTGCGAATTAATTTTAATAAGCGGGCTCGCTCCTTTGAATGCTGATAGGCTCCATTCCAAAGCTCAACGACGTTCTCGATCTCGCTAATTTCCATCTGCCGAGCACAGAGGTTTTGCGTGCGAATGGACTGCAAACGTTTTGTGTATTCAGGAATTCCCGACTCCAACAGGTAGTTCGCTTGCCCGGTAAACGAGACATAGCGCACCTTCGGGCCTTCACCGCTTTCGATCAGATCTTGATTCAGAAAATTCTGAAAGGCCAAGGCACATCGCGCCTGACTACTGGGCGGCGCTTGCTCCGTTGCGGGCTGTCGAACGACGTGGCTGCAAGACACCGGCAGCAGGAACGCGGCCAGCAGAATTATTGGTCTCATTCTCAAATTGTAGGCCTGGTAAGAAAACCGCGCAAACTAGCCTCGACTAATCTTTGCGCATGGCACGCTGAATCTCGCGGTCGCTCTCCCGAGATTTAATCGCTTGGCGTTTATCGCCTTTCTTCTTTCCTCGGGCGATCGCGATTTCGACTTTGGCGCGGCCTTTTTTGAAGTACATCTTCAGAGCCACGCAAGTCAGGCCCTTTTCGGTGATCGCTTTATATATTTTTTCAAGTTCGTGTTCATGCAGGAGCAATTTGCGCACGCGCTCGGGTTCGTGATTGTTATACGAACTCGCCGTATAAACCGATATGTGCATGCTTTGAATGAAGGCTTCATGCCCGCGAAAGGCCACGTAAGAATCCTTTAGATTCACTTGATCGTTGCGCAGCGATTTGACCTCACTGCCCTGAAGCACGATGCCGGCCTCGAACTTCTCGATGATCTCGTAGTCGAACCAGGCTTTTTTATTTTCCGTGATGATCTTTATGCTCATGGACTGAATATCACCTGGTTGAAATAAACAACTTAGCAAATTGTTCGGGCGAGAGCTCTTCGGCGCGCACCTTTTCCGAAAGGCCTTGCGAGGCCAATAGAGCTTTATCCACCACTCCGCTCAAGTTTTTCAACAAAAACTTACGGCGGGCGCTGAACGCGCGCTTCACGAACTTCAGGAAGGGCACTCCGAGGCTCTCGGCCGGTTTGCGCTCGAAGAAAAGCACGCGGCTTGCGATCTTAGGGGGCGGAAAGAAGTCCTTCGGCCCCGCATCCGCCACCTTTCTGATTTTGAAATGAAGCTGGGCCATAACGCTTAAAGTACCGTACTCTTTCGTGCGCGGCTCGGCAGTCAGGCGCTGCGCCACCTCCTTTTGGAACATCAATACCATCCAGCGCAGCTGGCTGGGGCCGATGCAGCGATCAACAACCAAATGAGTTGAGATCTGATAGGGAAGATTGCTCACCAGCAAAGAATCTTCCTTCAATTTCAAGCTGTCCCAATTAAACTGAATCGCATCGGCTTCGGTGACCGGCAAATCCTTAGTGGACCAATACCCGATAAGATCGCGGTCCAATTCAATCAAATGCGGCCTGAGGCCATGTTCAATTAATTTTTCCGTCAGCGCACCAAGGCCTGGGCCGACCTCAATGAGATCGGAAAACTTGTGCAGCTTCACTTCATTTATGATTTTCTCGATCACTTGCCGGTTAACGAGAAAGTTTTGACCGAAGGCTTTCTTGGGCTGCAGACCCATTTCCTCAAGGCGGGCCTTGAGGCCAAACACCATACTCATGTGTTTAGCCAATCGGTGGGAAGCGAACTGGCGCTTGGCGATAATTCCTTTGACGCTGTTAAGCCGGCTTGCAATTTCAAAACGCCGGCAAGCGCGATCATCGCCGCGTTGTCCGTGCAATAACGAAGCGGCGGAAGGGCCAGCGTACAGCCCATGCCTTGCGCGGTTAACTGCGCATGTGCGCGCAATGACGAATTGGCACTCACCCCGCCGGTGATCGTCCAATTGGTTAACCCCGTCTCTTTCGAAGCACTCACCAGTTTTTTAATTAAAATATCGACGATGGCTTCCTGATAGGAGGCTGAGAGGTCGGCTTTATGTATCGCCAGCTCAGTTGGCGGAATCTTCTCAATCGCACGCAGCGCCGCTGTTTTTAAACCGCTGAATGAAAAGTTAAGACTGCGGTCATGCTCAAGCGCGCGGGGAAATTGATACGCCTCGGGGTTCCCGGTTTGCGCCAATTTATCCACCGCCACTCCGCCGGGGAAACCGAGCCTCAACATCTTGGCAAATTTATCAAACGCTTCGCCGGCGGCGTCGTCGATAGTCTTGCCCAATAGTTTATACTGACCGGGCTTTCGCACTTCAAATAAATGGGTGTGGCCGCCGCTCACCGCAAGCCCTAAATAGGGGAAGTCAAAGCCGGCCTTTGGCGTGTATTGCTCATCTCTAAGTAAGGCCGCGAGCAAATGCCCCTCGATATGATTCACGTCGATAAGCTGTTTGTTTTTTGCCAGCGCCAGCGTTTTTGCCGTCACCACGCCGACAAGAAGTGAGCCGATCAGCCCCGGCCGGCTGGTCACCGCGATTGCGGTGATTTGCTCCCAATTCAGCTTCGCCTCGCTCAGCACTTGATCGATGATGGGCAAGAGATTTTCGGTGTGTTGCCGGCTTGCGACCTCGGGCACCACGCCTCCGAAGGGCGCGTGGGATCGGTCTTGATTGACCGAGACCTGAGCCAGCACTCTTCTTTCGCCGTCTACGACGGCGACACTGCTGTCATCACAACTGGTCTCGATCCCAAGAACAATCACTTCAAAGTTTTCATCCTAAACGCGGCCTTCTTGGCCTCTTTGCTATTGGGGAATTTCGCGATCACTTCCTCGAAGAACGCGCGCGACTCGTCTTTCATTTTCAACTCTTGAAAACAAATACCAATCTTGTAAGTGGAGTCCGCGTACTGCTTTCCTTTGGGATAGCTGTCGCGATATTTCTGAAAGCTGACGATGGCTTCCTTCCATTTTTTAGCGCTGAACAATTCTTCGCCTTCGTCATACGCGGTCTTCGTCGTCTTCGAGGCCGAAGCCGTTGTGACCGCCGCGGGCGCGGCTTTTTGTTTGCTCAATTCTTCACTCAGCTCGGCGACTTGCGCCTGCAGCTTTTTCAACTCTTGTTCGAAAGCCAAAAATTTCGCATCCGTGTATTTCGCCATCTCGGTGACGCTGGTCTTTTCGCCCTGAGCGGCGACGCTGTTTTGCGTGAGATGATTTTCAAGGGCGTCCATGCGACCGTTGATATTGCGCATTTGCTCGTCATATTCTTCGAAGCGCGAAACCGCGTTGGCCGGCGCGGGCTTTTCTTTCACGACCACTTCGCGCTCACGCGGCTTTTCACGCTGCTGTTGGCTTGCGGTTTGTTTTTGTTGCTCTTGATCGCCGTTATTTTCGCCGCGCAAATCCGCCATCGTTTTAAGACAGCCGCTAAGAATCAGCGTTGAGCTCACCAGGAATAACCCTAAAAATTTCATCATGGAAAACTATCCCCCGTTTGGAATTTTTTGAGACGGGTTGAGTTCTCAGCCCGCTCGGCAAAATCGATCGCTTTTTTGAAAAACACTTTGGCTTCGGCGTAGTCGGATTCTTTGTAGGCCTTTTGGCCTTTGCGGAAATTTTCGTCGGCGCGATTCCACAGGCCCGCGGAAAAGCGCGGGCTGTCCACGTCCTGAGCCGCGCGAACCGCGGCCCGGGCGAGTGTGTACTCCTCAAATGGTGGCGGAGCCGCCACCACGCAACTACTGAGCGAGAGGAACGAAATTAGCGCGACGGTTTTTAGCATAGGCGTCTTCGGTGTCTCCAGTAGCGATCGGCTTTTCTTCACCGTAGCTGATGATGGTCATGCGCTTGGAATCGATTCCGAGGCTGCCCAAATAAGCTTTTACGGCTTTGGCGCGTCTTTCACCCAACGCTAAATTGTACTCCACACTGCCGCGGCTGTCGCAGTGACCTTCGATTTGCACGGTCGAGTTCGCATGCGATTTGATCCATTCCGCATTTTCCGCAAGCTTGCGGCGCGATTCGGTGCTGAGAGTGGATGAGTCGTAGTCGAAATTGACGCTGGAAAGCCCGTTGATTTTTCCGCTGTCCGATCCGGAAGCGTCGAAGGACATGTCTTGCGAAGAGATGTTGCTGTCCATCGTTCCGCCTTCGGTGCCACCGATGGGTGCCGTAGATTCGGCGTTCTTCTTCCCGCTCTTACAAGAGACCGTGAAAGCTAGCGAGGCAAAGATGAGGGTGATCAGCGAAATGCGTTTTAACATGATGCATTCTCCTTATGAATTTGCTTAGTATTTTTGGAAATTAACCGAGCCGTGTCTATCTCTGTCGCTAAGCAACATGGGCGGACTTCGGACAGATCCAAGGTGGGCCGCTTGGTGAGAAGGAGATGAGCTCGCGTTTCCCTTTTGCATCTTGTTTTCAAGAAACCAAAGGAGGTTTTCAATGAAAACAATGAATCGAGTTTTTCTCATGGGCCATATCGGTCAAAAGCCAGAGCTGGTGCAGTCGAAGAACGGCCGCCCCTACACGCGCTTGAATATTGCCACCGACCGCTACCGCGGACGCGACGAAGAGGAGGGCACGGATTGGCATTCAGTCTTCGTGTTCGGCGACGATGCCCAAAGATGCGTCGACTTTTTAGGCTCCGGGGCGCTGATTTTTGTCGAAGGCAATTTGAGTTACTGGAAGAAGCCTGCGGAGAACGGTGAAAGCCGGGATAACCCCTATAAGAACGCCGTTCACGCCGACCGGGTGCGCTTCATCACTTATGGAAAAACGCCGGATAAGACTGCGGGTGCAGAGAATCTTGACAATCCGACGGCTCCACGAAATCATAATGCTGTGGCGCATCTTTAGGGATGCAGCCGCCGATCTGTCCTGTGGGGGCCACTTCCTTAAGTGGTCCCTGCGACTCAAGGACAGTTTTTCGAGGGGGGAATCGCGGTGGAAAAGTTGAGCTGGATCAAAGAACTCGTCGTGGCCGAGCAACAGATGGAAGAAGCTGGTGTGGTGGACATGGAGGCCGGGTTCGACCCGAATCGCCAGGTCGAAGAAGCCACTTTCGATTTCATCAACGACTTGAAAGCCTCGTTCGTCGAAGCGGCTTCGGCTTTCAATTCTTTAAAAGGCTCAACTCTCGGCCATATCCGCATTTATGGAATTTCAAAAACCCGCGCCGACTTTATGTTGTTTCGTAACGGCTACAAGTTGATCTTCAGCATGCGCCAGCCCGGCTTGATCACCGTTGCTTATTCAAGCGCCGGCGTTCATTACACCCCCGGGCAAGTGAAGGCTGAGGAGACTGCACCCACCGATATGCTGCGCGCTTCATGGGGCGCCTTCGGTCAGCTGATTTGGACCTACAACGATCACGAGATCGATATCAATTATCTTATCCGTTATTACATGAGCCGGTTTGTGAAGGATTCGGCTCGCTAAATTTACGGCTCGGTGACGCAGTGACTCTATGCTGGGATCGAAACATCGCATCAAGTGATTGTATTTACAGAGCGATTCTAAATAGCGAATCGCAACATTTTCGGACGAGACCGCCGTGAACAGATTAGCGGTCTAATTTAGGAAAAATAACCCGTTTGATTTCCGGTGAGGATTGGCGAGTGCCGATTGTGTCGGAGACGATGTGCGTACGCTTCGCCGTATAGGTTGCGGGCTTGGCCGGCTCTTCACTGCCGCCGCCTGAAGAGATATTCACCTTGTCCGTCGTCGCCGCTTGCGAACGCAACAAATCCTCGGCTGTCGAAACCAGCTTATCACGCAAGGTTTGCGCGGTCGCTTTCATCGACATCACCGCCGGCTGCATGCTTTGAACGCCGCTCGATACGGAATTGCGTAAAGAGTCGGCCACCCGGTTATCTAAAAATGTCGAAGGCGGATTGGCCTCCGCGTGCTTCGCCGTATTTACCGCGGCTTTGAATTCGCTCCCGATGCGATTCATCTGATCCAAGTCGTGACTCGGCTTCTCGAGGCTGTTCACAAAGTCCAATCCGCCCAAACCGAAATGCCCGGCGGTATCCTCGGAGGTACGGCTTGCCCACTCCGGCAGCGCGGTTTCATCGAACATCAATTGCTCACGATTAAATTTGGCGATCAATTCGATTTGCTCGCGCGGCAGATGCACGCTGGCGGCAATCTCATCCACGCTCAAGCCGGAATTCGCCATGCGCGCCGCTTTGACGTATTCGACCGTGCGCTGGCGCTCGAGAATTTCTTGATGCGGAATCTTGTCTTGGAAGATCTCGGCGACTTCCATGCTCTTGTGCATCGAATGATCGATCTTCAGAACTTGTTGCTCGGCCTCGAGAATTTTATTTTGCAACATGCGGTTTTTTTGATCGAGCAGCGCGGTCAGTTGCTTCACTTGCGCGTCCGTGCGGTCGGAAAGATCTTCGAGCACGGTGATTTTTGTCTGCAAGAGCTGAAGTCCGCGGCTTAACCGCGGGTCATCTTGCGGAGGGCGGCGCATGCGCATCCAGAGAGCGGCGACATTAGCGAGTACGGCGAGATTGAAAACGATCTGCAGCAGTGTCCAGATAGACAAGGTATCCTCCTGATACTCGGGCGGAGGCCCGGGCGGCCTCATATATATGTCTATTTTAGGTTCTGGCGCAGCGATTCACAAGGGGACCAAAGGCTTGCTTGGAGGCGCGCCGCACTTCTGGAGGTACGGCGCGCCTTCAGGTCAGCCCGTCGGTAAACAGGCGGATGCGCTTCACCGCTTCGTGAAGATCGCGCTCGTGAAGTGCGAAACTGAGACGCAAATATCCTTCTAAGCCGCTCTCACCGCCGGGGACAACGGCCACGAATTGCGATTCGAGCAGGGCTTTGGCCACATCGGACGAGTTGTTCAGCTTCAAACCCTGCCAAGTTTTGCCGAGAATGCCGCGCACATCCGCCCACACGTAAAACGCGCCTTGCGGATAACCCGACCTCCATCCAGGAATCTCGTTTAATCCGCTCACAAAAAGATCGCGCCGGGCCTCGAGCACTTTCACGTGAGCGACGGTGTCCTCATCGCACTTTTGCAAACCGGCGAGCGCCGCCGCTTGCGTAAAAGGCGCCGCACAACTCACCGTTTGGCTCTGATAATTGGACATCGCTTTGATCACGTTTTCGGGACCAAGCGCCCAGCCTAAACGCCAACCGGTCATCGAGAAAGTTTTCGAGGCACCGTTGACTAAAATCATGCGGCTTTTCAAATCGGGGGCCACATGCAGAATATGCGGTGCGACCGGTTCGCCGTTAAACACCAATTGGTTGTAGATGTCGTCGCTGATCACGATCAGCTTCGGATGTTTGCGCAACATCAAGACGATGTCTTCGATTTCGGCTCGCGTGTACATCTGCCCGGTCGGATTGTTGGGCGAATTCAACAGCAGAATTTTTGTTTTCGCGGTGATCTTTTTTTCGATCTGGTGCGCATGCGCTTTGAAGCCGGTCAACTCGTCGCTTGGCACGATCACGGGAACGCCGTCGACCAACTCCACCATCGTTGGATAACTCACCCAGTACGGCGCGGGGATCAGAACCTCATCGCCCGGATCGACCAAGGTTTGCAGCGCCGAAAACAAAATGAATTTCGCTCCGGTGCTGACGGTCACTTCGTTCGGTGAGTACTCGACGTTCAACAAAGACTTCGTTTTATGTGCAATCGCGGTACGCAACTGGGGCGTGCCGTTACTGGGGGCGTACTTCGTTTGTCCCGCTTGAATCGCCTGGATCCCGGCCTCTTTGATCACGCTCGGAGTATCCCAATCTGGTTCGCCGACCGAAAGCGAAATCACATGATGGCCCTGAGCCTGCAGCTCCTTGGCCTTCGCCGCGATAGTCAAAGTGGGAGAGGGTTTCAGCGCCAGAGCTTTTTTTGAGAGCACTACTTTTCCTTTTTTCGTTTTAGGGCTTCGATGACATTGGGGGGAACCAATTTACTGAGATCGCCGCCGTGATGGGCGACTTCCTTCACCATATGCGAGGCCACGAAACTGTATTCGGGCCGGGTGAAGACGATCATGGTTTCAATTTTCTCGTTCAATTTTTTGTTCATGTTGAACATGGCGAACTCATATTCGAAATCCGAAATCGCGCGCAGGCCGCGCACGATCACTTGCGCGCCGTTTTGTTGAGCGTAGTCGACCAACAATCCGTCACACTGGTCGATCAGCACGCCGGGGGGCAAATTCTCGCGGATCATTTGCACGCGCTCTTCTTGGCTGAACATATATTGCTTGCGTTGGGAATTGGCGACGACCACCACGAGCTCGGAAAACATCGGCTGAATACGGCGGATAATGTCGATGTGACCGTGAGTGATCGGATCAAAACTACCGGGATAAATCGCCTTCGCCATAGCTCACTTTCTCAAAGAAGTTCAGGTGTTTATCACCAAACATTCTTTGATCCAAGCGATTTAAGCCCGGATACTCGGGGTCCATTTGCTCATGAGAGCTGGCTTCGATGACCAATACTCCTTGCTGCGCAAGGAGCGCCCCCCGCCCGATCAGTTCCGTCAATTCATGCGCCCACGCCTGGGTAAACGGAGGATCGCACAAAATCAGGTCATACGGCTCCCCCGCAAAATCCTTAATGAACTTAAAAGCATCGACCGGATAGATCTTAAATCCGCCGGTGATCTTCAAAAGCTCAAGATTCTTATAAATGATCTCCAGGCTTTTGCGGTGGCTTTCGACAAGATCGACATGGGCCGCCCGCCGCGAAATGCATTCGATCGCGAGATTCCCGGTGCCCGAAAACAGATCGAGGATTCGCGCACCTTCAACGCGTCCCATAAGCTTATTGAACAGGGTCTCTTTTACACGGTCGGTGGTCGGGCGAATGTGATTCGCCTCGAAACTCACCAACTGCCGGCCCTTGAATTTTCCTGAAATTATTCTCACTTCGCTTGCCCGATCGCCGCTAAAAAAGCGACGATGCGTGAGCGGTGTTCCTTGGTCAAGGATTGAAAATGGAATTCAGCCATGCGCTCCACTCTGAGCTCTTTGGGATTAACGGATTTATCATAGGTTTTTAAAACCCGCACTTGCGTAACGACATGGTCGTGGCCGCCCGGAAGCTCAAAGCTAATCTGAAAATATTCGCCGACTGAAACGATCTGCGATTTTAGGCTCGCGATCACGCCGCTCACTCCGACATAAATGATCTCGACCGGCTTCTTGACGCTGTTCTGTTCGAGGTTGGCCACGAACGGATAAGGCCGCACCTTTTTTACATTGACCTGAACTTTAGGACTAGCCACTAAACAGTTCCTCTCCAATCTTCACCACGGCGAAAATATCCTCGAAAGGCTTGGGAATAAAAAGATCCGCACCTAGAGCCTTCGCCTTCTCCAAATCATACTCTCCGGTAAAAGCACTCATCAAGATGACTTTAGCCGCATTTTTATTTACGGGCGTGAGCGCGCGAAGAAGATCGGGGCCTGACAGCCTCGGCATCAGAACATCAAGAAAAACTAACTCAGGTTTAAAAAGCGACCATTTTTCCAACCCGCTTTGGCCGTCTTCGGCCTCTTCGACCGTATGTCCCAGCTTATGCAAAGCGCGCCGCAAAGAATGCCGCACCAACGGCTCGTCATCGACGATCAAAACCCTCATGTCGCCATTTCCAGCGGCAATTGCACGCGGAATATCGAGCCCTCATCCGAACTCGACTCGCAAATCAGATCGCCGCCGAACTGACGCACGAAATCGCGGCTCAGGCTCAAGCCCAGGCCGGTGCCTTCGCCGTCTTGCTTGGTGGTGAAGAACGGTTCAAAAATGTGTTCCAGCGTATGAGCCGGAATACCCGGACCGGTGTCCTTCACCTCGAGAAAAGCCCAGTCTTTATTTTTGCGCGTATGCACGGTGATCTCGCCTTTTTCCTTCATCGCCTGACAAGCATTGTTCACCAGATTGAAAATCACTTGTTGCATTAGATGCGGCTCGACCTTCACCGGGAGTTCCTCGTCGCTGAGCTGAATATCGCTGCGAAATTTTCCGGTGGCCGATTTCAGGAAAGGCAAAGTTTTGCGCGCGATCTCATTTAAATCCATGATCTGAACTTTGTTGTCGATGCTGCCCTTTGAAAAATCGAGAAGATTGTTGATGATGCCTTGGCAGCGCGCCGCCGCCATCTCCACTTCGTTCAAGTCGAGATGCACTTGCGTCGACGCGGCCGTTTCGGTCAGCAGCACTTGCGTGAGCGAGCGGATCCCAGTGAGGGGATTGTTCAGCTCGTGGGCGATATGACCCGCCAGTTGGCCGATCGCCGACATTTTTTCAACCTGCACCACTTGGCTTTTCAATCTTCGCGAGCGGGTTTCATCACGCAAGTAAACCACCCAACTCAGCGGCGGATCGTCGCTGTGCATGCGGATAGGGTATTTTTCGACGACGTATTGGCGATCGAAACTTTTGAGCCGCGGCTCCGCGCTTTGCAAAACGTTTTTGAAGTCTTCTTGCCAATGCGAATTCGCACGGAGCACTCGTCCGTCGACGTCCAGGATGGCAATCGGCTCGGAGAGTTCGTCGAACGTCATTTCCCATTCGCGCGAGGTGCTTTTCAACTCTTGCTCAAGAACCAAGCGGTCAAGAGCCCAGCTGACCGGCTGTAATTTTTCGCTGAGCGAAGTCACGATGGGATCAAGCTCTTTGGCGCTGAGATTGTGTTCAAAGATCAAAAGCGGCGAGCGCGACACGTCTTTTTGGTGACGCACGGTGATCAGTGGGAAGCGAATCACTTTGCCGAACGGCCGGCCCGTGGCGTTCGCCAAAAATTGACTGTCGCCGGGTTCACTGACGCGAATCCGCGGCGACACGGCCCATTCACCGCGCACGCGGGTGCGGATCGTCTGTGAGCCGCGCATATAAAATAAATCGCCAAAGCCCTCGCCGCGCGGGATAAAAAGCAAAGGCGCATCCAGCGAGTGATATTCTTTCACTTGCCTGCGGATCAAAGGCAAAAGGTCGCTGACGTCCAGCAACTGAGTCAGCTCCTTGATGAAGCCGATGATCTCGCGCACTTTGGAAATATTCTTTTGACTGGCTTTACGACTTTCGGCTTCGTTCATCGTCCGGTCGATCACGACACGCTCAAGGCCGCGGTTCAGTTCGTCGATTTGGCGATTCTGCACCCGCATCATTTGCATCATGTTGGCATGCTGGTCTTTTTGCACCTGGCGTGAAAGGGCCACGCGCACCACTTTCGAAAGTTCTTCGACGCCGTCGGCGATGTCCATAAAAAGAGCGCCCTTCAATGTGCTGATGGCGCGCTTTAGATTTTGCGCGGTCCAACCCTGATCGACGATGATGTAGGATTTTGACGGCGAGAATTCTTCTTTACGCAGATCGCTGAGTTCTAAACGAGGAATGCAGATGACGCTGGCTTGAGGATTGAATTCGTGACCTGCGACCCACTCGCAATCAAGCCCGTCCGCGGCTTGAAGTTCAATCCACCAAGCCGGGGGCTTTTCTTTGCTAAAAAGTTGGATTGTCTTGTTCGCCACTCTATGAGGATAGAGCAGGAACAAGGACGTACTCAAGCTGATCGGCGACTTCAATCAGATCGCGGCGGTCCAAAGCTTCGTTGAGGCCGGTGAGCACCGAATGCCATCCATCCCCACCGACCTTTGTCGAGTGGCGGGAAAGCTCATGAAGGGTGCTGATCAGCTTTTGAAAATCCTCTTGCACGATATTTAGGCGGTATTCACGCAAATGCTGTGAACATTTCCTGCACAGCTTTACGGCATTGAGCGCCTCGTCTTGAGGTTGACCGTAACGGCGGTAGACCGCGGTGATGATATGCAAGTCGGAGAACAGCTTGGCCGTGCGCTCAAGCGTCTCTGTCGGTTCCCCCGGCGGAATACGCAAGCGCTCGGTTTGAAACCAATCGATTAGCGGGGCGATCGCGCCGTTTAGCCGTGCAACTTCGATCAGCATCTCGTCGATATTTTTTAAAATCAGCGCCGCCGTCTTTTGCTGAGCGGGGTCGTTCCATTTATTCAGTTGCTGCAAAGCGAGTTCCGCGAGTTCAAAGACTCGTTGAAAGGCAAGAAGATCGACTTCCGAGTCCGTATCGGGATAGGCGGTGTTGGTGTATAAAGCTTCGATTAAGTTCCAGGAGAAATCGTCAAAAATAATCTCGTGCGGCATATACTCACCAAGCTGCGAGCCGCGTAAAACACAAGGCCCCTGCGGTCCGCGATTTGCGAGCAAAGCCAAAGCCTCTTCAGATATGCGCGAAGCACCGATATCCGCCAATTCCGGCGCGAATAAAATTCGACTGCCCGCCGATGTCGGACCCGTCGTCCAAAAGGACGACGCATTCGAGGTGAGTTGTAACACCGGCGTTTGCGTGAGCGACGCAATCTGCGCCGGGCCACTGTCACAACCGATAAATAATTTGGACTCCGCAATCATGGACATCAATTGGGGAAAGCCGGTCTGTCCCACGGAGGACTTCAAGCGCGGATGATTCACTTTTTCGCGCACCGTTTTTGCCAATGACGATTCACTGGCGCCGCCGATCAGAATAAAGTTCGCGTCGCTTGCGTTCACCATGATGGAAATGGCGTCAATCCATTGTTCCGCGGGATAAATCCGCGCGGCTTGGCTTGCGCCCAAATGGACAATGACTTGATTTTTCCTTTCGGAAATACCGCGTCCACTGTGGTGTTGGTAATCTTCTTCGACAAGGTCCACGCCGGCGACCGACGCGAATAATTGGGTGATATGAAAACGATTGTGTTTTCCAATCTCGCCCTGGGCGTAAAAATAAGCGCTGGAATCATCGGCGATTTTTAAATAGCCGTCGCTGAAGCGTGAATAACCGCGCACTTCGCTATGCTCATGCGTAAGAATATCCGTAAGATAGCTCGACACAGGCGAGAACGATAAATTTATAATTTTATCGAATTCCAAATCGCACAATGGCTGAACAAATTTGCCCAAGCTCCGCAAAGATTGCTTTTCATCGCCGGCGCCGATCATGGGCGCAAGGATTTCCGCCGTCGGCAGGCAGTGAACATGAATGCCGTCAAAGCCGACTATCGCGGCTTTGAAACTTTCTCTCACCAAAATGTGCAGCTCCGCCTCGGGATTCAGTCTGCGCAGCGCTTTGAGCGCCGGCCACGACTGATAAATATCACCGAATCGTGCGAGCTGAAGAACGAGGATTCGCATTCTGTAGTTGCTCCTTAATCATTTCCTCAAGGAGCTTGAGGCTTTTGGCGTCTTTGCTGTAACCGCGGGTCGAAATGATCTTACGGCTCGAGGTTTCCAGACGCTCCAATGCGGCCTGCAGTTTGCCTGGATTGGATTGCTCTGACGAATCGTTCATAGGGACTCCGTCCAATTGGATTTTAGGGTTCTAATCAGTTTGGTTTTGTATTCTAAATGCTGCGAAGCGATTTCGAGCTCGATTTGCTTTTTGCGGAATCCAGAGATCTCCAGCAAATCCGCGTGGCCCGGCTTTTCACGGCGCAAATTATTGAGTTCGGAATTCACGATGCTCGCCCGTTCATCGTGCTCTTTCTCCATAAAATCCAAATGCAAGAGGAGCGGCTGATGCTTCTGCCCCGGAATCAACTCGCGCAATTCACGGCATAAGCTCAGGCCTTCACTGCCAAAACGCAGAGGTTCGGTATTGCGTCCGCGATTCATCGACAATTTCCATGCACAGCGCTCGATCAGGGTCGAGGCGACATGCCCCTCGTCTTTGGACGTCAGATCATGGGCATACCAAAACCCCGCGCTCAACTCATGGCTGCGCAAAACATTTAAGTGTGCCGATCGGCTATGCGCGAGTTCACTCGCCTGATTCCAGTTTCCGTCCAATAAACTCGCGGCTGCGGCCAAAACGTCGGCGGCCTGAATTTGCAGTCCCTCGGCGGCCCGAAGGATCAGCGAGTCCGGCTTGTAAACGCCGGTCCTTCGCCAGTCGCTCCAACCAATGCTTAATTCCAGTACTTTCACGGAACTCGCATTCGCAAGATGTTTGATACTGGTGTCGCCGGTGATCAATAACTGGCTGCGATTCAACAGGGCTAGCGCCCCATCAAGACTCAAGATCGCGGGAATGATTTCCTCGCCCGACTGGGCAATGAATTCGCGTAACTTATCTTCTTCGGCGGGCGAACCGAGCGCGACGAACTGGACATGCGGGCGGGCGTGCTTGATATTCTTGATCAGCGTGCGCCAGTTTTCCGCGCTCCAGTTTTTCTTTTCGTCGGATGTAAAGACTTGCAGCGCGATCGTCTCGGTGTTTTTTAAATTTAGTTTTTCAATCTCGTCATGAGCGGTAAACACCGAACGCATCGACCAATCGCGCGGCTGGTCGCCGAGGGCGCAGGCATGGGCGAATATGTCGGTGTGATGGAAAACGTCTTGCACTTCGCCGTCCGCCCGCTCGTCAAGATAGCGAAACCAAGGGGAATAGAAATGCGGGATTCCTTTGGTGTCGTAAGTCAGTCCCAAACGGTCCGCGCTCTTTAAATAGCCGGCGATGTAGGCGGAAAAATGCGTTTGCGTCAGATTAATAATCAGGTCGTATTCTTCGTCCTGGATCGCATCCAGTTTTTCCTGCAGGAGGGAATACGAGGTCAGCATGGGAACGTCGGCGCGCCCCAAGCCCGCCTGCATTTGATCGCGGTCGATCGTCCACCAGCGGCGCACGACCGGCAGCAGCGATTGTAATGAGGACACCGATTTAAAAGTGAGTACGTCGATCTGCGCGTCTTTGCGTGAACTCGCCAGCCCGTTGAGAACCGGTACCGTCATGATCATATCGCCCAAACGCAAAAGATTGATCACCAGGATTTTCATTTCACCAGCTCCCTTAGCGCTTTGAACAGAAGTTTCTCGCGCTCTTCCGAATCTTGCACGAGTTCGGTCTGCTCAAGATCATAGATCGTCAGGGCCTCGCCCTTTTTTGAATCGATGCGCGGATTGGCGTCGAAGTCGGGTCCATTACGCATCTTCCATTGCCAGCTCAGCGCGCCCCATTCGCGGCCAAGCAATTGATCACGACAGCTTTGGTAAAGTTCCAAATTCACCGCGTTTGAGGCCGGGTGCACCAAAACGATAAAACTCTCTTTGACCGCGGCTTTGACCGCATCGGAGGCACGCAGTGCCCGCGCCGTCGTGATGCGTTCGATGCGCACGCGGTCCTTATTGAAATCATGAAGGGCCGAACCGGCCTCCAAAATCTCATCGCTCGCTTCCAACACAAGAATGCGGGCCGCACAGTTTTCCACCAAAGCGGCGACGTGATGACCGGCGCCAAGTCCCAGAACGACGATGTTCTTCACGCTGTCGATAAATTCGCGGCGGCTCTCGACCCAAGCAAAGGCTTCACTTCTCGGATCGAAACGCGAAGCCAAAAGGCGACCTTGGTAGCGAATGACTTTACCGCCATGTACGGCATCCAGGATTTCGATCACGCGGAATGCCTCATTTCGTCGACTAAATTCAAGGCTTGCACGTTTAAAGGATTCACCGCGAGCAAGCGCTCCAATTCCAGACGCGCTTGCACCCGCTCGCCGTGGCGGAAACTCAAAATCCCAAAGGCGAGCGAGAGTCTTTCATTCCAGCCGCCCTCGATCAAAAATCCACGAATTAATTCCAGCGCGCGGAACTCGCGTCCGTCGTAAGTGCTCCAGTCCAAAGCCAATCCTAAGGCCGTTTCATTCAGCGGATTGTATTCCAACGCGGCTTCGATGTTGCCCCATGAAAGTTCAAAGTCGCCCTTCATACGGTGGCATAACGCGAGACCTACCCAGGCTTTGTCGTTGACCGGATTTATTTGCAAGGCGTGACGGAATTTATCGGCGGCTTCGTCCCAAGCGGCGCGCTGAATCGCCAGTGTTCCGGTATTAACAAAAAGGATATCGGAGTTGGGATTGAGACGATGCGCTTTATTATAGCTGTCTTCGGCCGAGTCGAAATCGCCGCGGCGAACGAAGATATTCCCCATCGTTTTGAAAGTGTCAAAAAGCAGCGGGGAATCCTCAGGCGCGATGAGGATCGCTTGCTGTAGGTGGAGGAACGCATCGTCGAGAAGCTCGAGATGATATTCGACCTGTGCAAGCGCGGTTATGGTTTCAAATCGCGAGTCGATCTTAATCACGCTGCGCAAGATCTTCAGCGCTTCGTCATAGCGTCCAAGTTCACGCAAGCGATCGGCAAGCTTCATTGCGATCAAACTGTCGTGCGGCTCCATTTGCAGAATTAAATAGAGATCTTCCAAATCGAATTTTGGCTCTATGGGTTTTGACGACTTAAAATTTACGTTGGTATTGACTCCGACATCCTGTCGAAGGACTTCCATGTCCACGATTGCCTCCAGCATTTCACTTAACCAGTGATAGTGAAGAGCAACCGCGGTGCCAGGAATTTAGAGCGCTTAAAACAGAGGATATGGTCTGGATCAGGGCTTGAGGCTGGACGGTTTCACCAGTCCAGCGTCAAATCTCCGTCACGCTTTTTCGTCTAATTTATTTCGTGCATCGCCCGACTTGTATCCGCCAATGGCTTTTTTCCCAGCCTGGACCGTGCGCAATTCGCGGATAATGTCGGATTTCGCCATTTCGATCGCCGAGAGGATTTGTAAATCCTGGCTTAAGATGCGCTGAACGATGTCGTTCTTAAAGCTCATCGCCTGGATCATTTCCTTCTTATGTTTGTCGGAAACAATCGGCGCATCGCCGTGACTGTTGGATGCGGCCTCGATCAAGCGGTCGATGCAACGAATTAAATCCAAAATCGTTTCACGCGATTGGTAGAAGACCTCGAGATTGTCGAAGTTACCCTCGGCGAAATTCAAAAGCTCAGACTCATTGAGCTGATGAAACTTCTCCAGATGGTAATTCTTATCTTTCAGCAGATTGACGATGGTGTCCATTGGTCCTCCATGACCTATTTGTTGAGGTTTTCCTCGCGTTTTAACTTTTCGACGGCCTCTACCCATCCTGAGTAAAGTGTCTCTAAAATCTTTAAAGAATCTTCCAAAGGTTTGCGCTGGCCGGTCGCATTGGACTTGGTCAGCTGCTCGGTGATGAACATGTAGAGCTGCTCGAGATTCATCGCGATATCTCCGCCCTTTTCGTGGTTCAACGTGTTGTTCAATTCGATAATGATGTCGAAAGCACGCCCGATATTCATTCCGCGTCCCGCGATGTCCTTATTGTCGATCGCCGTCATCGCCTGTTTGACGAACCGCATGGCGCCTTCGTACAACATCAGGAGGATTTTCTCCGGCGTTGCACTCTGCACCGAGGTCTGTTTGTATTTTTGGGCCGCACTTTTCATATATGTCTCATTCGGTTACGATCGGAAAAAACTTAACCACCTAAACCGGGAATTCCACCGCCGCCGCCAAGGCCGGCCGCCTGCACCTGACCTTGCTGGCCCTTGAGCTTGCTCATCGTTTCTTCGAGCTTCGCGAATTTGTTGCGCAGCTGTTCTTCTTTACTCTTCAGCATGCGTTCTTTATTGGCGATCTGGTCGTTCATCTGGCTGATCTTGTCGGTCAGAGCGCGCTTGCGGATCGCGACCGGGCCGAAGGCCGAATTCAAAACCGTCGAAATTTCGCGCTTTAAACTTGGGATAAAGCCCACGCTGAATCCGTCGCCCGCCAAAAATTTTTGCACGGCATTGGGATCCTTCGCGAGTACGTCGTTAAATTTCTTTTCGTCATATTCGAGAATGCCGGAGCGCGAGAACGTGATGCCGATTTGATTGAGCCGCTTAATCGACGAGCTCACGCCCATTTGCGGATTTTGCACCAAAGAACGTAACCGGTTTTCGATACTGCGGAGCAAACTGTCGCCGCCGAGAGTCGCCGACGTATCCGTGTCTTTGCCGAGTTGATTCTGTTGCTGGATAAACGCAAAGACGGCGTTTACGCCGTCGACGAAGCCTTTAACTTTTCCGGCGACAACCTCGCGGTCTTCTTTCACGTTGATATTCACGGTCTTGCCGGGGCTCGCTTGTTTCAAATCAAGGGTCACACCGGGAATGACGTCGGCGACCTTATTGTCGCCCACTTCAAATTCGAAACCGTCGACTTTGATCTTACCGTTTTTAGCTTCGTTCTTTTTGTCGAAGTAAATATCTTGGTCACCGTCAAGGAAGTACAGCGTCGGATAGCTGATCGCATTTTCGCCGCCGACACTTTCCCCCGAGATCATCAGTTTGAAAGGAGCGTCTTTTTCACTGCGATCGTTAATGACATTGGCCTTTACGCCGAGGCCCGCGCTATTGATCGCCTTGGCCACGCCGTCGAGCGTATTGTTTCCGCCATTGATGTAAACTTCTTTCGCACCGTTGGGCGTATCGAACTTGAAGTATCCCACGCCGATCTGCGTTTTGTCTTTGTCCTCGAAGCCGTTAGTGATCGCGGCGGCTTTTTGCGCAAGCTCCATCACTTCAACGTTCCAATTTCCATTCACACTTGTATTGGGATCAACCGTACCGCTCAGAACGTTGGGATCGCCCGAAGCCAATTTGATGTCCGAGAAACCTTTAACGCTGGCAAGGCCACCGATGGTGCCGTTGATCGCATTGAGTTTGGTCTCCAGTTCGGTGACGAGTTTAAGACGGCTTTCTTGCTTACCCTTATTCTTTTCAATCGTCTTTACCGGGATCTTTTCGGCTTCCATAAGCTGATCGACGATATTGGGCGGCAAGCCTGATGCGATCCCTCCGAATGTAATTCCCATATGACTTGCCTCCGTCTCTCCATTCTCCAGCGGAAAATGAGAAGCCGTGAGTCAATAAAATGACTACATCGCTTTGTCTAGAAAGTTGCCGGTCTGGCGA
>CAZVOP010000061.1:0-22551 GCA_964628445.1 uncultured Pseudobdellovibrionaceae bacterium | reverse complement strand
TCGTAAGCGCGCCGACAAGATTATCGATTACTCCGGCATCGACAAACGCCGCGACAAAATCCCCAACCGCTATTTTTTGCGCGCCTGGGTGCAAGAAGAGCCGGTTGTCTCTGTCGGTAAGTATCAGGAGACCGACACCGAAGCGGGCCTTCCGCTCACCAATCAATACGTTTACGTGAAAATGAAAAAGGGTTCGGGCGCGCAAGGGCAAAGATTTTTGGTCGTTAAAGATCAGGGCCAGTTGAAAAGGATGAATCCGCAGTGGAAGGGCGGCGAGAAGGCGCGCCTGATTCAGGTGATGGCGGAAGTGGAATTGCATGAACCCGTGGCGGCCAATTTTAAACGCAGCCGCGACAAAGAAGAGTACGATTCATTCCGCGCGCTCGTCGTGAAAACGACGGGGTTAAGCGCAAATGACTGCGATTTGATCCCCGGAAACTTGCAGCAGATCAATTTGGATCCCACCAGCAGCTATGGCACCACCTACGCGCAGATCGTGGGCTCGGAACGCCATGAAGCGAGCGCTCTTTTTGGGCCGGGCGACTTGGTGTTCCTGAACAAAGGTTCGAATCAAGGTGTTGAGGACGGGCAGATGTTCGACGTCTTCACCGACCGCACGATTCGAAACTTCCGCGCCGAGGTTCCGGTGTCGCCGGCTTCAACGGGAGTGATCAAGATCGTGCACACCGCAGGGAATCTGGCGACCGCAGTGGTGGTGAAGGCGCGCGAGAGCATTCAGCAAGGCGATCAAGTGCGCCAAGCTTCAAATGCCCCTAGCGAAGAGCTCGAATTCACCGGCCGCAGCGGCCCTTCGGGGGCCGATGAGGTAGGACCTTCGACTTCCGACGAAGATTCGCTCGAGGATGAAATCGATTCCGGCGAAAATTTTTAAACGTCCGGAATCAAGCGCCCCTCAGGCCCCAAATTCAAATCATTCACATATGACGACGACCTCGGCTTTGCAGCGCGGAGGTCTATGGATTTCATTCTTTTATTCCTCATGCACACCTTGCGCGATCTTGAAATCAGCGAAGAGGATTTACTCAATCTTCTCAATTGCCCGGCCAACGACCCCTTGGCGATCGAGGACCTCTTGGTTTCGTCATCAGCCCGCCAGTTTGTGCGCAGTCGCCGCGATTGGCATGGTGAGGGCGAAAGGCTTTTTGAAGAAAGTTACGCGCAAGGCGTGCGCTGGTGCCGCTTTGGCGACCCGGATTATCCTCTTGAATGGCTGAAGCTGAGTCATAAGCCGATTATATTTAGTTACCGAGGGCGCCCCGTTTGGCGGACAAAGCAATTGCTTGCGGTCGTCGGCAGTCGGACACCGATGGGCGACACGAAGTTATGGATGCAACGCGAGCTAGGGCAATTTTTACGGCGCAACGATGTCGGCATCGTCAGCGGGGGCGCCCGTGGAGTGGACAACTGGGCGCACCGCATGGCGCTGGATTGCGGAAGGCCGACGGTTTGTGTTTTGCCCTCCGGCGTGCTCAAACCATATCCTCCGGGCAGCGAAAATTTTTTGGAGAGCATTGTCGCTGAAGGCGGCGCCGTCCTTAGCACCTTTCACCCCCACGAGTTGATGCGCAAATCCCATTTCCATGTCCGCAACCGCTGGATCGCCGGCCTTTCGCCCCTTTGCTTTGTTGTCGAGGCGAACCGGCGCAGCGGTTCGGCGCTCACTGCGAAATTGGCGTCCGATGAGTCGCGGGCGCTTTGCACGGTCCCGGTGTTTCCGCATGCCGAACAAGGTTTGGCGAATTTGGACTTATTGATGTCGGGCGCGGCGATGATCCGCGATCATTGGGATCTCACGACGGTTTGGAATTTACACTCTAGGCCCAACTGCGTTTAAGGCTTTTCAGGGCGAAGAGGAAGAATAGGATATTCACCAGCCACAAACTGGCGTAAGCGGGCAGCCAACCGTTACGGGCGACGGTTTCCGCCGACAAATAGAGCACCCAGTAAGAAATGAGGAGCACTAGGCAAATCACGAATCCCCCGCTGCGCGAAGATCTGCGGTTGGTGACCGTGCCGAGGCCGACGCCAAGCAAAGCGAAGATCACACAAGCGGCCGAAAGCGACCAGCGGCGGTGGTACTCGATTTCGATTTTGCGCCTGGTTTTTAGATCAAGATCGCCGCGCTTTAATTCTTGCGAGAGTTCGTCGATATTCATCGAAGGCGGCGATTTTTTCTTTTCTGCAATGTCATAAGCATTGAACAAATTGATGTCGTAGGAATCGAAGTCGACTTTGGTGTAGGTCGCTTCGTTGGTGCGGTGAATATTTCCATGCGCAAGCCGCAGTAAAGCGCTCAATCCCTGTTTCGAGGATTCTTGAATGATATTCCCCTGCTTGGCGATGATGGTGACCGGGGCTTTCGGGTCGCGCTCATCATAGATGAACACGTCGTTCAACTGGCCGTCTTTAGAATCCACTTTATTGGCGTAAATCACCAGATCGAAAAACCCTTCTGAAAACACACCTTCTTTGATCGCCGCGCTGACTTTTTGCCGGCCGAGATCGTTCATCAAAACTTCAAATTTGCGATTGCCCCACGGGCCTAAATAAAAAGACGTCTGCGCCGACATCAAGGTGGCGGCGAGTGATAAAATAAGCGCCGGAACAATCAGATGGCCCATGCTTAAGCCCAAAGATTTAAACGCGACGATTTCGGAATCGTTGCTGAGGCGCCCGTAGGTGAGCAAAACGCTGAACAACAAACTCATCGGCAAGATGACGGGTAAAAAGCTAACGCTCAAAAAGAGCATGATTTCGGCGACGGTCTTAAGGCCTACGCCGTGAACCAAAACGAATTCGGTCAGGCGCAACGCTTGGAACATCAGTAAAATTCCGACAAAAACCAGCACGCCCATCAAAAAGGCGGGCAGGGTTTCGAAGAATATGTAGCGTACGGTCTGTAATCCGCGCATTAGAGATGGGGAGTCTGGAACGTCCCAACGTTTTCAGGGCTACCGATGGCTTTACGGACGGCAATCGACATTTTGAGCAAAGCTTCCATGTTGTCCATTTGCATTTGCGAAGCCGCGTCGCACTTCGCGCTCATCGGATCGGGATGCGCTTCTAAAAACAAAGCGTCGCAACCCGCGGCCACTGCCGCCAGGGTCAAATGCGGAACAAAACGCGGCTCGCCGCCGGCGGGGTCCGAGCTGGAAATTCCATACAGGCGAACCACGTGGGTGGCGTCCATGCAAACGGGCGCACCCAATTGTTGCATGACCGGAATCGAGCGCATGTCGGCGACCAAGCGGTTGTAACCGAAGCAAGCTCCGCGTTCAGTCAGCAAAACGTTTTTGTTGCCGGTTGAACGGATCTTGGAAACCGCGCTGTCCATGGTTTCGGGCGCGAGAAACTGGCCCTTTTTCACGTTGATCGATTTGCCGCTTTCGCCGCAAGCGATAACCAAAGAAGTCTGTTGGCACATGTAAGCCGGGATTTGCAGGACGTCGACGTAGTCGGCGACTTTTTGCACGTCTTCTTGGCGGTGAATGTCGGTGAGAACGGGAATGCCGAATTCTTCACGCACGGCCTTCAGGATTTTCAGGCCTTCGTCGGCCATGGGACCGCGCCAATTTTTTTCCGAGCCGCGATTGTCTTTTTCGTACGAAGATTTAAAAATCAACGGAATGCCCACGCGTTGGGTGATGTCGACCAAGCGGCGCGCGGCTTCGAACACAAGCTCTTTGGAGTCGATTACGCAAGGACCGGAAATTAACGCTAACGGTTGCCCGTCGCCGACGACGATTTTGGTGCGTCCGGCTTCAACCTCAAAACGGCGTTTGGGGAGCTCAACAGTTTCAATGCGCTTTTTCTTCTGTGTTTCCGACATAAAACCTTCTCTTTTTTTTGAATAACCTTACTGATCTTTCAGGTTCCTGTCTATGGTCGAGTTGACCCCGGCACTCCGAGGCGGGGATAATCAAGCCAAGATGTTGCGCATCCTTATGGTTCTTGAAGATTACGGCGAGCTTATGTTTTTACAGACCGTTCTGAAGAAGATCGGGTTTGACGTCGATGCCATTCAGAACCCCCGCTCATTTACCGAGGCCGTCTTGCGCATGAACCCCGATGTGCTAGTCATGACGGCGTACGGCAAAAAGGTCAACGGCATCGAGCTGAGCCAGTCGGTTAAGCGCGTACGGGGAATGCCGCACATGGTTTTAATTGCAGCTCCCGGCACCATGCGGCCTGAGGACCTCAATATCGCGACTTGGCTGGAGAGCCCAGTGGGGGCGCTGGATCTGCTGAATGCAATCGCCGACCTTGCTGGTCTTGACAAGAACATCCTTGCGGACAAGTTCTCGAAACTCCGCCTACAGGAGACTTCGTCCGAAGCGCGTATTCTGAAGATCGATGAAGATAAGCCCGCGGAGCAAATGGCGAAGGCCACAGAAAGCTCGGGTAATTTTGAGTCATTTCAGGAGACTTCGCTGACCTCGGTTGAGCGTAATGAGCGCTATCAGAAATTTTTGCGCGAAGAACCGCCGGGGCAAATCGGCTTCGCGGTAAAACAGGTGCAAGATCAGATTAAGAATTTGCGCAGGGAAGAAAGCGCCGAAGACAACGCGGACCTTGAGCGCGAACGCAAAGCTTTCGTCGAACATTTATTCCGGAAAAAATCTTAAGTTAAGCGCCTCGGCGCGAGATCTTGCCGAAGAGGTTTTCCACCACACTGGTGACCTCTTTAAGCAGGAGTTTGTTTTGGCCGCGGTCGCGGTTTTTCTCGAGATCCACGATCAGGGATTGAAGCTCCGAGCGCGCGATACTGAGGCGGGGATCTAAGATGTGAGCGGTGCGGAAGGCCGCGACGGCTTTTTGCACTTGGCCCTTGCTGCGATGGTAAACTCCGCGCGCCATCATGTACGGCGCCGTATGGCGTTCCTCGGGCGGGACTTGATCAAGCGTCAATGCACGGTAAGTGCGATCGGCTTTTATGCCGGCCCAGATTCGGTAGCTGCGTAAATCGCGGAATTCCAATTTCTTATCGATGAGGGACTGAAACTTCGCCGCCGCTTCTTTGGCGTGGCCGTGCTGAAGCTCGGCGATCGCCGCGCGCAGGATCGGCTCGGCCTCGAACAGACTTTGCGAGCGTTTGTTTTGCAACATGATCAGGTACTTCGCGCGGGCGGTGTCGTCCGACAAAGTTTTAAAGGCTTTTTCAATATGCTGGAAGACTTTCGTGCATTTCACCATGATTGCGGGCGGGCAGCCGGCCGGCAGGCCGTCGGGGTCATAAGAAGCCTTCAGATCGGTGAAAGACTTATTCAGCTCGAGCGACTTGGAGGTCTCGCCAACGCCCAGGATTTGAAAATAGTTTTGTTCTTTGTGCTCCTTGAGCAGAAGATTCAAACGTGATTCGAGGAAGGTGTAATCGTGCGTCGACTCTTCGCTCTTCGATCCGAAGAAGGCTTCACGTCTTAGCAACTGGCGGAACAAATACGGAAGATCGCGCTCTTCCTTGAAGAGTTCATTCGCCATCAATTGCTCGAGGGTCTGCGGTTCCTTGATCTCGTGATGGAATTCACCTTGAATTTCATAAGTGCTCCATAAGCCGAGTGCGGCATGAATCCATTCGGGATCGAACTTCGAGCGCAGCCAATCTTCAATCAAGTTGTCAAAGCGGGTCAGGTTCAATGCGTATTCGGCTTGATCGTATTTACGGTTGGTCCATTGCAAGCTGACGACGCTGTTTTGAATGCATTGGCTTAAGCGCAAAGCGAGTTGTTCTTCAAGGATTACATTGATCGCGTGCGGGCTGAGCGAGAACGACTCGATCAGTTTTTGCCCGAGGCGTTTGGTCGAAGGGCTTTTCAGCGCATCCAGCACGTCGTCCGGGGTGACAAAACCAAAGCCGATCGCAATCCCGCCGAAATATGTGTCTTTGTCGGGTGTGCGCACGGAAAAAATGCGCCCATCGAAAAAAGACAGCGAGCTGATATCGCCATGACCGGTGATCAAGGAGAGGTCGCCCGAGAGCCGGCTTTTTTGCATTGCTTTGAGCAAGATCGGCAGGTGAAAGGCATGAATGGTGGATTCTTCCTCGATCAACTTCACCAGTTCTTCATCTTCCAAATTGTTGCGTGAGTACAGTGCCAGCAAAGCCGGGTCGACGTTTGTATTCAGATCCGCACCGAAGGCGCCGTCGACCGCGTTCAAAATCTCACTGAGATCTAAAGGCTTAATCAGGAACGCTTCGCACTTCGTACGTTCGGAGGATTCTTTGATAAACGTGCGGTCTTTAAAAATTCCGCTGTACAGAAATACTTTGGGCTTAGTGACGCTCAAGTTTTGAATTTCTTCGACTAAGTCGACGCCGTTCATGCGCGGTAAAACGCAATCCACGAACAAGCAGTGGAATTCCTGGCGTTGGGCGGTGGTCAACGCTTTGACGGCCGAACTGCACCAAGTGGCGCCGTAACCATGGCGCTTGAACGCCTCAAGTAAGGCTTTGCCCTGAGTCGCGTCGTCATCAACGATAAGTACCTGAATTTGATTACGCTTCATTAATAGATATATCGGTATCCGGAGGCTTTAAGTTGAACCAAAATGGGTTTCTACGGAAGCTTGACAGGATGGCCTTGAGGCCACAGATTTGAATTACCAAGGAGGCCCATTTGAGCCAATCTACTAAGCCGATTACCGACCAAAGTTTTGAACAAGATGTCCTGAAGTCCTCTGTACCCGTTCTGGTCGACTTTTGGGCCGAGTGGTGTGGACCTTGTAAAGCTTTGGGCCCTAAGCTCGAAGAGATCGCCAACGAACTTAAGGATAAGGTCACGATCGCTAAATTGAATGTGGACGAAAGCCCTAACGCCCCCGCTAAGTATGGCGTGCGTGGAATCCCGACTTTGATCCTATTCAAAAATGGCAAAGAAATTGACCAGATTGTGGGCAATCACCCCAAAGAGAACATTCTCGCTCTCTTGCAGAAGCATTCGAATTAAGAACGGGCCCATCGGCGCTGGCGGTAACTAGATTTAATTTATGTGTTAAGGTTGCCGCGATGCTTCTTGTCTAGACAAGAAGCTCTGCGTTGTCCGGCTCGAACGCCGAACGAACTGCTGCAGCGGCCTAGAACAGATACCGCCGGTACGCGACACTCGAAATCAAACCTAAGCCGGTCATTGTGGTCAGCAAACTCGTCCCGCCATACGAAAGCAACGGCAGCGGCACGCCGACGATCGGTAAAATTCCGATCACCATGCCCATATTGATAAACACGTGCCAAAATAAGTAAGCAAATACGCCCACAACGATCAGCGCTCCGGATTTATCGCGTGCGGAAATCGCAATCCGCACCGCCATCAGGTAGAGGATCACGAACAATCCTAAGGTGGTGGCGCTGCCGATAAAGCCATGCTCTTCGCTGAGTACGCTGAAAATAAAATCGGTATGCCGCTCCGGCAAGAATTCAAGCTGCGATTGTGTTCCTTTGCGGAAACCCTTGCCTAAAACTTTTCCGCTGCCGACGGCGATCTTCGATTGAATCGAGTTGTAACCGGTGCCGCGCGGATCGCGACCGGGAGAGAGGAAGGTCAGCACGCGGTTTTTCTGATAGTCCTTAAGCCCGAAGTTCCAGACGATCGGCGCTGAAACCACCGCCACGATCGCGGCGAAAATCAAAATGCTGCGAGCGACGCCGACGAACAGCAAAAGGCTGCCGGTGATCGCGACCAGCACGCCGGCCGTGCCTAAATCGGGCTGTTTTACGGTCAACACGAAAGGGACCATCATTAAAACACCAGGCAAGATTAAATCGCTGACGCCCATGCCTTTATCGAAGGAACGGGAGGCAAAAATTTTCGCGAGCACCAAAACCATCACCAGCTTCATGGTCTCCGAAGGCTGATATCTAAAGAATCCAAAATCAATCCAGCGGGTCGCGCCAAGGGAAGTCTTACCGAATAACTCCACCACCACCAGCGCGCCTAAATTTAATCCGTAAAAAACGTAGGCGAGCCGGGTAAACAATTTGTAGTCGATCAATGTGATGGCCAGATAAATCGACCAGCCCACGCTAAGCCAGGCGATCTGCATCCAGAACAAATCCATCTTATCTTTCGAGAACAAGCCATGGGTTGCGCTGTACAAATTGATCAGCCCGATCAAGTTCAGGGCCAAGATCACAAAAGCGAAATTTAGATCCAAGCGCGAGAAGATGTTGCGTTCTTCGACTTGCAAACCGGAGTGTAAGAGATCGCTGCCTATTCTCAATCGGCCTCCTCTTGTACGCTGGCCGGCGTTTTGATCGCGACAGGCTTAGCTTTTTTCTCTAAACCCGCTTTAATTAATTCGGGGTGATACTTTTCGAAATAAGCCTGCATCACATCGTGCACGACGGGCGCGCCGCCGACCGAGCCCGAGCACGAGTGCTGCGCCAGAACCGCGACTGTAATTTCGGGATTCTCAACCGGAGCGAAGGCCACGAACCAGCCGTGGTGGCGCTGAACGATGGGACGTGAGTCGCAACGCTTGTAAATTTCATCGGCCGAAAACGAGCGGACCTGCGTGGTGCCGGTTTTGCCGGCCATTTCGATCCCGATCAATTTGCTGGCCCGGGCGGTTCCGCGCTCGCCGTTGACCACTCGGCGCATGCCTTCTTTGACCGTCTTAAAGTATTTCGGCTCGATGGTGACGCCGAACTCATTGGGCTGAGTGGCATCGCGTAGAACCTGCGGTTCGAACTCCTGCACGACCTTGCTGTCTTGATTCAAGATGCGCTTGATCAGGTAAGGCTTCATGACTTTACCCTCTAAGCCGATGGTGTTGTAAGCTAAGGCCATCTGTAAAGCCGTCGTCAACACGAAGCCCTGGCCGATCGCGTTCGATAAGTTTTCGCCGGGCTGCCACTCTTCACCCAACTTTTTAATTTTCCACTCGCTGGTGGGGATCAAACCCGAAACCTCGTGCGTGATGTTGATGTTGGTCTTGGCGCCTAAGCCCAAGAGCTTCGCATAAGGGGCCAAGCGGTCGATGCCGAGCGCGATTCCCATTTTGTAAAAGAAAATATTAGAGGAGAGCTCGATCGCTTGAATGACGTTGATGTTGCCGTGTCCCGTTTTGCTGTGATCGTGATAAAGCCTGCGCCCGAATTTAAGGCTGGCGGGCGCATTCACCAAAGTGTTCGCGGTAATGACTTTTTCGCTTAAGGCGGCCAAGGCCACGATCGGTTTAAAGGTCGAGCCGGGCGAATAGTGATCTTGAATCACTTTATTGCGCAGAGGGCGGAAGGGGTCGTTGATCAATTGCGCCCACACTTGCGGCGGAATCCCGGTCGAAAAATTATTCGGATCGTATGAGGGCGTGTTCACCCAGGCCAGGATTTCGCCGTTGGATTTCATCGCAATGACGCCGCCGATGCGCGGGCCGATATGATCGTTGCGGTTCATCGCTTTGTAAGCCGCTTCCTGAATATCTTTGTCGATCGTCAAAACCAAGTTGTGGCCGGGGATCGCCGGCAGCGGCTTGAAGCCGAAGTAATTGGGATTTTCACCCGGAGCTTCCCGCCCGCGCGCATCGACTTCGACGAAGGCCACGCCGTCTCGCCCGCGAATCGTGGTGTCCCAAGTTTCCTCTAAGCCGCTCTTGCCGATGATGTCGCCTTGATCGAAATTGAATTTTCCTTGATAGAACTCATTGAACTTCGGAATTTGTTCCCTGGAAATTTCGCCCACGTAGCCGAACAGCTGGGCTCCGTCCTCGGCCAGGCTGTAAAAGCGTAAGATCGATTCGTTGATGTTCAGGCCGGGATGATCCCAGCGCAAAAGCTTAAGGCGGAAAACTTGCTCCAGTGAAACATTGTCTTTCACTTTGACCGGGCGGAAGGGGCCGTCGCGCTTTTGCGTTTTGCGCACCAGATCCGCGATTTGGCGGCCGGGCATTTCCAGGACTTGGCCGACGGCCTCGCTGGTCTCGTCCAATTTCTTGGCGTACTGGGGCGAGATCGAGGCGTCGAAGCCGGGAAGATTGTCGACGAGCACGCGGTTTTCGCGGTCCAAAAACAAGCCGCGCGGGGAGGGCAGTTTGGTTTCCTTCACGCGGTTTTTTTCAGAGTACTGGCGCAGCTCCGTTCCTTGCAGGATCTGCAAGTACCAAAGCCGACCGACCACCAAAGAGGTGCAAAGAAAAATCGTCACGTACAAAATCCTGTAGCGCGGTAAAAATTCTTTCGCTTCTTCTTCGGAAGTTTGCAGGAAGTCACTCATCTGGGGCCCACCCGCCCTTCCGAACCCGCATCCAGCAAGGCGACACGGTCAAACCATTGGTACAAGCGATAAACGGGAAGGCTGGCCAAAACGGTGAGCAAGGCCGAAATCATCCAGTCGAAAATGTCGGGAATAAAAAGTGGATTTTTGTCAAACCAGCGCGAGCTGATCCAAAATAAAATCGGCGCGCTAAGACTTGCGACACCCACCATCAGCATAAAAAAGGTCGGCCCGCCCCAAAAGACGCGCTCGCGCAGCAAAATCAAAGTCAGCATGAGCATCAACGCGTAGATCAGAAAGGCTTCAAACGGAAAAACCGTAAATGACGAATAAACGAAAGCCAAAAAATAAGTCATCAGCGTGGCTTCCCAGAGCGGGCGGGTCACCGTCATGTACACCAGCACCACCAGCCACAACATGGGCGGCGGAAATCTTCCGAACACCAAAAACCACAGCGAGGTCTGCACCGCCGAAAAAAACGCGGCGGTGAAAATCATCAGCAGCAGGCTGAGGAGCCAGTACCAGGGAATCTTCAATCTTCGCTCCCTGAATCGCTCTCCGGTCCGGCCGGCGTGAGATCTTGGTGGTTGGCATTCAAAACAATGAACAGCTCTTCCAGGTTCAACGGTTCAATGGCGGGCTTGATCTCCACCTCTTGGGTCATGCCGTAGCGGCTTTTGTCGATGGAGGTCACGGTACCGATCGGAAAGCCTTTAGGAAAAAGATTGGACAGCCCCGAAGTCACGACCAAGTCACCGACCCTCACGTCATCACTGCGCTTCAAATATCTCAGACGGCAATTCGTGCGGCTCATGCCTTCCACCAAGCCCTGCGCGCGCGATCTTTGTACGATTGCGTCAATTACGGCGTAGCGATCGGTCAACAGCAAGATCTGCGAAGATTCGTTTTCGACCCGGAAGGTGTAGCCGATTACGCCCCCGATAGTCAGAGCTGCCATATTTTTTTGCACTCCGTGGGAAAGCCCACGGTCGACGGTGATCGTGTAATGGTCGGGCAGCAGGTCCCGGCCGATCACCCGCGCGGCCAGCAGATTCATCTTTGTCGCCTGCTTAAAACCAAGCAATTGATTGAGCCGCTCATTCTCCATTTTTAGCTCGGTAAAGGCGCTCAGCTGGGCGTTGAGTTCGGCTAACTGGCTTTTCAGCTCTTGATTCAACTTTTTCACGCCGATCAAATCGACATACATGGCGGTGGTGCCGCGGACGCCGGAGCTGAATGAGGAAAAGGCCCGCTGCATCGAGGATCCGGCGAAAGTGAATGGCCGGGTGAACCACAGCTCTTCCGCCGACTTTCGCTGCATGTTAATCGCGATGAGGGGAAGAACGACCAAGGCGATCACTAGGAAAACTTTGCGGATATCAAAGGTGAAAAAGTTCATTTTTTAAAGGCTAGGCTATATGGAGACCGTGATCAACAATCTCCTTGAAAAAGAACCAAAAACTTTGGAATCTGGGTCCCTACAAAATCACCGCGAGAAAAGACCGGAGAAAAAACCATGTTCGAAAAATTGCGCAGAACCCTTACTCCCAAGCATGGGAAACGCCAACAACAGCAAGCGCGTGGCCTTAAACAGTACGTGGCGTACGTGATCTTCGGCGCCATCATCGTCGTTTTTGCCTTATTCGGTATGGACCATCCCGGAAGCGGCCAATCGGGCGGCGGGGTTGCCGCGGTCGTGAATGAAAATGCGATTTCGCTTGCGGAATATAATACCCGCGTCGAGAGCGTTGAGCGAAATGCACGCGAACGATTGGATCAATTTCCGGAAGCCCAGCGTAAAATGCTGACCAACGATTTGCGTAAACGCGCTTTGGACGAGTTGATCTTGGGCGAGATCGTTTATCAGGCTGCTGACCGCAAGGGCGTGATCGCTTCCGACGCCGAGGTGCGTGATTATATTTTGCAGATTCCTTTTCTGGTCGACAACGGCCGTTTCAAGCGCGACATCTACCGAGCTTTCTTGCAGCAGCAAAACTTGACGACCGAAGACTTTGAACGCCAGGTGCGCAAGCAGTTGGTGACGCAAAAACTGCAGGAGCTGTTCGTCGGCTCGGCGTCGCCCACGCGCGAAGAACTTCGCCGTAACCGCGTTTTGGCCAATCAAAAAGTAAATATCCGCTTCATCGAGATCCCCAAGGGCGATGTGGGAAAGCTGATCAGCGAGGCCGAGGTCCGCGAATTTAAAACCAAGGCGAAGGACGAAATCGAAAAGTATTATAACGACAACAAGATCGAATTCACGAAGGCCGAAAAAGTCCACGCCCGCCACATTTTGATCGGCATCAACGACAAGCGTAGCGACGCCGAAGCCTTAAAGCTCGCCACCGAGTTGCGCAAACAAGCGAATGCGAAGAATTTTGCCGAACTCGCGAAAAAGAACAGCGATGATCCCGGCTCTAAAGAAAAAGGCGGAGATCTGGGCGAGTTTGAACGCGGGCACATGGTTCCTGAGTTTGAGCACAAAGCTTTTGCTTTGAAGGAGGGTGAAATCAGCGAACCCGTTAAAACCGATTACGGCTATCATTTGATTTTGGCCGGTGCCAAAACTCCCGGCCGCACCGAAACTTTAGCGGATGCCCAAGACAGCATCGCGCGCAAACTTCTGGCGCGCCACAAAGAAAGCGAAATGAATTCCACGCTCAATAAGCTCGCTGAAAGCGGGAATAAACGTGAACTTGAGGCCATGCTGCTTAAAGCGGGCGGAAAATGGCAGGAGAGCGGCGAGTTCGATCTCTCGAGCAGCAATATCCCCAAGATCGGCGAAAATCCGGCTTTGATGAATGCACTTTTGAAGCGCGGCTCAAAAGGCGGGTTGGTTCCCCAGGTGGTGGAGAACAAGGGTAACTTACTGGCCGCGGAAATCATTTCGTGGAAGGAAGTCCCCGATAAAAATCCCGATGTCGAAGGTATTGACCGCATGGTTGCTTACCGCAAGTCCGCGGACCTTATCGAATCGTGGTCCAAAGAAGTCGAAGCTAAAGCCTCGATTCAACGTAATCCCAACTTACTTCGGTAAACAAATTTGAACTTTGTTGTCTCAACATGAGACCGCAAAGTTCAAGATTTTCGATGCCAAATTTTACTGTGTTTCAAATATGGAAATTCGAAAAACTGTCTAAGTAGTTAGGACTTTTGTCCGATAAGCTTAAATGCACGGGGGATGTGTGTTTAAGAGCTCTTCTACAGTGGCGATTGTTATAGTCAGCATGCTCTCCGTGGCTGCCTATGCGCAGGATTACGTTCCCGGTGAAATCATCGTCAAACTTCGCAGCGATGCGGGCTCGTCCGAGTCCTACGCGTTTATGGGTAAGGCCCATTCCGAAAAAGAAATGTCGCTAAAAGACTCCTGGGGCAAGATGAACATGTACCACTTCGCGCTCGGCAAAGGCCAAAGCGTTGAAGCGGCCTTAGCCGACATCAGAAAAGACCCCGACGTCCTTTATGCCGAGCCGAACTATATATTAAGTAAGACCTCCGACACCGGCCTCCAGCAAACATTCAGCGCTGACGAGATTCAGGCGCAGGCCGTCAGCGCTCAGTCGACCTACATGGCGACCAGTGCTCCGATCGGCGTGCAAAACGTTTGGTCGAACACTTCGATCCCCTCGGTAAGGCCGATCGTGGCGGTGATCGACACCGGTCTCGACACCCATCACTTCGTGATTGAAGACACCCATGCCCTTTACGTGAATCCGGGCGAGATCCCCGGCAACGGCATCGACGATGACGGCAACGGTTATGTGGATGACGTCAACGGTTGGAACTTCGTCGATAACTCCGGCAATATTTATGACGACGACGGTCACGGCACGCATGTGTCGGGTATTATCTTGAGCGTCGATCAAAATATTTATGCCACTCCTCTGCACGAAGCGCGCGTACGCATTATGCCTTTGAAGTTTTTGAACGGCAGTGGCGTGGGCACGACTTCGAACGCGATTCGTGCGGTTTATTACGCGGCCAATATGGGCGCATCCGTGATGAATAACTCGTGGGGCGGCCCGACTTACAGTGCGGCTTTGCATGAAGCCGTGGCTTACTCTTACAGCAAGGGCGCGTTGTTTGTGGCCGCGGCGGGTAACTCCGGATTGAACAACGACTCAACGCCGATGTTTCCGGCCAGCTACAATGTGCCGAACGTGATTTCGATCGCGGCGACCACCGATTACGATTACTTGGCTTCATTTTCGAACTATGGCGCGGGCACGGTGCAGCTGGGCTCACCCGGCGTTTATATCTTGAGTACGATTCCGAACAATCTTTATGGAACTTCAAGCGGCACCAGTATGGCCGCGCCTTTCGTGTCGGGAACGGCCGCTCAAATGAAGGCGGAATCGCCGAATATGCTCGGCTATCAAATGAAATCGATTTTGATGAGCAAATACTCGGCCGTCAGCCAATTGAGCGGGAAGGTTTCAACGGCGGGACGTCTCAACACATCCGACTCGGTCAATTATGCGAAGACCGCGGCCGTCGAGAGCTCGCAGCCTTCCTATGTGCTTTCGTATCAGGCCGATCGCCAACTCGCTTCGAGCATCGCCGGTGGCGGCGGCTGCGGAACGGTGCGTGCGCTGGGCTCCGATAATAATCCTTCGTCGGGCGGCGCGGGTGTCGTGATTGGATTGTTGCTGGCGCCGCTCATGGTTTTGATCGCGATGCGTATGCGTGCTCCGGTCAACCGCCGTAAACACGAACGCTTCCATGTCGACAGCGACGTGCGCATCAAAGTCGGCGATCGTGAATTGGTCGGCAATGTCAGCACGATTTCGCTCGGTGGAGCGCAGGTCAATACGGACGCGCTTCTCCAAGACGGCGGCCTCATCACTTTATCGATCTCGTCCCCGAATGGTGCCGAGAAAGTCGAAGTCGCGGGCCGCGTGGTGTGGTCAGAGGCGAATAAGGCTTACGGCGTGGCGTTCAACCACGCTCCGCAAAGCGCGCTCAGCCGCATCGCCGATTGGACGCGCGGCCTGCAGAAGGCGTCTTAGAAACTCAAACGAGCTTTGACGCCTAAATCGTCGGCAATCTTGCCGGCATAATCTTTATCGAACCAAGCCCAATAATTCGACCAATCAAAACCGACGCCGATGTTCGGGGCCACTTGGCAAAGAAGGCCAATGGAAATACCGGGACCGAATGTCGTCGAATCTTTTCTGGCGGCCGTGTACGAATCAATATTGATGATGTTAAAGCTTGGGGCGAAAGAAAGATCCCAATTCTTTTTATAGAAATGGTGGGAAGCGCTGGCGCCGACGATGAAAAGACCATTGGCGGGATTCTTCGGGCCGTCCTCTTTATTGTACCAACGCAAATTTGCACCGACGCCGAACGAGTCTTTGATGATGTGCTCATAGCCTAAGCCCAAAACCAGCCCGCCGGTATTGAAGGCGATAGTCGCGGATGCGCTGTTTGCTCCGGCTTTGCTGGCGTCATCCACTTGCGCGGCTGCGTTCAGTGAGGCGCAAAACAAGAGAGCGGTGAAGATACGAATCATTTGTAAAACCTCCGTTTGGGCGATGCCCGTTGATGAGCCGGACTTTAGCATAGGTTCGGTGCATGCGGCATAACTCAAATGGATCTTGGATCGGTGCGCCGATAGAGGTACGATTTGAATTGGTCCTTGCGTCGATGGAATGACAGGAGGCTCATATGAGTAAGCTTATGTTTCTGGCCGGCTTGGCTTTTGTTTCGGCTCTCTGTTCGGCGGGTGTTGAACACTCGGTCACGATCATCCAGAGGCCCGACGGAAAGTTTGACGTCACCTGCCTCGACGGAACAGTCGAAGTTAAAACAAAAGATGATGTCCTTGGCAATCGCCTGTGCACGCAGCTCAGCACCGTGGCGGGGAATTGGAATTTGGTGGACGGCGGCATCGAAAACGGTGTGCGCATGTGCGACCTCAATGTGCAAATGGTGCGCTCTCATGACGCCGTTTTTAAACTGAAGGCTTTGTTCAATCCGCCTTGCCGGGGCATTGCCTCCGAAACGCAAGAATGCAACGGCATGAGTTGCTCTATGAAACTTGATGCTAAGTTTTACTCATTTGATTTTGCGACCGCGGGACGCTTGAATCTTACGCGTTTAGAAGACGGCTTTAAAGCCGGCTACCAGGGGAACTCCGGCGCCGGCGGCGGCGCCGGCTCGCGTTTAAGCCGGGTACGCACGATGCCGATGGATGGCGAAGCCGATATTTTGCATGCGACCAATGATGACGGCGTGACATGGCTTGCGATTTGCGACGACGGCTTTGGCGCGAGTGAGGCCGCGGTCGCGTGCAGAGAGATGGGCTTTTCGAGCGTGCGCCAGCTCACCACCAGCGTGATGACGAACTCAAATGATTTTGGTTTAGACGATGTGGCCTGCAAGGGTACCGAATCTTCATTGTTCGACTGCGAGCATTTGGATTGGCGCGTGCACAATTGCGGGAACGGCGAGCATATTCAGCTGACTTGCAATCCTTAGTTTCTAAAGACGGCGTAAGGCTTCGAGGAGCCGGGTTTTTAGCTTGGCGCCTTCAACGTCCTCAAACGTTTGATTGTGCGCGCCGGTTTCTTTGGTCCAGAATTCTTTCGGCCGAGGAGCGTGCGCAAAAGTGTTTTCGCCGACCTTGAACGGAATGATTTCATCTTTTTTAGAATGAATAACGATTGTCGGAATTGATAAATTTTCGACCTGTTCGCCGGGCGCCCAGCGATCGCTCAGGACAAGCCACGCCGCCGGCTGCAGCATCCAAGTCCACGCGGATCGCGCGACAATTTTTCTGGCGACTCGTTGATAAGAAAGAAAAGAAGAATCGATCACCAGAAAATCCGGTTTAACCTCTTGGCGCAGCTCCCATAAGGCGCGCAGCGCGACCGCTCCACCTAAACTTTGGCCGTAAACAATAAACGGTTTGCCGCCGCGTTCACGGAAAGTCGCTCGGATCGCGGCTATCGCCATTTTGACCGTGCTTTCGGGTGTGGGTTTGCCGGCCGTTTTGCCATAACCCGGATAATCGTAAATAGCCAAATCGTAACCTTCACGCGTCAGCCAATATAAACTTAAAAAATGCGCCGAGCGGTTTTGGCCGTTGCCGTGGAAAAACAAAATCACGCCCTTCGACGGCCCGGGCTGAGCTTTAAAGTACCAGCCGTAAGAGGTCATGCCTCCGCCGAGGTCCAGTGTGCGTTCCTCGGGAGGAGGATTTAATTTCTTGAGATCCACGTAGATCGCGCGGGTCGGGTAATAAAGCAGGCTCGAGCAGCCCGTTATGAGCAACATCGCGCTAGAGATCGCGGCCATTCTGAGGTAGGACATAAAAAAATTCACCGGAAGCAAGATAACCTCGATGAAGCGACTTTGTATTCTGATATTTTTATTTTGCAGCGCCTCTGCGCTGGGCCAGGCGGCTTCGGCTCAACTTTCCGAGCAGCAAATCACCGCCGTTGCAGATAGCAAGGCCTGGCTCCGCCTTATGCATTACTTCCCTTCGTTTCGCGGTTACACCAGCCAGCTTGACGGCCGTGATTTCTTTTTTGCGCCAGACGGTAAAACTAATCCGCAAGCCGAAATCCGCGCAAGCCTCAAGGCATTCAATCAAGATATTAAGGTCGGGCACTGGAAAATCCATCCGCAATGCTCGTTTCCCGCGCGCTTTAAATTTCTTAAAGACACCTTCAAGCTGGATTACAAAATTGAATCTTGTCCGAAGTACGAAGAATTCCTTAACGCCTTTCATGGCGCGACCGGCGTCAGCCTCGTTTACTCGAGCGCTTATCCTAACAACCCGGCGAGCATGTTCGGGCACACCTTTTTGAAAATCCATTCGAACCGGGGTAACGCGCTTCTCGACGCGGGATTGAACTTCGCCGCATTCACGCCGGCCAATGCGAATTTCGCCGAATTTATGTACCGGGGGGTCTTCGGGGGTTACCGCGGCGTATGGTCGCTTGAGCCCTACTTCAAAAAGGTGAACGAATACATCAATTCGGAAAGCCGCGATCTGTGGGAGTATGAACTCAACTTGACGCCGGAAGAAACCAAAATGCTGATCGCGCATTTTTGGGAACTCGACGTGAATTCCTACTTTGATTATTATTTCTTCGATGAAAACTGTTCCTTCCAGATTTTAGCGGCGATCGAAGCGGTCAAATTGGATTGGAAGGTCAGCCATCAGCGTATCTTCGTGATTCCCGGTGAATCGGTGAAGCCGCTCACCGATACTCCGGGGGCAGTGCGCGGAGTGAACTTTCGCCCTTCACTCTATCATCAGTTGTTCCGCCGCTATTTTTCGCTTGATCATGAAGGCCGCCGGCAAGTGCGCGAGCTTTCCGAAGGTAAGAATCTGGAGAAAGTAACCTACTCTCCCGAAGTGCTCGACGGCGCGCTGCTCACGATGCTTTACCGGCGCGCGAAGAAAAAAGACAATTGGTCCGCGGCCGATCAGGATTTGGAAAATAAACTTTTGGCGTTGCGAGCGAAGCAGCCGGTCGAAGCAAAAGCGATCCCTGAAACCCCGGCGGAAAAACGCACCCGGCCCGACCTGGGCCATGACGCTTACTCCGCCAACTTCACGGCCGGTTACCTTGAAACGAAGAGAGGGGCGGGGCCGATGGGCCGCTATAAAATGCGCTCCGCTTACCACGATCTGATGAGCTCGGACCGCGGCTTCTCTTCGTTCAGCGAAATCGAATTTCCCTGGATCGAATTTCAATTTCACAAAGATCAGTTTCGCCTGCAAGAAATCGGGTTGATCAGCACGACTTCGCTTTTCCCCCTGACCTTCGTCGACAAACGAGTTTCATGGCGTATGAAATGGGCCGCTGAAACCGAACGGGGAAGCGAGTGCCAAGAGTGTGTGATTCCATATTTCGAAGGAGCGATGGGCGCGGCGTTGGGCGAAGATTCTTACCGCTTGTATGTTTTGGCCTTAGGTCATGCGGATGCGCATCCACATCTAAACCGTGGTTATCGGCTGCGGCCCGGAATTGAGGCCGGTGCGATCGTGAACCCTTTTGACTCAAGATATAAGGCTAAATTAGTCGGTAGATCTCTATGGAACACCGGGCCGGGCGAACAGGAACGTAATTACGATCTACAATTCGAGCACTCCTTCGCCTTGAGCCGAAATCAAGAGATTCGGCAAGCAACAATCCTAAATTATAGCGATCAGTTGCGCGAAGCCGCATGGATTGAGGCTAGAGTGCAGTGGATTCAATATTTTCGTTGAATGTCGGGATCTTTAATTCAAAACTAAGCATTCAGAACTCTACACATATCCGAGGAGGATAGTTATGCGTAAACTCGTATTATTGGCAGCAGTGTTGGCTCTTCCGGGCTTCAGCTACGCAGCAGACACGATGGACGGATGCGGACTCGGTTGGCAAGTCACCCAGTCGGAAACCCTGATCGGTACGACGACTCGTGGAACCACCAACTCCATCATTCCCCCGGCTTTCGGCATGACCACTGGAACTATCGGTTGCAAAAAATTGGATTTCGCCGCTAACGAGCGCGAAGCCGTAAATTACGTTGTGAACAACTACCCGAACCTGAAGCAACAATTGGCTTCCGGCCACGGTGAGTATGTTGACGGTCTCACTGAAGTTATGAAGTGCGACGCTCAGAAAATCCAAAAACAGTATGACACTGTCGTTGCTCCCGCTCGTGATGGCGCTGAGCTCTATAAAAACATCCGCGCAACCTGCGGTTGATTTTTAACTTTAAAGTGAAATGAGCGAAGGCCACCCTTTTGAGGTGGCCTTTGTTTTTGAAAAAATGACCTTTGACCGCCTACAAATGCGGCGCGTAAGCATACGTTATGAAGGTTTTTAAAGTTCTCCTTCCGCTGTTTTTGCTCTCCACCACAACCCAAGCCGCCGTCATCTTTTCGAACTGCCCGGTCATGCCGACGGACAGCACGCGGGCCACCTCGAGCGTCGACCGCTTCCGGCCGGATGAATTAGCTTTAGGTTTGCGCAGATACACGCAAGAATTCCCGCAAGCCGCCAGATATTTTCATTGGTTTTTTTCTGATCGCCAAAAACCAGCAAGTGCACTGACGGGCAGTGATCAAGCCATGCGTCAAGCCGGCTGGGTGTGGGAGGACTTGCAGTTCGTGACGGCGCTCGCCGGCAAGGAAGTCACCTGCCATGTAAATAAGAAGTCACTCACCACACCTTACGCGATTTTTCCCTTCGTTATGCGTGTTAAGGATGCCGGCGGAGGGCCTTCGATCCGCGTGCGCTATAAGCTGTGCGAATATTATGTGGATAACCAACGTCAGCTTCCTTTTGAGAATGAGTGCAAGGTCTTGGGGCGCGAGACGGGTTACACCTTTGCCGAGCTTGAGCAACGTTTTGGAATTCTAAGAGATCATGTCGATACTGCGCGCAGATCCATGAACGGTTTGACTTACGCGGTGGGGGCGGTCGCGACGTTAACAAGTTTCAGGCTTTTGCGTTTTTTGGAATTGGGAAATTTTGCCGCACTCAGTTTTGCGGCTCTTCCGGCGGGGGCCGCTTATCTTGCTGTTGAAAAGCGATGGATCGATGAGTTCACGCGCAATTTGAGCGATTTTAAAGATGCCGCCGAAATCGCGATTTCCGGGGATCTCACCACCAGCGTTGCGGTCTCGATACCGATGGAGGATTTCACTCCTTACTTCGTAAGGTACTTGGAATCACTCGATTCATCCGTCGAATCCCCGTGAGCTTGATTAAATTTCCTTTCGTTATTATTTCCGCGCTTATATTTTTAGTCGTTGTCGGCATGTTCATATCCGTCGATGCGCCTTGGGCGAAAAATGAAATGGAACAGCAGGTGAAAGAAAATTGCGCGGCTTGTGAGGTTGTGATCGGGCGGGCGGTGATCAGCTGGCGCGGCCTGATTCTTCACAATACGCAATTCACTGTGGGGGAAGCGGGCGCGCAGAGACTTGAGGTAAAAATTCACCGTATGGTGATTCGTCCGGAAATTTTACCGTTGTTTAAAAAGCAGGTGCATGTCGAGTCGGTCGTAGTTTTTGAACCCGACGTCATATTTTCCGAGGGTGAGGATCCGGAAAAGAATGAGCCCTCGGGTGCCGACGATGAAAAGACCGAAAAATTTAAAGTGGAGCAAATCGCGGTTTACGGCGGCAAATTCACTTATGTGCGCGACGTTAAGGGCACGCATGCGATTTTAAAAATCAGCAAGATTATTGGTCGAATCAATTTCAGCGAGGAAAACGCCGATGCGCGCTTTACGGCGCAAATGGGGGAGAGCGGCGAGTTCGATTTGTTCGTCTCCATTCGCCTTAAAAAACCACTGCATGTCGACACCGAGCTCAATGTGCGCGAGCAAAACTTAGAAGACTTGTCGGTATTCTTAAAACCCAATGCCGGCGTTGAGCTGAAGGGCATCCTGGTTAAGGCGCATAGCCAAACTAAACTTCGCGACACCAAGCTTGCTGCCGCAGTGACCGTCACTTTCAAAGATTTCAAAGTGCAGCTGCATGAAATGTACGATCGTTCCGAGTGGCAAGCCTTCTTCACCAGCCTCGGCGCATCGCTTGCGCTCAAAAAAGAAAACCTTGAAGACAGCGCCCAAGAAAAAAGCCGAAGCGTGCAAATCGATCGCGAAGCCCACGAATCGATCGTTCACTTTAATATTGCGCGGCCTCAAAGAAGCGGCTCTCGACGCCGCCAAATAAAATGGTCCGCGGATTGCCTTAGTGATCGCTGAAACAAAGCGGATGCTCCGTCAAGTTAACCAGGACTATTTAGAAAGGGATTTCTCATGAAGTTCAGACCGTTTTTCGTCACCGTGTGCGCATTAATTGTGCTGTCCGCAGTGGGCTGCGGGCCAGCGAAAGAGACCAAACAGGCTGCGAACGAAGGGAATGCTTTGATCGCCGAATCGAATGCGATCAATAGCGATTTGGGGAAGACTCACAACGTCTACACGCTGACCTCGGCGGCCGATGATGGCAAGGTTGTGGCTTACATTTCGATATTTCCTTGGGATCGGGTTTCGGTTTCGGACCGCGCCACGATCCGCACTAAACTCACGACCTTGATCGCCAAAATCGATCGCATTTTCAAAATCGATAGACGTAAAGACATTAAAGTAAAAGACAGCGACGGCGGTCTTCAGCGAATGCATAAGAATGCGACTGCGTATCTAAATGCGCTGAACGAATTTGAGAGAAAGAGTTTGTTGGATGGCGGCTCAACCAAAGCCGGTGAAAAGAGAGCTTCGATTTTATAAGCCTTGCTCCCCTCGGGCCCGGAAGGGGCCCGGACTGGACCACTTTTTAGACAGCTGTCTTAATTCGAGACGCTCC
>CAZVOP010000060.1:0-22967 GCA_964628445.1 uncultured Pseudobdellovibrionaceae bacterium | reverse complement strand
GCCGGCATCAAGGCTGTTTTCGTCCAATTCCTTAACCAAATTCGCCGGCCGCTCCAACACTTCGCCGGCAGCGATTTTGTCGACCACATCGGGAGCCAACACGCGGATGGACATCAGTATTCTCCTTGAAAGCTTAAGATCGTGCCGAAGTATTGCGTCTTCTCGTAATAATATTTCCCATCGAGGCGGACCATGTATTTGCCAAATTTCTGCCCGATACCGAGCCCCGTATCCAAGCCGATGCGAAATTCCGAGCTGTCGTACGTGCGGTCTTTAACTTGCACTTTGTATTTGGTAAAGACCCACATCAACCCAAGACTTAGAGTCACCAACGTGCTTTTCCCATCAATGATCGGGAACAAAGCCGCGACATCGCCGAACATCATAAAACCTGTAGGCGCGCCTTTAGCGAATTTTGAGTAATAACCAGGCTTATCCAGCGAAAACCAAAAGTTAAAATCGAGCGGCGGCCCGTCTTCAATCAATGTCCCCGGGCCGGTCATGCGCAAGCCATACATCAGCATGTTGTCGTGAAGCTTCTTGCCAGAAAATTTCTCAGTGAAATTCACCATGCTCACCGCACCGCCAAGATAGCGTGTGAAATAAAGCGGGGCTTTGCCGAGATTTTCTTCTTCCTCTTTTTCCCAAGCTTTCGAGCGCAGTTTTTTTGCACCCTTCGTCTTTGCGACTTTTTCGATTTCCTTCTTCACCATGCGAATGTCGGTGTCGGGCACAAAGCCGGTCTTCTTCCCGTAACGCACGTAATGAAACAAACCCATCCCGCCGCGGCCTTGATAAGGCTTGCGACTGACCACGACCGGTGTTTGATAGCGTAAATAATCTTGCACAGTGGAATCGAAATCAGGCTTTCGATAAATGGCTGCACCATCGACATAAATCATGGCACGCACCATGGGAATCTTGACGGGCGCCTTTTGCGCGCGGCTAGCCGACGGGAAGCTCCATACGGCGCAGACCCCAAACACGATGCAGAGCTTCAAGAACGATGCGAGAAGACATCTTACTTTGGCCCGCGCGCCGGTCCTCGAAAGTGATTGGAATTTCAATGCCATGGAAATCAAATCGTAATGCCCTATACTTCAGTTCGATTTGAAAACTATAGCCTTCAGATCTTACGGAATCCAAGCCAATCTTACGAAGTGTGCCCGCTTTCCAGGCATTGAATCCACCTGTCCAATCACGTAGCGGATAACGCAAAATTTGACGCGCATAAAACGAGCCGCCCAGGCTAATCATTTTCCGCGAGAGCGTCCAATTCGCCACGGCGCCGCCAGGTACCCAGCGCGAGCCCACAACAAAATCATATGAAGGAATGGCTTTGACCAACTTGGCCAAATCCTCCGGCCGGTGCGACCAATCGGCGTCCATTTCAATGATGGCTTCATAACCTTGATCCAAAGCCCATTTAAAGCCCGCGATGTAAGCCCGCCCAAGGCCCTCTTTTCCCTTACGGCCAAGCAAATGCAGTTTTTTATAAGTGTTCTGCAGGCCTCGCACCACATCTTGAGTGCCGTCGGGCGAATTGTCGTCGACCACCAAAATTTCGACATCGGGCGTCGCCTGAAAGATAGCGGGGACGATCAACGCGATATTCTCACGCTCATTGTAGGTCGGAATCACCACGAGAGTTTTCATATTGAGAACAGACGTATCATAGGGATTTGGGCGGAGTCAGCCTCGATAAGTCATCGGCTCGGCTTTTTTCGAGAATTCTTGCTTCAAGCATGGTCATTTGGTGATTTTGCTTCTGGCGCCGCCGCTGTTGCCTTTGGCGCTCCACCAGAGGCGAGCGGGACAACAAAAAATTGGGATCTTCGGAGCTGGTTTTATAAAACGCACGCACTCTTTCCGCAGCTTCCGCGGGCGAACGTTTGTAAATCAGCGGATCAAAGCCGCAAAGGCTGCACACCAAAGATGTCCGCCAACGCAGATAAATCAAAACTTCAGAACCCAAGATCATTAGGCCAAAAAGCATCAGCCCGCGCGGATCAAGTTCTCCCCAATAAACGAAAGTCACCGCGCTGGAGAGCAGAACTGCAGCCAGGACGTTGGTCAGGCCTACGTGCTTCTTGGTGTAAATCCGGCGCTCCGCCTTACAAAAAGCGCAAAAGCAGCGGGTATGTAGTCGAGAAAAGATCCTCATAGGTCTTATTCTACCCCATCATACCTTTTCGAAAAGGCGAGTTTTGATAGAATAATCTTAAGAGGGACAATCACATGAAAAACCGTCTTCCTAAGCTTCTACTCGCGGCCATTGTCTTCACTGCGACAAATGTCTGGGCGCAGGACGAAGAGTCCTTCACCAACTATGAAGCGATCGTGAATGAGCTTAAAGCCAGCGCCGATTATGAACCACCTAGGACAGAGCCCGACTTAAACTGGGACGAAGTCGCCCTGCAAGGGGGAATGTCCATCGTCACCTCATTCGTGAACATCAATGCCCCGGGAAGCGGCAGCGGAAGCGGGATGCTTAAAGGCTTCGAAGCCCATGCCGGAGCCAATCTCTTCACTCGTCAAGTGCGCGGCGAAATCGCCTTCCGCACGTTCGCGCCCGAGGACTTAAGCGGCGGCCTGCATGTGAATTTGCGCGAGTTGGAAACCCGCCTGATCTTTCTCCCCGTTCTTGCCGACAAAATGCTTTTGCGCATGGGCTTCGGCTTTACCGCGCGCTACATGGATCTTGACGCCAAAACCTTCCATGGCTCCGAAACGACTCCGGCCAGCGCCCTAATCTTGGGTTTTGAACACAAGCTCTCGCGCGCAGTCAGCGTGGGCCCCGACATCGCTTACCGCTCGGCTCTGAGCGACACTTTCGATAAATCCGCTTGGGATGCCGCAATTCGCTTGAACGCTTCGTTCTGAGAGTCATAAACTAAGCCTACTTTCATGAAGAACATCAATTGGACTCTCATCCGTGCGAAGTTGAAAGAGGCTCTGCTCGTCTTGCCTCATTTCTTTAAAAATCCCGTGCAAGGCATGCGCACACTGCCCGATTGGGATTGGCCGACCATGCTGATCCTGCAAGGGGCCTTTGCCGCGAGTTGCGCGATCGTCGGCAACATTATCGACCGTAACATCGTGGCCTTAATCACCGGTATCGTGATCGCGCCGCTAGCCAACATCGTCGCGACGGGAATCGGTGCGGGCTTCTTTTATTACACATTTAAATTTTTCTTCCAGCGCGAAATCCCCTTCCGCCAACTTTACCAAACGCTAATCTTCGCCAGCATTCCGGTGCTGATCGTCGGCATCGTTTCGCAACTGATCCCGCCGATCGTGCTGCTCGGTTGCGCGGCCTTTATGCTTTTGCTGTTCGTGGGCTTTGTCGACAATTTCAATTTGGAGCGCAAGAAAGTCCGCAACCTTTTGATCGGCCTAGCGGTACTTTACGCATTATCCTTGGCTTTTCAAATCCTCCGCACGACCAGTCGCCATGAGCATATGCGCATGAAAGCCACTCCCGAGTCGCTGGATATCTTAGAGAAAGAACTCAATTTTGATACGGATCCCGCGAATTAATTTTTTGCGTGCGCAACTCTCATTGCTGCTCGCGTTCTCGCTTTTCACCGCGTCCGCTTCTGCAACCACCGAATTGACCCCGGGCTTGTTCTCGACTACGCCGCGGGAAAATCCCAATAAGAAAAGAAATCTTTTCTTCCCGCAAATCGCCTCTCTACTTTTACCGAGTTTCGATCAATGGTGGGAAGACCAGCAGGGCGCCGCAACGATTTACTTGAGCACAGGCTTCGCCGGTCTCACCATACTTTCCAATGCCTCCACGCGCATGACCAGTCAGGATCTTTCCGGCGATTACAATCACTACGACGATCTTCAGCATCAGTATGCTTACGGTGCGCAGCTTTACATGTTGGCCGGCGAGCTGTCCGCCTATCACAGTTTTCGTACCGCCATGAAAAGCCGGCAAAGTTCCGGGCAATTTGAATTCCTAAAAGCCCAAGAAGATGTCGACGATTTATTGCTGGCGCCGTTCGCTTTTTCCGAGGCACTTAAACCAACCACATTTATCCCGCTGGCGATCGTCGCGGCTCTTGCCGTTATCAATCACAATAGCGGTAGCCATACTCCCGGCGACTTCACTCTGGGAGATGCCGCCTTCACCGTGGGTACGTCGTACAATGCAGGAGTCGGCGAGGAAGCGCTTTTTCGCGGCTATATGATGCCGATGTTTCGCCAGGGTGTTGGCAGCGATTTCTGGTCCAATGCCTCAACCAGCGTGATCTTCGGCGCCGCGCACTTATCGTCGTCGAACAAGGCCCCAGTCATTCAAACGCTCATTGGATTTTATCTGGGCTGGCTGTCACAACGCAATGACTGGAGTCTTCGCCAATCGGTCTTCTTACATGCGTGGTGGGACGTGGTCGCGATCGGCGCTTCAATGGCGAGTCAAAAAAACGATGCCTACATTCCCTTGCCGGCCTTGACGATCCCGTTCTAGCGGCATGGCTGTCGGGGCCTCCCCCGTGAACTGATTTCAGACTTTCGCCCTGGCATATTTTGTGTAATGAATCCGGGCAGATGACGTCTTATTTGCCGTGGGCCCCCGTGGCCGCTTTTATTGCTTTTGGCCGCGCCAAACTTTGGCCAACTCTTGTGCTATTGAGCCTTATTTTCAGCCCTCTCGCCGCGCATGCGGCCTGCGAGGATGAACTGCTCACTCCCTTTGCCAACGAGACAGAGCTAATTGCGCAAACCAAATTCATCGACATCAGCCAGCTTGGGCGCCTCACCCAAACGCAAATTCCCACCCTGATCGAGACCTATAAGCAGCTCAAGGTTCACGTCGAAAAGCGCCAAAAAGCTCACACCAAAAAGCAAATGGAGACCCGACAAAATCTGCCCCCCGGATTCGCCATGGCCACCTTTCAGGATCAGCTACGAATGGAAGAAGAAGCAGGTATCCACGCACTGAATCAGCGCTCAAATCAGCTTGAGGAAGACCTGCGCGGCATCGGGCGCTTTATCGACTTGCTCGAGAGAGTGAATATCAATCCGGCTTCCCTAAATCTCACTAATCCTGCGATACTGACCGCCAAAGTAAAAGTCGATCCTAATTCGCCGCCAGCAACGATGAAGGCTATCGTCGATAAACTTAAGACCCTAAAGGTGAAGCCGGAGAATCTTGTCTTCCGTTACTTCCCGATCGCGCGCCAAGATTTGGTCCGCGATTTCGGTTCCGACAATCACGGCCGCAAATTCAACAGCGGCAGCCAATGGGATGAATTCGGTCTCGAAGGAATTCTTGAAGAGCGCGGCCTGCAGGTCGAAGACGGCTTCTATGCGGTCCCTTACGAGTTAGCCATCGAGCCTTTCGAGATGATTCACAATTTTATCCGCGGCGAGCGCGCGCTCGCTATTTATGATTTGCGCCAACTCGAAGATCAAAACACCGATTTTTACATTTTTAACCAACCCGAGCAAAAAAAGAAGGCCTTGCTCGCCATCATCCTACCGGAGGCCCGCTGAGATGAGGGGATTTTTATGCATCATCTTCTTTTTGCTTTGTGCCCTGCCTGCCGGCGCCAAGAGCGGACGCCGCGAAGTCACTCCCCGTCTGATCCATCTGAAATTGAAATCGCTGGGATACGGCCAACCCGATGCCGGCCATAAAGAAATCGAAATCAAACTGAATCACTTTCTGAAAGACTTCGATCTGAGCCTGGCGCAATTTCTTAAATTGCGTCATCAGGACCCAGCCAACGAACAGGTGCAGAATGTTCTTTCCTCGGTCCACTACGATCGCTTTTTAAGTAAGCGCAATATTCAGGTCGTGCGAGATCCGCTCGGAAAATTTCAAATCTTTGACGGGCATCACCTGGCGCAATCCCTAAGGCTGCTTGAGGTCGAAGACATCGACGTCGAGTTGCATGAAGACTTCTGGATCCCCGAAGGTGCGCGTTCAAGACGCACCTTAAAATCGCGTATCGACAATTACCGTACATATATGATCGAAAACAGCCTAGTCCGCCTGGTGAACCGCCGCGGGCGCAAAATCGATTTCGATGATCTGCAGGACGGGAAAACCGCTTTGCAAAACAATCCGTTCCGCTCTCTTGCTTGGATATTGAAGAAATCAAGCGTTTACGAAGATCTGGATACGCCCTTACAAGAATTCGTATGGTCTGATTTTTTGCAAAAAGAATTTCGCAAACGCCACTGGCTTGAGGATTTCCACACGGACAAAGCCTTTCTCAAAGCGGCTCATCGTGCCCTGACGGTTTTGAGTTCCACGAGCCCCGATATCCTGGCCAAGCTTCCCGGTTATATCGAGCTGCCCAAAAAAGTTAAAAAGCTGCGCGATAAAAAAGAGGAGATCCTCGATCGTTGCGAGCGCCTCCTTTCTTCCTACGAAATTTAGCGGAATCCATAGACTCAGGCTTCAGCCGGGCTTATCGTTTGCAAATGAACTCTGAATTCGCAGGGAGCTCCGGATGTCCGTCGAAGAAATTCTAGCCGGCTTTTTTTCATCTCAAGAGCGCGGCCGAGGCGAAGAACTCGCACGCCGAGAAGCGGTCAATATCTCGTCCGCATCGGACACCGATGTCCGCGCCTTTATCAAAGCCTCCTCCCCATGCAAGGTATCGCTGAGCGCCGAAGAAGTTTCCGCAGAAAATTTTAGCGCGGACTGCACCTGCCCCGTCGCCCGCAAAGGCAACCTTTGCCGCCACATTTGGGCCGTTCTCCTGAAGCTCGAAGAAAATAGCTACGATTTTTTAGAAGGTAAAGAGACGGTCGAAAAGGTCACCCAGAACAATCCCGCGCGCAGTGCCGCTACCGCGCGCGCCGAAGAATTCAAAAAACAGAATTACGAGAAACAAAAGGCCCGCGCCAAAGGAATGCGGCAAGAAAAAAAGGCTACTGAACGCGGGCAAACCTTTAGCTATCCGCCTGCCGTCGAAGAGGCTCGCGTATATTTTCAAGCCAACGGCTTCGCCATGAACCATCCGCTCGAACTCGATGAGCTGCTCAATGCCAAAAAATTGCTCTCACGCGTTTTCCACCCCGATAAGGGCGGAACACACGATGAGATATTAACGTTGAACGAAAACTATCAGATTATTTTTGCCTATTTGAAGAGCTAACGGCCGTGCCACAGCCCAATCTAAACGCCGGTCGAACCGAATCCACCTTCGCCGCGCGAAGTGTCGGTAAGGTCCTCGGACAGCTCAATCTCAGCAACGATCACCGGGCAAACCACCAATTGGGCGATGCGCTCTTGATCCTGAATTACGAAAGATTCTTTACCTAAATTGATCAAGATAATTTTGATTTCACCACGATAATCGGCGTCGACCGTTCCGGGCGTGTTCACTAAAGTAAGGCCCTTTTTAATCGCCAAGCCGCTGCGCGGACGAACTTGGATTTCATATCCAAGCGGAATTTCCGCGCTTAAGCCCGTTGGAACCAAAATGCGGTCACCGGGACTCAAATTAATTTCGCTATCTATACGGGCGCGCACGTCCATGCCGCTTGAGCCCTCAGTTTGATAGGCCGGCAGCTCGCCCTTAAAATGCGCCAGCTTTTTAAACTTCAACTTCACCGGCGCCTGAGTACGCGCAGGACTCGCATTTTTAACGACATCGGTAAGAAGCGACTCCACTTGGCGCGCAAATCCGCGCACTTGCTCTTCGACCGCCGAGCGTTCGCCCAATTTTTCTTCCACAATCGCGCCGACGGTGCGGGCGATGTCTTGTACCGATTTTTTCAATTGAGAAAGTTCCATACTATTCCTCCCACATATTTAACAAATTCAAAGCATCCTTCGAAGCCAGCTCACCCATGATCATAAGGCTTACGGCATCCGTGTCGAAGAATTTTGACACATATTCTTTCACCGACTTGACCGTCACCTGATCAATGTCATGGATGACTTCGTCGATAGGCTTATATTGCCCAAAGACCATCTCGTTAACACCCAAGGAATTCATACGGTTTTCCATATCCTCGGCGCCGAGCAGGATCTGTCCTTTAACTTGAGTTTTGAACATGGCCAATTCGCTGGGTTTAATTCCGGATTTTTTAAATTTCTCGAGTTCAGATTTAATGATCTTCAGAACCTGCATCGCATTCTTATCGCCGGTACCTGCGTAAATCAGAAGCAAACCGCTATCGATAAACGACTGCAAAAAGCTGTACACGGAATACACAAGGCCTTTGTCTTCGCGAATCTTTTGATACAGCCGCGAGGTCACACCGCCGCCCAAAAGATCGTTCACTACGTAGGACTCAAAACGCAGATTCGATTTGTAAGAGCAAGACGGCAGCCCCACTAATAAATGCACCTGCTCCGACGGGCGCTCGACATACTCTTGAACGCGCTTCACGCGCGGACGCTTTCCCGAATGCTTTAAACTGCGGTTCGGCAATTTGCCTAATGTCTTCTGAATCGCCGCGACCACCTGCTCATGCTCGACAGGCCCCGAAACGCTGACGATCACATCGGGTCCGCGAAACATGTCTTTATAGTGCTTTTGGAGGTCTGCCCGCTTCAAAATGGCCAGAGTCTCCTCCGTGCCTAAAATGGAAATCCCAAGATCCTGGCCCGCATAAACTTTTTCCAGATACTCATCCAGAATGTATTCTTCCAAATTGTCTTTCGACATCTGGATTTCCTGAATGATAACTTCACGCTCTTTTTCGAAATCCTCGCGCGACAAAGTCGCCCCGGTCACCAGATCGGTCAAAACATCGAGGCTAAGATCTAAATGTTCTTTTAATGAGGTCGCGTGAAAACAGGTATACTCACGGGTGGTGTAAGCATTCAGATCGCCGCCCACCGCTTCAAGAACCGCAGCCAGCTGGTAAGCGCTTCGGCGCCTGGTTCCCTTAAATACCATGTGCTCTAAAAAATGAGTGAGGCCCGCCTTAGCGGGCTTCTCGTGGCGGGTTCCGGTCTCTACAAATACCCCCACACTCACCGCTCGCGTAAACGGGTGGCTTTCTGTCACCACCCGCACGCCGTTATCTAAAACGGTTTTCTGGAATATCGGTTTGTAGCTATAAACCTTCACTTACAGGCAGCTACTGCTGCGGTGTCGAAGGACGCTCTAACAACGCCTTCCGTGAAAGTTTGATGCGTCCCGAGCGGTCGATATCCATCACTTTTACGTCGATGGTGTCGCCTTCGCTCAACACGTCCGTCACATTGCGAATACGCTCGTGAGCGATCTCCGAAATGTGCAGCAAACCACTGTTGTTCGGGAAGATTTCAACGAATGCACCAAAATCCATGATCTTGACCACTTTGCCGGTGTAGGTCTTGCCCACTTCGGCTTCAGCGCAAATCGAGGTGATGATTTCGATCGCACGTTTTGCAGCCGCGGGATCCGCAGATGCAATGTGAATCGTTCCATCGTCTTCGATATCGATCTTGACTCCGGTTTCTTCGATAATGCCTTTAATGACTTTACCGCCGGCGCCGATGACTTCACGCACTTTCTCGGGCTTGATTTTCATCGTCTCGATGCGCGGAGCGAATTCGGAAATCTCGCCGCGCGGTTGCGACATCACTTTTTCCATCTCGCTCAAGATATGATTGCGGCCGTCGTAAGCTTGTTTCAAAGCTTGCTCCATAACCGCAAAACTGATGCTGTCGATCTTAATGTCCATCTGTAAAGAGGTGACCCCTTTACGGGTGCCCGCCACTTTAAAGTCCATATCGCCCAAATGATCTTCATCACCCAAGATATCGCTCAACACAGCGACCTTATCGCCCTCTTTGATCAAGCCCATCGCAATGCCCGCGACATTGCCTTTGATCGGAACGCCGGCATCGAGAAGCGCCAATGTGCCCGAGCAAACCGTTCCCATCGAGCTTGAACCGTTCGATTCAAGAACTTCGGAAACGATGCGGATGGTGTACGGGAACTTTTCGAAATCGGGCAAGATCGCTTTGATCGCACGTTCTGCCAAGAAGCCGTGACCGACTTCGCGGCGGGATTGTGCACCCACGCGTCCACACTCACCGACCGAGAACGGCGGGAAGTTGTAATGGAGCATAAATTTTTTCTTCGTCAAACCGGCCAGGTCGTCGATCATCTGCTCGTCGTCGCCGGTACCCAAGGTCACCGTACCGAGAACTTGTGTCTCACCGCGGGTGAACAAACCTGAGCCGTGCGCGCGCGGAAGCATCGCCACTTCACACCAGATCGGACGAACCGTTTTGGTGTCGCGACCGTCGATACGTAAGCCCGTGTTCAAAACAAGTTCACGGCTGATTTTGTATTTGATGTCTTCGATGATCGCGCCGAGTTCTTTCGAACGCTTGCCCGCAAGTTTGTCGTCAGCGATCGGCTTGATGAACTTTTCTTTGGCGCTGATTTTAGCAACACTGTAAGCCTCGTAGCGCGCATTTTTCTCACGCATCTGCAAAGCGTTGGTGATCAGCGGAGTCAAGAACGTGCGTACCGGAGCCTCGAAATCGGCATCGATCACGGGAGCAACGAATTCACGCTTCGCAACCGAACCGAATTTTGCGCGCAAGTCATCTTGCATCTGCAAAACAGGTTGAATCGACTCATGACCGAACTTCAGAGCCGCCAAACAGTCGGCTTCCGAAATAAACTTGGTCTCACCTTCCACCATCAAAAGACCGTTGCGGGTTCCCGCGACGATAATGTTGACGTCGGATTTTTCGAGGTCTGCCATCGAAGGATTCGCGACAAACTGGCCGCCAATGCGCGCGACTTGAACCGCGGCGGTGGGACCTGCAAACGGAATATTGGAAACGTGCAAAGCAGCAGAAGCGCCAATCGAAGCCAAGATCTCAATCGGGAAAGTCCCGTCAAAGCTCAAGGTCGTCGCGATCACTTGCGTTTCACATCGATAGCCTTCGGGAAAGCACGGACGAATGGGACGATCAATCAAACGCGCGGTCAAAGTGGCGTTGGTGGTCGGGCGGCCTTCGCGTTTGAAGTAACCGCCGGGAATTTTTCCGGTGGCATAAAACTTCTCTTGGTATTCCACGGTGAGTGGAAAAAAGTCGACGTCTTTGGGCTCGCTGCTGGAACACGCGGTGACCAGCACCATGTTGTTTCCACAAGACACCAAGACAGAGCCATCGGCTTGTTTAGCGAGGCGTCCCGTTTCGATAGTGATCGTGTTGTTGCCAACGCGACCACTGACTGTCTGTTTATTCATTGTTTTTTCTTTCTCGTGAATCTAGCGGCCATTATTTTCTTAAGCCGAGATCCTGAATGAGTTTTGCGTAACGATCGGAATGTGTTTTCTTAAGATAAGCCAAAAGTTTACGGCGGCGATTCACCATTTTCACGAGACCACGTTGCGAGTGAGTGTCGTTTTTATGAGCTTTGAAATGGCCGGTGAGTTCTTGAATGCGGTTGGTGATCAATGCAACCTGCACCTCGCATGAACCCGTATCAAGTTCTGAAGTGCGGAATTTTTTTACGATCGCTTCTTTATCTGTCTTTAACAAGGCCATGGGAGATTCCTCCAAAAAAAGTTAAACCCTCGGGCCGTTTGGCTATTCGCACCCTTAAGTCGATGATTGATGAATTAGATGTAGTTATAGAGGGCTTTGAGGTCAAGGAAAGCTTCGGAAAACCCTTCGGATTTTAAGGCCTTGACCGGGTTCCGCAGCAAGAATGGCCAGCAAATCGCCTTCACCGGTCAAGACTTTGATGAACACCGGCAGCTGGGTCTCAATGGCTTGTTTCTGCTCAAAAATAAGGCGAGTGACCAAGTCGCGCGCGATCTGGCCATTGGTGACCAGCTTCACCTCGCGCGGTCCCGCGATAACGGATTTGAGACCCGGCAAAGCCTGGCTCATCGGGATAAAGGCATCACCCAAGTCCTCACGGCCCTCAAGCTCTTCCAGTGTTAAGGCCTTCTCAACGTGCCAAGCTCCCACTGTAATGCGGCGCAATTCTTCAATAACGGCACCCACACCGAGGTTCTCTCCAAGCTGCGAAGCCCATGAGCGAACAAAACTGCCCTTTGAACAGGCCAGCTGCACCTCAAGACGGTCACTTCCAAGTTCAAGAATCTTGACGTCCCAAAATTTCATCGTCTTTAAAGGCCGAACAACCTCTTCGCCGTCACGCCCGTAATCGCACATGCGCTTGCCGTCGACCTTCGCGGCTGAATAAAGAGGAATCTGCCACTGAAATTCGCCACTCAATTCGGCGACTGCGGATTTCAGCTTCTCGGGCTCGATATTCCCATCGACTTCGCGCAAAACCGTGCCGGTGCGATCCAGAGTATCCGTAGTCACGCCCAGCTTAATTTTCTGCGCATAACTCTTATCCGCCGCAGTTAAATAATCCGACAACTTTGTGGCTTCGCCCAAAACCATAACCATTAAGCCCGTAGCCAACGGATCGAGCGTTCCGGTGTGCCCGACTGTTTTTTGGCCAAGAATCTTGCGCACCCGAGCCACCACGTCGTGGCTCGTCATGTCCGAGGGCTTATCAATGAGGAGAAGACCGTTGCGCTGTATGTTCACGAAGCTAGTCTCCGAATTGATGTTTGGGACGTTTTAAATTTTCCAAGAGGAGATCGACTTCATCGTGCCGTTCGCTTTTGCCGAACTCAAACCTCAACACCGGCACGAATTTCATTTTCAATTCCCGGGCGACTTCACGCTGGAAGGCATGGCGCGCCTGCTCCAATAATGCCTGCGTTTGTTCCACATGCTTCATTTCTCCGACCAAACGGAAGAAAACCTTGGCATGACGTAAATTCGGATTCACTTCGACCGCGGTCAGCGATGCGAAGCAAGGCAAAGGCTCATTGAGCCCGTGCAATAAAAATTGAGAAAGGGTCTCGAGAAGCTCACGCTCGACTCGCTGGACCCTGTTGGATCGATCTGTCATCTAAGAATTAAAGCCCTCGCACCTGTTCTTCTTTAACAAATGCTTCGATGACGTCGCCCACTTTGATGTCGTTAAAGTTTTCTATGCCGATACCGCACTCAAAACCGGCCGCCACTTCCTTCGCATCGTCTTTGAAGCGCTTGAGGCTGCCGACTTTTCCTTCGTAAATGATCTTGCCGTCGCGAACCAAGCGCAGCATCGAGCTGCGCGCGATTTTGCCTTCGGTCACGAAACTTCCAGCAATGGTTCCCATCTTCGGAACGGTGAAGATATTGCGTACTTCCGCCCGGCCCAAAGACTTTTCGATCACCGTCGGTGAAAGCAAGCCGGCCAACGCCTTCTTCAAATCGTCTACGAGTTCATAAATGATCGAGTACGATTTGATCTCGATGCCTTTTTCCTTGGCCATGCGCGCGGCACCGCCGTCGGGGCGCACGTTGAAACCAACGATCACGCCGCCACTCGAAGTGGACGCCAAGAGCACGTCGCTCTCGGTGATTCCACCCACCGCGGCATGCACCAGCTTGATCTTCACTTCGTCATTGCCGATTTTGCTGAGCATGCCTTTGATGGCTTCCAAGCTTCCGGCGACATCGGATTTCAAGATCAGCGAAAGCTCTTTCACATCGCCCGTTTTCACGCGCGAGAAAAGTTGCTCAAGAGTCATTTTTGAATTCGGCGTTTCTTCGGCTTTCACAAGGCTTCGGCGCTGTTCCGCGATTTCACGAGCACTCGAATCGTCCTTGGCCATATCGAAACGGTCACCCGCTTGCGGCGGCTCAGGCAAACCTTGAACCTCGACCGGCGTTCCGGGAGGAGCGGTTTTAACCGTTTCACCTTTATCGTTCATCATGCTGCGCACGCGACCCACGACCGTACCCGCGACGATGATTTCGCCCACATTCACGGTTCCGTCTTGAATCAAAATCGTAGCGACGGAGCCGCGTCCTTTTTCAATTCGCGCTTCGATCACGATTCCCGTGCCCGAACGCTTCGGGTTAGCGCGAAGTTCGGCGACTTCGGCGACCAGATTAATTTGTTCAAGCAGCTGCGGGATACCGTCGCCCTTGAGTGCGGAAACCGGCACGTAAATCGTCGTTCCGCCCCACTCCTCGGGAACGAGTTCAAGTTCGGTCAGTTGCTGTTTAATCTTTTCCGGATTGGCGCCCGGCTTATCCATCTTGTTGATGGCGACGATGATCGGAACCTTCGCCGCTTTGGCGTGATTCACGGCTTCCACCGTCTGCGGCATCATCCCGTCATCGGCTGCGACCACGATGATCGCGATGTCGGTGACATGCGCCCCACGCGCACGCATAGCCGTAAAGGCTTCGTGGCCGGGAGTATCGATGAAGGTGATCTGCTCACCCGTTTCCAATTTCACATTGTACGCGCCGATATGCTGCGTGATCCCGCCCGCTTCGCCCGAAGCCACTTTGGCTTTGCGAATCGCATCGAGCAACGAGGTTTTACCGTGATCCACGTGACCCATTACGGTCACAACCGGCGGACGAACGACGCGCTCGGCCTCAAGATCGCCGAAAGCCGTTGCCGTCACCAGTTCCTCTTCGGACTTCTGGATATTCTGCGCTTCCCATCCGAACTCAGGCGCGATCAACGCGACCGTATCGAAATCCAGGGCCGTATTCATTCCCGCCTGAACTCCTTGAGCCATTAATTTCTTGGTCAGAGCCGGCGCTTTCACGCCCATGGCCATCGCCAAGTTATTCAGCGTGATCGTACCGAAAACTTCAACCACGCGTTTGTGCGCGGCGGGAGTCGTCAACTGAGTCTTTTTCGAATCGCGGCTGGTTAAATTCTTTTTCTTTTTCGGCTGGAAGATCACTTCCCGCTTACGGAATTCGGTCGCGGTAAAAACTTGCACGACTTCTTCACGACCCGAGCCCGCACCGGCGCCGCGCTTTTTAGCTTTTTCTTTTTCTTCGCGCAGCTCGCGCTCACGCTTGGCGAATGCGTCTTCGACTTCAGGCGCAGGGGCGGCCGAAGGTTCGGCGGAATAAAACCCTGGACGAATATTTCTCGGCGCCGTACGCGAAACGCGCGGCTGACCGACCGTGCTTGCGGCACTCGCACCTTGGTGCGGGCTGGAAACGCGGCGCAGATCCATGCGACCGACGATATTGCGGCGGCGGGGCGCATCGGCCGTCACTGCGGGATCGGCTGGAGTTCCTTCGCTGGCCGCGGCTTCGCCGGCGCCCTCGGCGGTTTGCGCCTGTTCCGCTTCGACCGCGGCTTGCGCGGCCAGTTCGGCTTGCGCCGCAGCTTCTTCTGCGGCCTTGAGTTCAGCCTCACCGGCTTTGCGGCGAATCACATTGCGAATTGTTTTCGGCGCGTCCGTACTTAAGGATTCCGCAGCCGAGGCGGCAGCCAAAACTGCGGCCGAAGCGGCGGATGATTTTTTGACTACGCTCGACTTTGCGACCGAAGCTTTCGGCGCGGCGGCTTTTTTAACCGCCGCTTTTTTAGGTGCCGCTTTCTTGGCTTCGGATTTCGCTCCGGCCTTTTTGTCTGCAGAAGCGGCTTCCGCTTTATCAGCCGCCGCTTTTTTGCGGACGGTCTTTTTCTTTTTCGTGTCCTCAGCGGCCTGCGAGGCCTGAAGGCGCGTTTTGATCTCGGCCATCATCGCATCGTCGAGCGTCGCCATGTGACTGCGAACCGGGAGCTTCCACTCGCGGATCTTGTCCATTAGCACCAATGTCTCAACGCCTATTTCTTTGGCGAACTCAAATACCTTCAACTGAGTCACTCATTCTCCTTCTTAGCGGCCAATTGAGCCATCTCTTCACGCAAACGCGCGTCGGCTTGGCTCTTGGCACTGTGTGAAGCCTGGGCTACGCGGCCGGCGCCTTCTGCGCCCTTGCCGGAAACGGACGGAAGCGTTTTGCCTTCCGCCTTGTATTGAGCGACCAAGGCGATCGCATCATCAATAAGCTTCTGCGCTTTAGCCTGGTCGTCGTAACCGGGAATTCCCGAGATCTGATCCACATCGGCATCCGACAGCATCTGCACGCTGGAGAATCCCGACTGATAAATGTTTTGCGCCATCGTTTCCGTCATACCCGGAAGGAGCATGAGGTTGATGAGCGCCTGCGCATTCTTCTGCGCCATGTTCGTTTCACTCATAATATCCAACTTCCAGCCGGAAAGCTTCGCGGCTAGACGCACGTTTTGGCCTTTTTTACCGATCGCCAGGCTCAATTGGGTGTCAGGTACAACCACTTCCATCTCACGGTTGCCTTCATCCAAAAAGACTTTTGAAATTTCGGCCGGCGCCAAAGCGTTACAAACAAAACGTGCGGAATCGTCATCCCAGTTCACGATATCGATTTTTTCACCGCGCAATTCCTGCACGATGTTCTGCACGCGCGAACCCTTCATGCCCACACAAGCGCCTACGGGGTCAACCGATGGATCTTTCGAACGCACAGCGATCTTGGCGCGCTGACCCGGCTCACGGGCGGCGGCGACGATTTCGACTATGCCGTCATAGATTTCCGGGACTTCGACTTCAAAGAGTTTCATCAAATAGCGTTCATCCGCGCGCGACATAATGATCTGCGGTCCGCGAGTCGAAGCGCGCACATCGGCGATGTACCCTTGAATGCGATCACCGGGCTTATAAACTTCACCGGGAATCTGCTCGCGCGGCGGAATGTAAGCTTCCGTACGCCCCAAATCCACGACGATCGCGCCACGCTCAACACGTCTTGCGATACCGGAGGCAACTTCACCTTTGCGTTGTTCAAATTCGGCGAAAATAATATCGCGCTCGGCCTCACGCACCTTCTGCATGATGATTTGTTTCGCGGTCTGCGCGGCGATGCGGCCAAGATCGCCCGAATCGAGTTTGCGGCCGATGGAATCGTTCAACTGCGCTTCGGGATCAAGCTCAAGCGCTTCAGTCATTTTGATTTCGACTTCTTCGTCGATAAAGTCTTCATCTTTTACGACTTCTTTGAATTCATAAAGTTCGACTTCGCCGACTTCTTCATTATATTTGGCTTCGATTTCACGGTAGGTGCCGTATTTTTTGCGCGCGGCAAGTTCCATCCCCTGTTCGATGGCTTCAATCACCACGGTGCGGTCGATGCCCTTGTCTTTACCAAGCTGCTCGATCAGGCGACCTAGGTCCGTAAATAAATTCTCAGCCATTTTCCTACCTCTTCTTCTTACCCGGTGCGGGTTTCTTAGCGAGCACATCCACCAAAACGATGCGCCCTTTCTCTATATTTTTAAAATCCATGGTGAACGGACCTTTTGAGTTTTCAAAACTCAATTGCCCCTCGCTCACGCCAACCAGTTTCCCTTCGTAAGAGCGATGTTGGCCTTCGCTATCACGATATTTGACCTGAACCGTCTGTCCGACAGCCTTCTCAAAATGCCAAAGTTGAGAGAGCTTGCGATCGAGGCCGGGCGTCGACACTTCTAATTCATAAGCGCCGCCCGGGATGGCGTCTTCGACGTCCAAACGGAGGTTCAAACCCTTTGATACATTGATGCAGTCGTTGAGGCTTGCGCCGCCGGGATTTTCCGCCGTGGCCTCCTTATCGATAAACACGCGCAAGACCCTTCCAGGTCCGTCACGGAATTCTAAATCGTAAAGCAGGCAACCCTCGCGGAGAGTTACTTCCTCCGCAAAAAGGCGGATTTGCTCCAGCTGACTTTCAGTCAACATGGCGTCTCCTCAAACTTCCAAACATATCAATGATACAAAAAAAGAGGGCTTTAGGCCCTCTTCGAACTCTAAATAACAAGATTTATTAAAGAATGGCAAGCTCTTAAAGGTTCAAAGGGAGCCGCGACCGGGCACCTGCACCATCAAGTCCCTAAGGTAAAAAGAACCGCGTCGCCGCCATCACGATAGTATTTGGCGCGCCGCCCTACCTCCATAAAGCCCAGAGAGGAGTAGAGGTCCAGAGCCGGCTTATTCAAGGCATGGACTTCAAGCCAAATGCGCTCCGAAGGCGACTTACGCTCCAGCATATAGCTCAGCAAAAAACGCATATCGCCTTTGCGTTGACGCTCCGGATGGGTCGCCAAAACCGTGACTTCACGATGAGTTTCGTACAGCCGGAACAACAAAAAGGCCGCAATGCCAAAGCCCTCAACGTCAAGACCAAGCCCCTGGCCGATCTCAAGTTCCTGTTTAAGGACCTCGCGGTTCCATAAGCCGCCAATGGGATTTTTTGTGTGGGTGTAAACTTGCTCCATGATTCCGGAAAGTTGCGGAAGGTGGCGAAGAGTTAAAATTTCGATTTCGGCGTTTTCGTGGTCGGGGTCGTACAAAAGCTCTGTCTCCTCATATCGGCTCGCTCAAATCTCAGCGATCAAATTTTTAACTTGGTACTTATTCATCAGAACGTCGTACCAATCCTTCAGCCGGCGATCCACTTGGGCGCGGCTGAGAAAGGATTTAATATTTTCTTTGAAATTCTCAAAGGGCAAATTACCAAACTTCAGCCGATTTTCATTAAAATACTTCTGCGCCTCCACATCCGTGACCGGAATCACCGAACTTTGTGCGCGAAACTGAATAAATTTTTTAGCCTGAATTTTCCGCCGCAAAGAGAATTCCAGTTCTTTCGGCGAAACCTGAAGTTCCTTCCATGCGGAAGATGCCTTCAGAACCTGCGTGGCCTTCTTCTCATTGGATTTAAGCTCTTCGGGTGTGACCGTCATCACATTGAAATTCTGCGCTTCCAAGGCAACCACGGACTCTAAAAGGGTGTCTTGCACTTCCGTAGCGAAAGCTTTTGAATCCAAAGCGAGAAGTTTTAATTTTTCTTTATGATTCTTTTCGTAAAGGGCGCCATCGAGAAGATTCTGGATCTGCACCTCGCGGCTGGTGATGATTTGACCGCGGACCGAGCCCACTCCGGTTGAAATCAAAGCCGCTTGGGCCATATGGGGAAAAATCAGAAAAATGAGCAACGCCAACTGCATATCCCATAATGCAAAAAAAGCCGGACCTATTCAAGGCCCGGCTTTCAAGAGACAACCAGAGGAGCACATTCAAATGAATTAAAAGGTCATTTTCGCGGAAACTTTCAGCGTGTAGTAATCGATCTCTTCCAGGGGACGCGTGTTCGGCAATCCGTACTGGGCGTAGTTGAACTCGGTCTTGTTCATCACGTTGAAGTTGTAGTCCAAACCGGCACCGATCAAGATACCGTCGCTGATCGCGAAATCCACACCACCAAGCAAGCCGGCGTTCACGGCGTGGGTTTCTTGATCGTTCCAGCCGATAGCCTGGCTTCCGCCATTGGGATCGTACATACGATCTTGATACTTACGATAGATGTACGTTACCGATCCACCGAGATAAGGCTTCAATTTTCCCGACAAGATATAGTACTTGGCCGAGCCTGAGAAATCGTATTGGTCCAAATCGCGGAACAACGGGTAATTCCAGTAAGTATCAACCGTGTGATTGGAGTAGAGGAACGAGGCCTCAACGCTCCAATTCGATTTCAAGTTGATGCCGACTGAAGCTCCCGCGCCGTAATTGGTCTTTACGTTCGCGGTGTTGTAGTTCGGAACAGCCAAGAGGGCGCCGACGAAAAATTTGTCTTTGCCTTCTTCTTTAGCTTCCTTGATTTCCATTTTGCTGGAAGCGGGCGCTGTTTCGATTTTTTCTTCACGCACTTCTTGCGCGATCGGAGCGGGTTGAATGATTTCAACTTTCTCGATCGTGACTTGAGCGGGTTTTTCTTCTTTTACTTTTTCTTCTTTAACGGGTTCGGCAACAACGGCTGTCGCCGTCGCGGTGGCCGAAACCGCCGGAGTCTCGAGCTTGTCGCCGAACAAACGCTCTGCGCGTTGTTGCTCTTCCTTCAAGCGTGACTCTTCAAGCTTCTCGACGATTTTTTGTTCCGTCTTCACTTCTTCACCTTGACGAGCCTTGCGCATCAATTCCGCTTTGCTTTCGCTCACGGGTGCGGCTTCAACGACCGTGACCGGCTGCTGAACGGCTTGTTGAGTGGAAGTTTGTGAGGCCGTGTTGGAATTCATGATGACCACGCCTTGTGCAGGCTGGCTTTCGGTCACGACTTCGGTGTCATTTTGAGCGACACGCAATGTGCCGTTCGAATAGGCATTAGCGGTGCTCGCTAATCCGGCAATCGCGAAGATCGCCACTAATACGTTGAACTTCATGTTCTACCCCTCTGGTAAGGTTTGCTAACGATTCATTCGTTACGACCAGTTGGTAGAGCAAGCCATGGGCCAAAGTGACACCATTGAACGGAAGGAGCCGCCAAGCTATGAATATTACTGGATATCCAGTGAGGGGCAGACTGTATCCAACCCTTTAAATCACTGCGGTCCTCAACATCAAAAATGACTAGAGGACAGGCTTTCATGAAAAAAAGAAAGAGTTAGGCTGAAAGTGCGCGGCAACTACAGGCTGTCGCTTCCGTAGAAGGGAGAGAACGGGAGAGGATTTTCTTCTTCAAAACCCTGAACGGCCGAAGGCTTGGTGCCCACAATCGCCACGAATTCCGACTCGCAATCCTTTGCCGGAGTTTTTTCACTCAACGATTCCGTAACCGACTCGGGTGAACCTAAGACATAAGGCTCAACCGTGGAGTCGTCCGTAAAGGTGATCGCAAAGGCCGGCAGTGAAATCGCAAGTGCGAAAATAGAAATCAAAATACCCATATAGATGGCTCGATTCATAAATCCTCCGGCTGAGAAATATATCTGCCCTAAGACCCCAAGTGTCAAAGGAGCACGGCATGACTGCGTAATTTAAACTTTGCTGTTCTCAAATTTTCACGTCACCAGCTTGACCCCTTGGCGCGGGATCGATTAACTTCAGCCCTTCCAATCGTTGGCCCTGTGGTGGAATTGGTAGACGCGCTGGACTCAAAATCCAGTACTCGCAAGGGTGTGGGAGTTCGATTCTCCCCGGGGCCACCAAAGTTCAATTACGGAGTTCCTTCCGGGCCGTTGTCGGCGCTGTTCGGACCGCCGGTATCGCTGCCATCAATATCAAGTGCCGCATGATCAAGCGCAAAACTTTCGGGACTATTATCGACTGTCCGAGACGGTAGAGGAATATCGCCTCCAAACTCGGTCGACGGTATGTCGCGCGAATCGTCTTCATGCATTTGCGGTGGATCGGGGAATACATAACCGTCGCGAATATGCGTCTCCAGCATGCGTGCAGCGAATCTACCGTGATCTTTCGCGATCAGATCGTGCCATACGTTCTCCGGATACCACCAATAAAGAAAGCCGTAAAAAATATCGATCGCGCGGGTTTCTTCCGTGGCGTTGGATGCAGGGGGAAGAGCTCCTGGATCTTTCTCACGCATCCTAAGATAGGTTTTGTAGTCGCGCTTTGCTTGGCGCTTAAATTTATAATCCAAATGTCCCGCGGGAAGCTCGGGCAACGACAGCGGAAGATTCAGTGACGCATCTCTGCTTGAGGGCTCGGGCATGTCTTTGAGGTTGAGGATTTTTCCGCCGCGTCTCTTATATTCGTTCAGCATATGAGCGCCGCTATATTGGGTGGCCATCAAATTGTGCCAAATATTCCCCGGCAGCCACCAATGCAAGAAACTAAAAAACAATTCCTCCTTGGTTGTCTCTGGGCCCACCGGTAGCGCCGGAGGAAGAAGCCTTGGATTATCTCTGCGCATTTTTAAAAAACGTTCGTAATCGGTGTAGGCCTGCATAATGGGCAGTGGTTTGGCCGATGAGGTCAGCCACTTAACGCAAGACTCAACCATTCCTGAGTGTGCGGATTCTTGCCCCGAAGCGAGGCATAGGCACACAAAGATTGAGACTAAAGCGAAGATTTTCCGCATGAAACTCTCCTCATTCCATCGGAGAATTTACCTAGCGAGAGATATGCCAGTGATTTAGTGGACGAGTTTTTTAGCGCGCGCCTGAGGAGGTTTCCGATGCGGACCCACTGGCCAGGCTGACGCCTTCCGAAGCCATGACTTCCGCGACACTGCGATTGATCGTCCCGTTGATGCGGCAGAACTGATGCCCACCGGTCGGCCCAGGAAAGTGCTGGCGCACGCCGTCCCGGCATTCACCGGCTTCTCTGTTCCAAGCCGGATTGACGATTTTGGGTGCGAAGTAATTGGTGAATTCGTTAGGCCCCGCACAAAATGCCTTGCGTGCCGAATCCATCACCCGATTCAGATCTTCTCCGGCGGGAAGAACGTGATTTTTATTTTCAATGACCCATGAGTACTGCGCCACTCTCGCCCCGCTGCTGCGAGACCTGGTTATACGGTAAACGACTTTGCACAATCCCTCACCCGGATTGGCATAACTTGAAAACAGCCGGCGAATCGACGACCGCCCCACCGCAATCTGTCCCGCTTGCGGTTCAACGCCCGCTTCAAAATATAAATTGCACACCATGCACGTCATGCGATCGTTGCTGCGCTCATTGCAATCATGCCCGGCAAAATTTTTATTTGCGTTGGCCAAAGGATATTTGCATATTTCGGAAGGAGCGATTTTCACTTCCTTACGGCTATAATCGGGGCTGAAGCCGTCGCTGTACTCATAATCCTTCGTCGGAAGTTTTCCACCACCCTGCACGTAATCTTGAAACGCCGGATTGATTTCTCCGTTGGGCAAATAAGGATTGGGAACTCCGCCCTTACCGTTCGCTCCTTGCCCGTTAAACATACTCATAAAAGCAGCAAGGATGTCCGCCGGCTTTTTGGAGTTGCTATTGATGTTCGGGCGCTGAAGCGCCGCCTGCTGAGCGGCGTAGGCCGCAGCCTGTTGCTGCAGAAGTGCTTGTTGTTGCGCGGTTGTCGCTTGCTGCTGCTGTTGCACGGCTCCTGGAGGGCCAAAATCACCAGGTAACGGCGCCGCCTGCGTATCTTGCGGGTTGACCATCGGCTTAAAGCTTTCGCTCGCGGCCGGGGTTGCGGTGATCGGAGTGGTTTGTGCGGAGGTCGAAATGGAAACGAAAGTAAGCGAAATAACAGCGGCTAAAATGGACTTGGTCATAGTCTTTATTTTAGCAAGCTTCATACGGGGGCAGAGAGCGATTTGCTTGAACCTGGTCCTTAGGAGCGTCTCTAATTAAGACAACTG
>CAZVOP010000059.1:11676-23372 GCA_964628445.1 uncultured Pseudobdellovibrionaceae bacterium | reverse complement strand
CGCTTTTTTTGTTCGCAGGGGCAGCAAAGAGCCATAATTTTATCTTTCAAGATGGCGCAAATATTGTATCATCACAGGTCCTATCAGGTTTACCCATTTTTGCTTTTGGATGATGTGCTTTCGGAGCTGGATCCGATCCGTCGTACGAACCTGGTTAAATTTTTGAGAGACATCCCGGCGCAGATTTTTCTGACCACCACGGATTTGTCTTTCTCGATGGATTTTGGCGATCGAAGGCTGAATGTCTTTCGTATCGAAAACGGAACTGTAAGTGTCTGAAGTTTTAAAACAGCGTGTGAGGAATACGAGTGCAAGAAAAAGAAAAGGCCTATGACGCCTCATCCATTCAAGTTCTTGAAGGGTTAGAGGCGGTTCGTAAGAGACCCGGAATGTATATTGGCGACACGACTGCGCGCGGATACAATCACTTGGTTTATGAAGTTGTTGATAACTCGGTGGATGAAGCGCTTGCCGGCTTTTGCAAAAATATTTCGGTGGTTATTCATGCCGACGAATCGCTCACCGTTGAAGATGACGGTCGCGGTATTCCCGTCGGCACACACAAGGGCGGAAAATCGGCGCTCGAAATCGTGATGACCGTGCTTCATGCCGGTGGAAAATTCGACGGCTCCAGTTATAAAGTTTCCGGTGGGCTGCACGGTGTGGGCGCTTCGGTCGTCAATGCCCTCTCGTCCCGTTGCCAGGTTGTCGTACGCCGCGAAGGTTTCGTATGGAAGCAGGTCTACGAAAAAGGAATTCCGCTGGGCGCTGTGGAAAAGGCTGGGGAAACCGACAAGAGCGGGACCACCACGACCTTCAAACCCGATCGCGAAATTTTTAAAGATGAAACCGTTAAGTTCGACTTTACGATTTTAGCGAACCGCTTCCGCGAATTGGCTTTTTTGAATGCGGGCTTGAAGATCAGCCTGAGTGATGAGCGCACCGGCATCAAACAGGATTTTCAATACAGCAGCGGACTTATGGAGTTCGTTGCGACCATGAACGAAACCAAAAAAGCCGCTCATGCCGAAGTGATTTATTTCAAAGGTTCTAAAGACGACGTCGAAGTCGAAATCGCGATGCAGTGGAACGACTCCTACTCGGAATCCATTTACACTTATTGCAACAACATCAACACGATCGAGGGCGGAACGCATTTGATCGGCTTTAGAACCGCGCTCACCCGTTCGGCCAACGCTTATGCTGCGGCAAAAAATTTGGTGAAGGATCTCGACGCCAATCTCGAGGGTGAGGATATCCGTGAAGGTTTGGCCGCCGTGGTCAGCGTGAAGGTGCGCGAACCGCAATTCGAAGGACAGACCAAAACCAAGCTTGGCAACAACGAAGCGAAAAGTGCCGTTGAAACCTTGGTGAACGATAAGCTGGCCGACTGGTTCGACCGCAATCCGACGATCGCTAAAACGATTATCACGAAATGTGTCGAGGCTGCGCGCGCGCGCCTTGCCGCCCGCAAGGCCCGCGATCTTGCCCGCCGTAAAACGGCTTTGGATAGCGGATCGCTGCCGGGAAAAATGGCCGACTGCCAAGAGCGTGATCCGGCAAAATGCGAGATTTATCTGGTCGAGGGAGATAGCGCCGGTGGGTCCGCGAAACAAGCGCGTGATCGTCGCACTCAAGCCGTGCTTCCGTTGCGCGGCAAAATCTTAAACGTAGAAAAAGCTCGCTTCGACAAAATGCTCGGCAACGAAGAGATCAAGATGATGGTGGCCGCGCTCGGTACCGGAATCGGGCGTGAAAATATTCACGTCGATAAAATTCGTTATCACAAAATCATCATCATGACCGATGCCGACGTGGACGGCTCTCACATCCGCACGTTGCTGCTCACGTTCTTCTACCGCCAGTTGGTTGAGATTTTGGAAAAGGGTTATGTGTACATCGCGCAGCCGCCGCTTTACCGCGTGAAGCGTGGAAACAGCGAAAAATATCTGAAAGATGAAAAAGCTCTCACCCAGCATTTGATGGATTTGAGTCTTTCAAAAATCAACATTTTGAATTTGCGCGCCGGCACGGCTGAAGTTGAATTGAAGAAATTCATTCTCAATATTCATAAGTACGATGGATTGCTCAAGGCGCTCGCGGTGCGTTTTGATCGTGATGCCATCACGCATTTCATGCGTCAGACCAAGCCGCTTTCTGAAATTTTGAAATCCGACGTGGAGATCAAGAAGCATTTCGAGACTTTCAAAAAATGGATCGTCGACTCTCCGCTTACGGGAATCACCGACGCGGCTCTTACCGTCGAGAAAAATGAAGAGTTTAACGATTACACCTTCACCGTGCGGACCACCAAGTACGGATACCAGCAAGTTTCCACTTTCGACAGACAGTTGGCGGACTCGACCGAGTGGGAAGAGTTGCGCGCTCTTTGGAGCAGCTTCGCCGAGCTTGTGCCGTTGCCGATTAAAGTGAAGGCGGAAAAAGACGAAGACACACAGGAGTTTTCACATTACGTCGATTTTTATAATTACATTATGGAACTCGGCAAAAAGGGAATCTACATCCAGCGCTACAAAGGCTTGGGCGAGATGAATCCCGAACAACTTTGGGAAACCACGCTGAATCCGGAAAACCGCAATCTGTTGCGCGTGAATATTTCCGATGCGATGTCAGCCGATGAAACATTCAGTATCTTGATGGGCGAGCTTGTGGAACCCCGTCGTAAATTTATTCAAGACAACGCATTGTTGGCTAAGGAACTCGACGTATGAGTAGCGACGAATCAAGAACAACGAACGTGGATATCAACAAGGAGATGCGGGATTCTTACATCCAGTACTCCATGAGCGTGATCGTTGGCCGCGCGCTTCCGGACGTTCGGGATGGATTGAAGCCCGTTCACCGCCGCGTGCTTTTCGCGATGAACGATCTTTCGAACACGCATGACAAACCTTATAAAAAATCCGCGCGTATCGTCGGGGATGTGATCGGTAAATACCATCCGCATGGCGATATGTCCGTTTACGATACCATGGTGCGCATGGTGCAGGATTTCTCGCTCCGCTATCCGCTCATCGACGGCCAAGGAAACTTTGGCTCGATCGATGGCGACACCGCGGCCGCTCCCCGTTACACCGAAGTGCGAATGATGCCTTTGGCGGAAGAGCTTCTCGTCGACATCGACAAAGACACCGTCTCTTTCGGCTGGAACTACGATGACTCTTTATTGATTCCGTTGGTCCTTCCGGCAAAATTTCCGAATCTACTGGTGAACGGAAGTTCAGGGATCGCCGTCGGTATGGCGACGAACATTCCCCCGCACAACATGACCGAAGTGGTCTCGGGATGTATTGCGCTGATTAAAAATCCAAAGATCGGGCTTGATGAGTTGATTAAGCTTATTCCCGGTCCTGATTTTCCGACTTACGGCGTGATCGCGGGAACAGCCGGTATCGTTCAAGCTTACAAAACCGGCCGTGGGGTCATCACCCTTAAGGCGGTTGCCGAGGTCGTGCCGAAAAAAGAGCGTGAAGAAATCATCATCACCGAGATCCCATATCAAGTAAACAAAGCACGTTTGATCGAAAGCATTGCCGATCTGGTGAAAGATAAACGCATCGAAGGCATCTCCGATATCCGTGACGAATCGTCGCGTGAAGGCATGCGCATCGTGATCCTGCTTAAACGCGGTGAAAATGCGCAGGTCGTACTCAACCGCTTGTATAAGTTCACGCAAATGCAGGTGAGCTTCGGGATCATCATGCTGGCGCTGGATGCCCGCAATCAGCCCGTCGTTTTTGATCTGAAGAAAATGCTTGAGGCCTTTGTTGCGCATCGTAAAGATGTCGTCACCCGTCGTTGTATTTTCGATTTGAAGAAAGCCGAAGCGAGAGCGCACATTTTGGAAGGCTTGAAGAAAGCTTTGGACCAAATCGACGCGGTGATCGCGACGATCCGCTCTTCAAAAGAAGCCGATGCCGCGCGCGCCAACCTGATGAGCCAGTTTGCCTTCTCTGAAAAGCAAGCGCAGGCCATCTTGGATATGCGCCTCCAGCGCTTGACCGGTTTAGAGCGGCAAAAGATCCTCGACGAGTTGGCCGAAGTGCACAAGCAAATCGCGTGGCTAAAAATGGTTTTAGGTTCGGAAGAAGAAATTTTCAAAATTATCATGCAAGAGCTAGAGGAAATTAAGGCGGCTTACGGCGATGTCCGGCGCACCAAGATCGAGCGCTCGAACGAAGAGCTGCAAGATGAGGATTTGATCGCTCGTGAAGAGATGGTCATCTCGATGACGTTCGCCGGCTACATCAAACGGATCGCGATCGATGAATACCGGCTGCAGAAACGCGGCGGCAAGGGTCTTAAGGGTTCCGAGCAGCGCGAAGAAGATTATGTCAGCCGCTTGTTCAGCGCGAACACGCACACGATGCTGTTATCGTTCTCGGATCGCGGAAAGCTTTATTGGACCAAAGTGCACGAATTGCCATTAGGCTCGCGCACCAGCAAAGGCAAGGCGATCAACAACGTCGTGCAATTGTCGAGCGGCGAAACGGTCCGCGCGATTTTGCCGGTAGAAGAATTCAAACAGGAAAATTACATCGTGATGCTCACCGAAAAGGGCACCATCAAGAAAACGTCGCTTGAACAGTTTTCGCGTCCCCGTCCCAGCGGCTTGATCGCATTGACGATCGACCTTGACGACAATTTGATCGACGCGAAGGTTTCAACCGGCAAGGACGATATTTTCATCGTCACCAGCGAAGGTATGTCGATTCGCTTCGATGAAGACGATGTTCGCGCCATGGGCCGCGCCGCTCGCGGAGTGAAGGGCGTAACTCTAGGCAAAGACGACAAAGTCGTCGGCATGGAAGTTATAGCCAAGGACAGCAAGGAAACCATTTTGATCGTTACGGCGAACGGCTTCGGTAAGCGCACCAGCATGGACGAGTATCGTTTGCAGGGCCGCGGCGGCGTGGGCTTGATCACGCAAAAGACCACCGACAAGGTCGGCTTAGTGGTCTCAGCCCGCCTTGTGAAGGACAAAGACCAAGTTCTTTTGACCACCAATAGCGGTCAGGCGATTCGCATGCGTTGCTCCGACATTTCGACCATCAGTCGCAATACGCAAGGCGTAAAGCTGATGGACCTGAACGAGGGTGAATTTGTGACTAGCGTCGCTTTGCTCGAAGAGGAGAATGAAGAAGTGTTGGCGGACGGTACGGAGCCCGTAAAACAGTGATTCGGTTTGTGGCCGGCGTAGCCGTTATTTTGGCTTCGACCGGTTGCACATTCAATCTCGATTGGTTGCGCCAATACCGCGCTTCACTTGAAATCGCGCAACAAAACTACGCCAGCGCTTTGCCGACTCTGCAAAGTGTTATCGATCATCAGCCCGAAAGCGACCGCGCCCTCGATGCCGCCCGAAAAGGTGCGCGAGTGGCGCATTTTGAAGCGAAGGCTTATCCTCAGGCGGTCAATTTTTATAAATTTATCATTTTAAAATCCGACGACGCCAATGAGCGAAAAAACGCGCAGAGAAATATCGCACAAATTTATTTCGATAACTTACAAGACTTCGATCAGGCGGTGATTGAGTTTGAACGTTTGCTCAAGTTGAATAACACGCCCGAAGAGGCGTTCCGTTACCGCCTGACCCTGGCTAAATGTCATTTTCGCATGAATAACGTTGAGCAAGCCCTGAATGAGCTCGACGTTCTCTTGGAGAAAAAGCCCGACGCGGATGAAATCTTCGACATTCTTACGCTCAAGGCCAACGTGATGGTGGCCAATAAAAAATTGAACGAGGCGGCCCAGCTATGGGAACGCATTATCAAGGAGTTTCCCGAGCGCTCAAAAAAGGAAAAAGTCGCGCTTAACCTGGTGGTTTGCTATGAAGAACTCAAAGAATTCGCGAAAGCGATCACCGTGCTGGAGAGTATGCGTCCGCAATATCCCAATCCTGATTTTCTAGAACTACGCATTTCGCGCTTGAAAGAACGCCAATTCAATCAGCCGGGGGCGCAGGGCTGGAAGCGCTGATATGAACAACAACAACGGGATTGTTTTCTTCGGGATAGGATTCGAGCTAATGGCCCTGTGTGTGGGCGGCTACTTCCTAGGTGAGTTCGTGGATCAACAGATGGGCTGGAAGAGCGTGGTGAGCACGTACCTTGTCCTGGTGCTCATGATCGGGTGGTTTATGCACTTGATCTACTTGCTGAGAAGATTTGAAAAAGAAAATGCCGACGACGATCTACCAAAATCTTAAAACACTGCTGCTGATCCAAGTGCTGATAGGAGTTGGCTTAGGGCTTATTTTGGCGTATTTCGCCGGTCTTCAGCTAGGTGCGTCGTTCGCCGTCGGGGCGGGGCTGATGACGGGTAATTTAGCACTTCTGGCCTGGAGCACTTGGCGCCTCATTGCGAAAAAATCAATTGCTTGGACCGTCACGATCATTGTATTCAAATACGGAATTTTACTAGGATCAGTAGTCTATTTCGCGCAGGCGAGTTGGTTCAATACGCTTGGCGTGGGTCTTGGTGTAAGTAGTTTTGTTTTGGCAGCTTTATTGGCCGCAATGATTCAGAAGAAAGAGAAAATCGAAATTGGCTCAAGCTCATTTTAACTGGATGCAGATGATTCCCGGTGTCGGTCACGAAGGGGTTCACGTCGCCACGGCTGTCGCAGTGGGTGGTGCTTTGATCGTTATAGCCGGCCTTGGTCGGTTGGCTTTGGGAAGCGGCGATACGGCGGTCATGCCGGCTTCGAAGTTTTCTCTTAAGGGCGTCATCGAATTGATTTTGGAATTTATCGTCGGCCTGACCGACATGGTTGTCGGCGAAGAGGGCCGCAAGTTTGTGCCGATGTTCGCTGCGGTATTTCTTTTTGTTTGGGTGCAAAACCTTGCCGGACTTTTTCCCGGCATGACTCCATCCACGGACAACATCAACACGACCTTGGCGTTGGGCCTTTTTTCTTTTGCTATGTACAATTATTATGGATTTAAGGAGCACGGCTTCGCTTATTTGAAGCAATTTTTAGGGCCACTCTTGATTTTGGCGCCATTAATGATCGCCATTGAAATTATCGGCCATCTGGTTCGCCCGCTGACCCTGGGTCTTCGTCTTTACGGAAATATCATGGCCGATCACACGGTCATCAGCGTGTTTGTCGATATGTTTGATAAGCTTTGGTTTATTCCGGTTCCGGCGATTTTTTACGGCATGGGAATTTTCGTGGCGTCTATGCAGGCTTTTGTTTTCACGATGCTCACGATGATTTATGTGTCGATGGCCATCTCTCACGATCATTGATTTAGTTATTTATTTTGGGGTTCAGGCGTTTTTAACAGGAGAAAAATAGCATGAGAAAAGCAACGTTTGTTTCATTGGCAGCTCTTTTGGTTTCTACGCAAGCATTTGCGCAAGAAGCGGCTGTTCACGCATCATCGATGGGCGACAAAGGACTTTACGCTTTAGGTCTGGCAGTAATGCTTGGTCTTGGAGCTTTTGGCGCGACGACCGGTCAAGGCCGAGTCGGTGCCGCAGCGATGGAAGGTCTAGCTCGCAACCCGCAAGCGCGTAACGCCATGTTCGTGCCGATGATCGTGGTGTTGGCTCTGATCGAGTCTCTCTTCATCTTGACTTGGCTTGTTGCAAACGGCGTTGCCGGCAAGATCTAGGTCCTGATTTGCAAAGGTTCGGTTAAATTCCGGATCATTAAAATCCGATAATAGTACTGGATAATCACAAGGCTGAATTAAAAAATTCAGCCTTGTATTGCTTGGCGTATTTTTGCGCCAGCTTGATTTTTCAGAGGGATATCGGTGTCACACGATTCGACGACTAAAAATAGTCAAGAAGTGGATCTCGACGATATCGATGTCGAGGTCATGATCATCGCTAAAAATCCAAAAGCACTCGTGGCCTCGGCCGCCTTCCTTACCCGTCGTGGCTGGCCGACGACGGTGTTCAGTAATATCGCTCAGGCCGTGGAAGTCGCCGCCGAGAAAAAGCCCGATTTCGTTTTGATCAGTCTCAATCATCAAAATCCCGCAATGCCTAAATTAATCGAGTTGATGCAAACGACCTTTGGCGCGACCTGTGTTGCCTTTATGGAGAATCAAGATGCCGCCAGTTCACAGAAGCTAACTAAGGCCAATTATCAGTACAAGGTCTTCGGGCAAATGAGCGGCCCGAACTTGCATCGAAGCATTCGTCGCATTCTAGGCGAAAAGTTAAATTTTGACGCCGATAGTGAGGAGTCGTCTTCATCCCGAGGCGCTGACAATATCTCAATCAAAGGAGGGTCAGCTGCCGACGGAGGCGTGATGTTCCAAAAAGGCGTGCATTCTACAAAATCCGAAGAGTCCGAAGAAATCTTGTCGAGCGGTAAGTACAAGATGAGCAAGACGAATCGCCACAGTCTTAAAGACCTTGCCGCCACAGGCCTGCGCCCCATTGAAAATCCGTGGGCCAATCTGCCGGCGGCCGAAGAAAAGTCCCACACCGATGCAACCGATGCATATCTCAATCAAGCTCCGGTCTCGCCGGAATTGGCAATTGAGAAGGCTGTGCAGACGGCGCTCGAAAGAATCTGCCAGCCCGGTGGCATTTCGCCTGAGCCCGTTGAACACATTGAGAGCGTCGGAGTTTTCCCGGTCGATTCACCGAACCTCCCCGGCTACCTGGTTTTAGCGTGGCCGAAGCAGGAAATGCGCGCCGAAGAGGCTTTCTTTAAACTTGCGCAGGAAACTTTAAAAACGGCATTTCAAGAAATGGACGTGCAAGCGCATTTAGAGCTGGGTTTCTTTGTCGAAATTCCCCAGGTGGACTTTGTTAAATGGGTAAGTGAAAAGGCGACTTTCAAGATAAGTCTTTCGCACCGTGAGCGTGAATTGGGTGTTGCCTTTTTTGCGACCAAAAAGCCTTTACCGAAAGCGCAGCCGGTCGATGGCAATTCCATGTATTCCATCGGCGTGGACCAAATCTCTACCGAGCGGCCGGTGACGTTCAAGGCGTACTTGCATTTTAAGAAGAACAAAAAATATTTTCTCTATCTGCGTAACGGCCGCCAGCTTCAGCCGGAACAACAAAAGCGCTTAAAAGAAAGTAAAGTGAAGGACTTCTATATGAAGAGCGTGGATATCGAAAATTTGCGCTCGTTCCTTGCCGCAAGTTATTTAAGTGAAACCATCAAAAAGAAATCGGGCGGCGGCGGCGAAAACGCGGCTTAAGTAAAACTCAATTGCAGGGTTGCGAAGGCCCGTGGACCATAGGCGGCGGAAGCGCGGGCGCGGCATTTTGCAGTTTGATATCGGAACAAGAATAATAATAACTCGGATTGGTCGCATTTTCGGTCATGACCTGGATTAATTGGATGGTGCAATCGGTGCATGTGACGGCCGGCATGGTCAGTGTGGTCGAAAACTGGTGCGGCAAATCGTTTGTGCCATTCTTATCGTCGGCGATGGTTTTCATCATGGTCCAATTGGCATCGCCGGCTTGAGAAAAATAAAACTCAAAGCGGCCCGGGTGATTGATGGTTTCTTCCCATTGCACGGTGATCGTTTGGCCGGGCTCAAGCACGACCGGCGAAGCGCTTCGGGGCAAGCCACCGCAAGGCCCGCTCTTAATGCTGTCCGAACTTGAGCGTGGGACAAGAGTGCTATTGGCTTTCACCCGGGTATGAGCGAAGGAATCCGGGGACAAGAGCATGAGTGAAATCGCCAGTAGCAGTATTTTCATCTTTGCTCCATGGCGGATTCGCAGGCTGCCATAGTGGCGCTCAGTGATTCTTCCAAGGAAGGCCGGCTCGCTTCAAAAACGGTGGCGCCTTTGAATTGCCAGCGATGCCGGCAGCGGATTTCCTCATGATTGTAGGAACCGCCCACCTGGAATTCGTCTTCGTTTGCGGGACTTCGAGCCGCGGAGGTATTGAATTCGAAGACGTTGACGTCGACACAAATGGAACCGCCGGGCAGGCATTCTTTGAGAGAGTGATTCATCGTTTCGAGATTTGGACTGAAGATGCGGCGTTCACATTCATAAGACTCAAAATCGTCGCAGCGGAAATCCTTAGATGTCCATTTCTGTGCAAGTGCTTCAGCCTTTAGCGAGATTTTGCATTGCAAAGAAGATGTTTTATCGAGATGTGCGGACTCAAAGCCTTGCCCGCAGTTTTGAAACGAGCAGAGCATAACGAAAGTGCCGGCATATATAAAGAGGGCGCGCTTATGCTTCACACCTCCTTATCGGAAAGAGACGGTCCAGTCTAAACGACCGTCTCAGTGTGAGGCAGTGAGCAGATCGCCTAGCATAGGTTTGAGGACGGAATCAAATTGAGCGCGGATTTTAGCCAGGCCCGCCTCCGAGGTGCTTTCGAAGCGCAAAACCAAAACGGGCTGTGTGTTGCTCGCGCGTGCCAAAGCCCAGCCGTCTTTAAAACTGACGCGGATTCCATCAAGCAAATTAACGGTGTAGTCCCCCGGATTGGCGAATTTTTCTTTGAGCAGCTGAACGATCTGATGCTTCTTTTCTTCGGTGGTGTCGATGCGGATTTCCGGCGTACAAAACGACGGCGGCAAATCGGCCAATAATTTTGAAATCGGCTGGCCGGTTTTGGCCAAAATTTCAACGACACGAAGGGCCGCGTAAAGTGCGTCGTCATAACCGTAATTGCGATCGGCGTAGAAGATATGGCCGCTCATTTCACCGCCGAAAGGCGCGTGAACTTCTTTAACTTTGTTCTTGATCAGCGAGTGGCCGGTTTTCCACATGACCGCTTCGCCGCCATTCTTGCGGATAAAATCGTACATGCGGTCCGAGCATTTCACATCGCCGATAATTTTTGCGCCGGGATTGTCGCGCAAGATATCAAAAGCCATTAGGGCCATCATCTCATCGCCCAAAATAAAGCGGCCTTGGTCATCAACAAGGCCGATGCGATCGGCGTCGCCGTCAAATCCGATGCCGACACGCGCGCCTTTTTTTTGAATTTCGGCCTTAAGGGCAGACAAGTTCTTTTCGACAGTGGGATCCGGGTGATGATTGGGGAAGCGGCCGTCGGGCTCTTCAAAAATAATGGTTGGATTTAAGCCGACCGCCGCAAACAGCCGGCGCGCGACGACGCCGGCGGCGCCATTGCCGCAGTCGATGACGACATTCATAGCCGCGAATTTTTCTTTAAGCGGCGCAAATTCTTTTTCGTAGCGCTCAACATAGGGAGTGAGGATGTCGATCCGCTCTTCACTACCGGTACCCGTAATGAAATCCTTGGCATTGATGATTGTCTCGAGCTTTTTAATCTCTTCGCCGAAGATAGTGGTTTTGTTGTAGGAAATTTTAAAACCGTTGTACTCAGGAGGATTATGGCTGCCGGTCACCATAATCCCGCCGACGGCGCCCTCGACCGTGAAAGTCGAAAAATAACTGATCGGTGAGGTCACCAGTCCAAGATGGATGACATGCGCACCGCAACTCTTAAAGCCTTCCGCCATGCTTGCGGCGATTTCGGGGCTGCTTAGCCGCGCATCGTGGCCGAGCGTAATACGTGGGTTCCTCTTTCCCGTCTGCTGCTGAAGGTAGGTGACGAAGGCCTTAGCCAAGTTCTTGGCGAAGTCTTTATCGAAGTCCGTATTGTAAACACCGCGGATATCGTACTCGCGAAAGATAACAGGATTCATTTTCATATCGCAGACTCCTTCTCGATTAACCTAATGGCCGTAAGAATAGCG
>CAZVOP010000059.1:0-11666 GCA_964628445.1 uncultured Pseudobdellovibrionaceae bacterium | reverse complement strand
CGTCTTTCATCGATCCGCACTGCGCTTTATTTTTGCCGAAGAGCTCTTTGGCCGTGCCGTGATCCACACTGGTTCTGACAAAAGGAAGCCCAAGTGTCAAATGCACGCCGCCTTTAAAACCATGAACCATTTTAAACGGGATAAGGCCCTGATCGTGATAGGGCGTTAAATAAACCGAAAAACGATTCCAGTTTTGTGGGAGGAAGGCGGCGTCAGGAACGAGCGGTCCATTGATGACTCCGGCCCGATTTGATTCGTTGAGTACGGCTTTCATCCAAGCCTCTTCACCGCCAAGAAGACCGGACTCCCCGGCATGTGGATTGACTCCAACGAGAGCTAGGGGCAATTTCTGCTTGGGCTTCGGAAGCAAGGTTCTCATCTGTAAGCCTGCTTGAATCGCGGCTTTCAATTTTAGTGCGGAGAATTGTTGAATCGCTTCGCGCAGTGGGTAATGCCCAGTAACTAAAAGCACACAAAATTTATTTCCAATAAAACCCTGGAACAAATCCCTGGCGCCGGTGACCCGCGCCAATATTTCGGTATGCCCGATATCTTTCATCCCCGCACTGACGATCAGTGTCTTCGAAATCGGAGCGGTCACCATCGCATGAAATGATTTGTTCAAACACGCCTTTGCCGCATCCTCGACCCAAAGAGCGGGTGATTTAGAGCTGCGGATTTCAACGAGAGTCTTTGAATCAAAGGGAACGCTTTGCGCCTGCTCCAGTGAGCTCACCACGACGTGCTTAAATTTCTTAGGCGGGCCCGGCTTTGCCTTTACGCTTAGAGGGCTACGAAAGAAAAAGAATTGAACATTTTTTTTTGGACCCAGAGCTTGCAACGCTTTGGATGTCACTTCCCAGCCAATTCCATCGGAGTCGCCGGTCGTAATCAGGACTCTAAATTGGCGGCCGGCTTTAGAAGCCATTGACGCGGATGAAGGCTTCATCTTTGCGCTGGTTCAACCAAAGGCGAAACTGCCGTTTGAAGGCGTCGGAATAAAGTTCGCGACGCAGATTTTCGCGTTCTTCTTCGAGGCGTGGATCTGAGATCAGCGTGCGCTTCATGATTTTAATGATTTGATAGCCCTGGGCGGTCTTCACGATCCCGGTGGTCTCATTGGGGCCGGCCTTGCGAACGGCGTTTTCGATTTCCTTCACCATTTCGCCGGCACGAAATGTTCCCATCTCGCCGCCCTTGGAGAAATTGGGGTCTTCGCTAAATTGCTCCGCCAACTTTTCGAAGGACTGCCCGCTTTTCAACTTTTCCTCAACCGCGCGGGCCCGCGCAAGTGCGGATTCGTCGCCGCCGGTCTTCGGGTTGAATAAGATATGCGCGAGAGTGTACTCAAAAATTTGCGCGCCCGAAGGGCCTTTTTTTGAAAGATAGTATGAACTGATGTCGTCATCGGAAATGCGAATCTTAGAGGTGACTTCGCGCTCGATCAGGCTTTGGCGCTCAAGACTGGTTTTAATAAAATCTTGATACTGCGACATTGTCACGCCTTTGGCGCTTAAGGCGTCTTTCAATTGGTTGCGCGAAATATTATTGCCTTGGGCGATCGTGCGGATCTCTTGTTCCACGCGTTCAATCGTCACTTCCATATTTTTGCGCTTCACTTCCGAGTCGATGATCTTTTCGTCGATCATATGCTGCAAAAGAGCATTGCGATCCTTGATCAGGACTTGCGGGTCGGTTAGGCGCAAGAGAGCGTCATCGACCAGGCCCGCAGTTGTCAGACGTTTTTGGAATTTCTCAACGTCGGAGAGCGTGATCAATTGTTCATTCACGATAGCCACAATCTTATCCACAACGCGCGCGGAACTAACGGCGCTCAAAAAACAAAATAAGCTTAAGCAAACATAAGAGATGGACTTCATTGGGCCTTGGTCTCCACTTTGAGGGCGTCGATAAAAGCTTGGTCTTTAAAAACCCGCGCCTTACGCACCTGCTCTTCTAACCAAGCAAGATAGAGCGATTGCTCGCGTTTTTCCATTAAAATACTTTTAATCTCGTCCTTCACTTCGCTGTAGGGGCGAGTGTGAGCGGGCTTACGACCCACAACCTCGAAGATATGGTATCCAAAAGCACTCTTGAATAATGAGCTGCGCTGCCCGATCTTCATACGAAACGCCGATTCGAAAATATCCGACATGTCCTTTTCGATCCAGCCCACCATTCCACCTTGTGCAGCCTCGGGAGAAATGGAGTACTTTTTAGCGAGCTCGCTCATTTTTTTGCCCTTTTTCAGCTCAAGCTCGATGGTTTTTCCGTCGCTTTCGGTTGCGACTAGGATTTGCCGCACCTGGGCGGTTTCCCTCATGCCGAAATGCGGTCGGTTTTCATTGTAGTAGGCTTGCATTTCCGCGTCGGTGGGAGCGGGAACCTTTTTAACCACGTCACGAGCCACGTCTTTTTGTAAAAGCGTATTCTGCATGCGATCGCGCCAAGCCTTAAAGGTCGTGCCTGAATCGGTGATCTCTTGCTGAAAGGAAAGATCGTCGGGATAGCTTTTTTGGACCTTCTGGATTTCAGCCTCTAACTCTTCGGCTTTCACCACGACGCCGTTTTCTTTGGCCCAGGCTTCGGTCAACTTCTGCACTAAAAACTCTTCGACGATTTTGGCCTTAACGACGGAGACAAACTTCGGATCCTTGGCCGAGAGCACGTCCTGATCTTTTAAACGATAAGCAAGTTCTTCGGCGAATTCACCGGCCAGCATTTGCCGGCCGTTCACATCAAGCACCACTTTGCTGGAGAGCTCGGGCCGCGCGAAATTGCACGCCTGAAGAGATAGGAAAAAAAGGACCGCGAACCCCAGGCGCATTAGTTCTTCACGGATTTAAGAGCTTCACGATGAATATCGATCTTGTAGCCCTTTTTAGCCTTTTCGAAGTAATCGTTGAACACCTTCGCGCGCTTCACATCGAAAAGCGCCGAGCGGATTTGGCGTTTGTCGGCCATATCGAAACTACGGCGCTCGATCAACTTCACAATATGAAAACCGAAGCGGGTTTCGAGCAGGCCTTTTATTTCACCGTCTTTCATGTTTACCGCGGCATCATAAATCGAAGGCAACAAAGTCACGCGGGATTGAAAGCCGATGTCGCCGCCCATCTCTTTGGTCTGCAAGTCATCGCTGTAAAGTTTCACGAGTTCTTCAAACGGACGCTTCGATTTTTTGACGTCGTCCAATATTTCCAAGGCGCGCTTACGGGTGATCTCACGCTCTTCAGGAGTGGCGTTGGCTTTGAGGTCGATCAAAATATGCGCCACGCGAAGTTCTGGATTTTTTTTGTAGAAGTCTTTCATCTCGGCGTCGGAGATTTTGATGGCCTCCACTTTTTTACCAAGCTGCTTTTCCAATAAAGAATTATAAAGAACTTGTTTGAAGCGTTCCTTAACCAGAGGGTCATTGGCCAGCTTCAATTTTTCAGCTTCTTGAATGCCGACTTCAAAGCGCACCAAGTCTTCCAGGTATTGTTCGGGAGTCGGCGGATTCATCGCCTGCTTTTTGACGTCGGCCAGTTTGCGGTTGAATTCTTCGGTCGTGATTTTGGCATTGCCAACGGTTGCTAAAACTTCGGCGCCGGCAGAGTTGGCCGAGATGATCGAAAGAGCGATGAGAAGAACTCTCATTTTTTACCCCCACAGTGGTTGTGAAACTTATCGTAGGTGTTGAAGCGCTTGCTGGCAAGCCTTAGCGATCTCGCTTTCCAGGCGAACGGCGAGCGCCGGCTGTTTGGCCGACTCATTGCGTGTGATCGCGGGAATCGGTTCTCCGAACCACACCACGATTTTCGCGAAAGGCTTTGGAAGCTCAGCCTTGTTCCAAGACTTCTGAAAGACGATTTTGCGGGAGGCTGCGGCGCCAGTGGGTACGATTTGGGCCTTTGCTAAGCGTGAAAGTTCAAAGATACCGGGCTTTACTTTATGTAGCGGTCCTTTCGGTCCATCGACGGCCATCGAGGCCCGGTAGCCTTGCCCCATTAAGCGGATTAATCCTTTAAGCGCGCCGATCCCCCCTCGCGTGGAGGAGCCGCGGCTGGTGGCGCCGCCCGAACGGCGAATAGCGAAATCAATAAGGGCTCCGTCTTTGCTGGTGGAGGTCATGGTGGCGATTCGATAGGGGCGGATAAGCGGAAGAACTTTGAGTTCATCGCCGTGCCAGTGCGCGAAAATCAGAGGCTCGCCGGCTGCGATCGCCTTTTTTAAGCCCTCGGACTCGAGACATTGCAAGCGCCAGGTCATGCTCCACGCCCGAAAAAAGATCCATGCGATCCAGGGGAGGAAATACCGGCGAAACATTCTACTTGTGCAGTGCTTTTTTGAATTCTTCGGTTAGCTTCGGCACGATTTCAAAAAGATCACCCACGATTCCGTAAGTGGCTTTTTGAAAAATCGGTGCGTCGGCGTCTTTGTTCACGGCGACAATCACTTTGCTGCCGCTCATTCCCGCCAAATGCTGAATGGCACCGGAAATTCCGAAAGCCATGTAAAGACTGGGCGCGACCGTCTTACCGGTTTGACCAACCTGCATGCTGTGCGGAACCCAGCCGGCGTCCGCGACGGCGCGCGAAGCGCCAACCGTTGCACCAAGGGAGTCGGCCAAGGAATCCAGAATTTTAAAACTTTCCGCGTTCTGCATCCCCCGTCCGCCCGAGACGATGATGTTCGCTTCGGTCAGATCGGCCTTACTTGAAGACCCTTTTACGAGTTCTTTGCATTTGATTTTTCCCGACGCTGCAGGCGCCGGGAAGTCCTTAACCTGCGCGGTGGCCGCGGCATCCGCGGTTCCAACCGGAAGTTGATTCGGGCGCATCAACACGATTTTCACCGGACTGTTCACGAACTCCACTTCGGCGGTGCATTTGCCGGAATAGAAAGGCTTGCGAACCTTAAGCGCGGAGGCGCTTAACTCAAGAATGGTGCAATCGCTGGCGACACCTGAATCAAGACGTGCGCCGACGCGCGGAAAGAGATCGCGCGCCATCACGCTGCCGGAAGCCAAGACGACATCGGCGCCGGATTCTTTAATCATGCTTTCGACAACCGCGGTGAAACTTTCCGGATTGTAATGGCCGAGGTCGCTTGAGTCACAAACAAAAATTGTTTTGGCGCCGTGCTGGCCGGCCTTCGCCGTCAAGGCTTTCGTTCCGGGCCCGACAAGGCCGGCGACGACTTCGCGGCCGGATTGTTTGGCGGCATTCAACAGCTCCAAGCTGCCCTTTTTTAACTCTTGTCCGTTGCCTTCAAGGAATACGAAAATTTTTGCCATATTAAAGTACCTTTGCCTCTTCCATTAATAACCGCACCAACTCTTTGGCTTGCGCCGCGGGATCACCGGCAATCATTTTTACGCTGGGCTTTTCCGGCGGAAGTTGGAAATCCTTAAGACGGGTTTTCAGTTGCGAGGATTGCACGCCGGCGTCCGCCAAGGGAATTTCTTTTAAAGGTTTTTTCTTCGCCTTCATAATGCCGGGAAGACTGGCGTAGCGGGGCGTATTCAAGCCTTTGTTGGCTGCGATCACACACGGGCCGTTGACTTCAAAAATCTCGCGCGCGCCGCCTTCGATCTCGCGTTCGGCCAGAATCGTGGGGTCCAGTGTTAATTTGGAGACTACGGTGACGTGCGGCACGCCGAGGAGTTCCGCCAAGATTTGCGGGACGCTGGCCGCGTTGTCGTCGATGGCGAGTTTGCCGGCCAAAATCAGGTCGAAGGCGCCCTCTTTTTGAATCACGTTGGCGAGAGCCTTGGCCGTCCAATATGTGTCGAGCTGTTCGTTGGTGTCGACGATGATCGCGTCGTCGGCTCCCATGGCCATCGCGGTTCTTAGGGCATCATTGACGCGTGCCTTGGGGCCTACACTGACGACCGTTACAGTTCCGCCGCCTTTAGTGTCGCGGAGCTTGAGCGCTTCTTCGACAGCGTATTCGTCATAAGGATTCATCACCCACTTGACGCCGACTTCTTCAATGCCGGATTTGTCGGCCTTGATTTGAATCCGGGTCTCGGTATCCGGGACCTGTTTGAGACAAACAAAAATCTTCATGAAAGCTCCCCGCGTTATGGACCTTTGTTTTTTCGTGCGGTATTAATTGAAAGTCAATTGGTAAGAATCTCAAGGGCTTAAGCAATGCAAAACCATGTGAAAAATCACGCCTGGCTGTGCTCCGCGATTGGGCGCAAGCAGCTGATCGGCGTGACAGGATTGGGTCTTAGCTTTTTCGTTCTCATCCATATGCTCGGCAATATGCTGATCTTGGTGGGACCGGAAGCTTACAATGAATATTCGCACAAACTTGTGACGAATCCGCTGATCTACGTCGCCGAAGTTGGCCTGCTGGCGATGTTTGCAGGTCACATACTTTTCGCTTTGCGTCTCAGTTGGAAAAACTGGCGCGCTCGCGACACCCGCTACGCCATGTATCCAAGCGGCACCAAGCGGACCACGTGGACCCAGCGCAGTCTTTGGGCGCAGGGCTTACTGATTCTTGTGTTCGTCATATTGCATTTGATCACCTTCAAATACGGCACGAGCTACACGGCCACATACGGCGGCGTAGAGATGCGCGACTTGCACAAATTGGTCGTCGAGGTTTTTCACGATCCGATTTATGTGGGCTGGTACATCGTCGCCTTGTTCGTTCTTGGTTTGCACTTAAGCCACGGCGTGGGCTCCTCATTTCAATCATTGGGCATTCATCATCCGCGCTATCAATGCGCCATTCGCGGTTTTAGCATCGGCTACGCGGTTCTCGTCATTGCCGGATTTCTTTCGCAACCTATTTACGTTTATTTCTTTCACAGGTCATAATCCAGAGGCTAAGCATGGCTGAAGTGTCGCCAAAACTAGATTCCAAATCGCCGACAGGCCCCATCGAGAAGCGTTGGGAAAAGCATCGCTTCGACATGAAGCTTGTGAACCCCGCGAATAAACGAAAGCACACGATCTTGATTGTTGGCACCGGGTTGGCCGGCGCCTCGGCGGCATCTTCGCTTGCCGAGTTGGGCTACAAGGTAAAATCTTTTTGTATTCAGGATTCCCCCCGACGCGCGCACTCGATTGCCGCTCAGGGCGGTATCAACGCCGCGAAAAATTACGCCAACGACGGCGACTCGGTTTATCGTTTATTTTATGACACCGTAAAGGGCGGGGACTTTCGCTCGCGCGAATCCAACGTTTATCGCTTAGCTGAAATTTCGACCGCCATTATCGATCATTGCGTCGCTTTGGGTGTGCCCTTCGCGCGTGAATACGGCGGCTTGCTCGACACGCGCTCATTCGGTGGCGCGCAAGTTTCACGTACGTTCTATGCCCGCGGGCAAACCGGCCAGCAGCTGTTGCTCGGCGCGTACTCGTCGATGATGAGGCAAGTGGATGCCGGCAATGTTGAAATGTTCCCGCGTCGGGAAATGCTCGACGTCGTCACGGTGAACGGCGCCGCGCGCGGCATTACCGTGCGCAATCTCGTCACCGGTGAAATCGAATCCCATTCGGGCGACGCGGTTTTGCTGGCGACCGGGGGCTACGGTAACGCTTACTTCTTGTCGACCAATGCCATGAACTCAAACGTCACAGCTTCATGGCGCTGCCATCGCAAGGGTGCTTACTTCGCCAACCCCTGCTTTACGCAAATTCATCCGACCTGCATTCCCCGCTCCGGCGATTACCAATCCAAATTGACCTTGATGTCCGAATCGTTGCGCAACGACGGCCGTGTATGGGTGCCGAAAGAAAAAGGCGACAAGCGCAATCCCAAGGATATTCCGGAGAGTGAGCGCGACTACTATCTTGAGCGCTTGTATCCCTCGTTCGGGAATTTAGTTCCGCGTGACGTGGCCTCGCGCCAAGCGAAGTTCCGGGTCGATGAAGGCCGCGGTGTCGGTCCGACCGGTGAAGCCGTTTATTTGGACTTCGCCGCTTCGATCAAGCGTTTGGGTCGCGACGCGATCAAGGAAAAATACGGAAACCTTTTCGATATGTACGAAAAGATCACCGATGAGAACCCTTATGAGCAACCGATGCGCATTTATCCCGCCGTTCACTACACGATGGGTGGATTGTGGGTCGATTACAATTTGATGAGCACGATCCCCGGATTGCATGTATTGGGTGAGGCGAACTTTTCCGATCATGGCGCCAACCGCTTGGGTGCTTCGGCACTGATGCAGGGTTTGGCGGACGGCTATTTTGTGATTCCCTACACGCTTGGGCATTACATCGCCGCAAACAAACTGGATAAAATCGACACCACTCACGAGGCGTTCAAAGCCAGCCGTGAAGAAGTGTCGGTGCGTTTAAATAAATTGTTGTCGATTAAAGGCAAGCGCACGGTCGATGATTTCCACAAACATCTTGGCTCGATCATGTGGGAATACGTCGGGATGTCGCGTACGGCGGCGGGCTTAAAGACCGCGGTCGATAAAATTCGCGAGCTGCGCAAGGAATTCTGGCACGACGTCAGGGTCTCGGGCGATCCCAACTTCAAAAACAGTGAACTTGAAAAAGCGGGCCGGGTTGCGGACTTCTTGGAGCTTGGTGAGTTGATGGCGACGGATGCGCTCGAACGCGAAGAGAGTTGCGGCGGCCATTTCCGCGAAGAACATCAGACGCCGGACCACGAAGCTAAGCGCGATGATGAGCACTTTTCACATGTCACCGCTTGGGAATTCAATGGGACTTCCGATAGCGCGAACTGGAAAGCGTTCAAGGAGCCCCTCACTTTCGAGTACGTAAAACCCTCACAGCGTAGTTACAAATAGGAATCAAAACTATGTCGGCTGATAAAATGACTCTTAACTTAAAGATCTGGCGCCAGGCGAGACCACTGGCCAAAGGCAAATTTCTCGAGTTCCAGGCGAAGAACGTTTCGCCGGATATGTCCTTTCTGGAAATGCTCGATGTGGTGAACGAAGAACTGATTCGCCGGGGAGAAGAAGCGGTCGAGTTCGATCACGATTGCCGCGAAGGAATTTGCGGGATGTGCTCGATGGTGATCAACGGCAACCCGCACGGACCGGAAGCTCTTACGACCACTTGCCAATTGCATATGCGCAAATTCAAAGACGGCGATTCGATCACGATCGAGCCGTTTCGCGCGCGTGCATTTCCGATCGTCAAAGATCTTGTCGTTGATCGTTCCGCTTTTGACCGTATCCAAAAGGCCGGCGGCTATATTTCGGTCAATACGGGTGCGGCACAAGATGCGAACAATATTGCGGTTCCCAAAACCCTCGCCGATCAAGCTTTTGCATCGGCAACCTGCATCGGTTGCGGTGCCTGTGTGGCGACCTGCAAGAATGCTTCGGCATCGTTGTTTGTCTCGGCCAAGATCGCCCACTTGGGCCTACTGCCTCAGGGGCAAGCCGAGCGTAACGAGCGTGCCTTGAACATGGTCGCACAAATGGACGCGGAGGGCTTCGGCGCATGCAGCAACACCGGCGCTTGCGAGGCCGTTTGCCCAGTCGGTATTTCGCTTGAAAACATCGCCATAATGAATCGTGATTTTACCAAGGCTTCCCTGAAGCGGCGGTAGAACCGGACAACACAGAGCTTCTTGTCTAGACAAGAAGCATTGCGGCGACCTTAAACACATAAATTAAATCTAGTTACCACCAGCGCCGCCGACAAAAGTGGGCCGCTTCTTAATAGTTTAATTCCTTAAAAGGCGTTGGAGCCGAGAGGCTTTTCAAAAACTCCACTAAGTCTTTCCGCTCTTGTGCATGAACGTGAATAACCGGCTGTGCCGGATCCGGGGTACCGTCATTCGCGACTTGAAATGAGGGCGAGTAAAAATCCACGACCTCTTCCAAAGTTTTTAAAGCGCCGGTGTGCATATAAGGTCCGGTGTAGATTAAATTTCGCAACGTGGGTGTCTTAATCTTGAGCTGACTTTCGGAAGGAGGCGCCACGAAGTCGGTCACCGCGCCGGTTGCGGGATAGCAACGCACGCGTAAATGCTCGTCCGTAAAATTAGGCCCATGGTGGCACGAATCGCAGCGGAATTTCTTAAAGAACAAATCCTTGCCGCGAATTTGTGCATCGCTCAGCGCCGAAACTTCGCCCGCCATGTAACGATCGTAGGGGGCAACGCCCGAAGCCAGTGTGCGCTCATAGGCGGCCAGCGCTGAAGAAATATTCGCCGACGTCGCCGGTTCACCAAAGGATTCATGAAACATTTTTTGATAGAAAGGATCGCCGTTTAACTTTTCAGCAACTTCCGCAAGCGAGCCGGACGCCATTTCGCGCTCGTCTGTAATCACCATCGCGACTTGATCTTCCAACGACTTGGCGCGCATATCCCAAAACTGCTCTTGCGAGCCGTCGCGGTTGATCAGGGTCGGCACGTTGCGATCGCCGAAGCGGCCATGAACCCCCATTGCGACGGGAAGACCGTTGGTGAAGGCGAGTTCAGGCTTGTGGCAAGTCGCACACGCCATCGTGTTGTTGCCCGACAAACGAGGGTCAAAGAACAAGGCGCGTCCTAAACTGACCTTTTTGGAATTCAAGGTTGGGGAAGTTTTTCGGCCCACCGAGGAACAATGGACGATCAAAATCGATAAAAAGAAGAGTCGGAAGAATTCGGGAAATTTGCCTCGCCTGAACAATTTTACCTCTGCCTATGGAATCGACACGACCCCTAGCCGTAGTGTTCTAGACCTTAGACCCAACCACCTATAGCGAGTTATGAACATGTTCCCACAGGGTTATCCACAATTTCGCCAAATATTGCGGCGTACCACTGGACCTTTGGCCTGATTCGCAGGCACTATTGCCCAAAATTACCTGGTCCACCGTCTTCACTCTAGGGGCCCTGACGGGGCTATACACCGCGAGAACCCATCATCGACCCGCTCAAACATGCCGAAGAGACCTTATTAGTAGGAGTAACTCGACAGCTCAAGGAGTTCCTTTGCGTAAGATCGGTGATCTTTTCCACGACCTCGGCTTCAACAAAGAGGCATCAATGGACGTAAAAAAAGCGTTCGTGAATCATCTTGTGCGTTCGGCCGATCGTTCATCTATTCAAAACCCCTCCCTTATTCTTGAACAAAAATCAGAAAAAAAATCTAAGAATAAAGCTCCTGAGACACAGCTCTCGTTTGATCTCGAAATCCTAAAGGCCAAATAAAAAGAAATCGATTGCGCCGTCCAACCAACTTGGTACCATTTTGGAACTGGCAGGGATGCAAGTGCCGAAGGATTCGGCAAGACCTTCACGGATGAAGACGTTTGTGAGCCTTCCATAAAATTAAATATGGCTCAATGACGAGCGGGAGAACACATGACTCAAGGACGAATCAGTGGGGCGATCGTTGCCCTGGTGGCAATCTTTGCCATTTCTGCGCAGGCAAAACAATTTCCGGCCGTACCTGGCCAGTTTGTCGTGAAGCTCAAGCCGATGAAGAGCGTCATGAATGCGGGAAGCTTAGAGCAAACCCTCGGCGCCAAAATCAATCGCACGATCTCGGTAAAAGAAGGATTGGTGTTGGTGCAGCGCCCGGTTGTTGAAACCAGCGCCACTTCGATCCAAGTGCTTGCGCATAATCCGATGGTTGAGCTCGCCGAGCCAAACTATATATATAGAGCCACCGGTGCGGCCGCTCAGATGCCGAGCGAAGCGCAGCTCGGCAAACTTTGGGGTATGAAAAATACCGGACA
>CAZVOP010000058.1:0-24591 GCA_964628445.1 uncultured Pseudobdellovibrionaceae bacterium | reverse complement strand
GCAAAGACAGGTGAACTCAGGACAAGTGAACTCAACCGTGTAGCGACGCACCAATGTGCGGTTGTCGAAGCGCTCAAGCATGTTGTTGCGGATCGCCACAGTGCCGTAAAGCTCGCCGGACGGGTTGGAATCTGTCGACATATTGGTCACCTTTGTAATAGCTAAAACTGGAGAAGGATTAGCATTTCACAAATGGGACAGCAATGTGCTGGGCCTTGTAATGCAATGCGCAAACTGTTACCTCTAGGAGCATGAATTTGGCTTTTGTTATTCGCTTCAGTTTGATTTTCGTTTCATTGCTATTTGCCACATCCTGCACTTCGACACCGGAAAAGGTCTCTTGTGGGCAGCGCGACTGGTATGAGAGCGGTCGCCATGACGGGGCTCAAGGCGCGACCCTCGATCGCTTGGCCAAATACAAAGTCGAATGCGGGCATGAATTCAACAGCACGTGGGAATCGGTGTACACCAACGGCCGCAATGCCGGCTTGGTGGAGTACTGCGCCTCCGACAATGCCTATGAACTGGGGCGCATGGGAATCGCCTATGTGTATGTTTGCCCATCGACTGTCGAAGCGGAATTTTTGGCAGGCTATCGGCGCGGACAGCAGGCTCGGGAACTTGAGATCGCCAACCAGAAATTGGATTCCGAGATCGACCACCTGTCGAACAAACTGGGTCGCGTCGATTCCAAGTTCGAACAGCGCGAGATCGCAAGCGAGCTTGAACAGCTGAAAAAGCTGCGCGCGAAAAACGAAAAAAATCTCGACGAGGTCGCTAAGTGAGTTTGGCCTTGAGTAAAGCTTCCGGATTGTCGAAGCAGCGTAAATAATAATTGGCCAAAACCTGGTTGCGCTCCTTTTCCGAGAGCAGGCTCTGCCCGCCTAATTTTCTGACTTCAAGATGCGCGCGATAAAATATCAGCGCCGCCGCGACCGAAATATTAAAACTTTGCGAGAATCCCAGCATCGGAATGCGGAAAGTGCCGTCGCACAAGGATTTCATCTCGTCGCTGACGCCGTCTTTTTCATTGCCCAGCACAATGGCATGGGGTTTCGACCAATCAAGCGTGTCGATGGAATGAGGCGTATTCAAATCGGTCGCCCAAATTTGATAGCCGCGCGCCTTCAGATCTTTGACAGAGTCCTTAGGACTTGAAAATGAGCGTACGTCGAGCCACTTGTCCGCGCCCTTGGTCACGCGATTGGCCGCTTTAAATTTGGCGCCGGGTTTATCGATCAAATACATGCCCATAAAACCGAAAGCTTCGGATGAGCGCATGACCGCGCTGATATTGCCTTGATCGTAAATATTTTCGAGCACCGAAACCACGTGAAGTGAGCGGCTGGCCACGACCTCATTCAGGCGCGCGACACGCTCAACTGTCATGTGCTCGTGCAAGGCTTCGATGATTTGCGTGACCGAAACGTGCATCTGGCCGACTTGAATCCGCTCGTCCCAAGTGATGCGCGATTTGCGAAAATCTAAAGTTTGGTCCATGACTCCAAATTTCGCGCCTGCATCGCCGGCAATTGAAAAGCGGCGCGGTGCACGGCTTCGTTATAATAGAACATCTCAAGTTCGGCCTTCACGCCTTTGAAATCCTTGAGCGGATGCAAGGTGCGCGACGCCCACATGAAAGACCAAAGCCCGCCCGGGTAAGTCATGTTGGTGAAATTGAACATCGACGTGTACTTGAATAACGGACTTGCGATGCTCAAAAGCTTGGCCTGCATTTCGGCTTCGTAAAAAACACTTTCGCCTTGCGCGACCACGATGCCGTCGGGATTCAGGCGCTTAAAAACATCGGCGTAAAATTCGGGCCCAAATAACGGCGTGGCCGCGCCGTTCGGATCGGTGGAGTCGATCAAGATGACGTCGAAGGTTTTGTCGGTTTTCTTCATGTACTCGACGCCGTCTTCGATTTGCAGATCGAGGCGCGGATCACCCAGCGCACTTGCGGTTTGCGGAATATATTTGCGGCAAGCTTCGACGACCAGGGCGTCGATCTCGACCATGACGACTTCTTCGATGTTTTTATGCCTAAGAACCTCGCGCGCGGTGCCGCCGTCGCCACCGCCCACGATCAAAACTCTTTTGGCGTTCGGATGCACGTTCAGCGGCACATGCGCCATCATCTCGTGGTAAATCCGCTCATCGCGCTCGCAAAGCATAAAGGCGCCGTCATTCAGCAAAACCCGCCCGTGGTGGGTGCTGTCGAAAATCTCCACGACTTGAAAATCGCTGCGGCCGGAAAACAGCTTCTGTTTGAGTCCCAGCTTAAAGCTTAAGCCTTCTTTATAATTTTCTTCGATCACATTGTTCTCCGATCCACTAAATCGACGGCCGGTTGCGGTTCGGCGAATTTTTGATAGTACGTCGAGAAACCCACTTCAAAACCGCAGGTCAATGTCTGGCGCACGAATGAACGCTGGATAAACGGCGGAAGTTCGAAAGCCTTCAACTCATGCTCGGAGTGAAAGTAAATCACATCGAATGAAAGCGGACGAAAAACCTCAATCACACTCTTCAGCGCGGTCGAAACGCGGTCACCGAGACGCACATTGGTTTCAAAACTCACGTACGATCCGATCTCTTCCGGCGTCACGTGAATCGTGTAGTACTCGGCCCCACGGATCGCGTTCAGCGAGTAACCGCACGGTTCAAACAAATGATCGTCGACCTGGAACCCGGGGAACACATTTTCAAGCGCGATCAACTGGCGGATGCGCTTGACCGTTTGATTGCAATTAAAGATCTCCGCCGCCGGTCCCTGCAGGTTGTACATCAGAATTTCCAGAGTGCAGTCCACGCCCTGAGGCTTGAACGGCTTATCGAGGTGGTACAAAAACAGATGGTGCTCATCGGGCGAACCAAAGCGAAAGATCTTGCCCGGCAATCGCTTTTGCAGAACCTCGACGTCCTTAAAAAAGTCGGTCTGTTGTTGGTGCGGGTAGTATTCGTTCTTGCGCTCGAAGGTCAGAAAGTCGATGGATTCGGCCGGCATTTGATCCAAAATAAAAGCCGCCGCGGTCGCAAGGGTCGTTGTTCCGCACGTGATCATCGTAAAGCGGTCGTCCCAAACGAACAGACTGCTCTCCGACAACAAATAAGCGTCGCAGGCCTCATTGGAAATGCTGGAAAGGATTTTAGCCCCGCAGGATTCAACCATGGCGGACCAAAATTCTCGCGGTCGGGCACGAAAATTCGCCCCCCGAGCGATTAGCTCGATTTTCTTTTCTGAACCTTCAAAAAACATGGCGTGCAGCGTAACAAAGGGGGTGATCTTTGCCAACCCCAAAGGTACATCTGGGCCCCATGAAATCCATTTCGGCGATCATCCCCACATTCAATCGGGCAGCGCTTCTCCCGCGGGCGCTTGAGTCCGTGCTGAGGCAGACGGCTGTGCCTGAAGCCTTGATCATCGTTGATGACGGGTCGGCTGATGAGACTGAAGAATTGGTTTCACGATGGAGACAAGAAAATCAGCCCGGTTTTACGGTGATCTATGAAAAGGCCGCAAATCGCGGCGTCAGTGCCGCCCGCAATCGCGGCGCGCGTCTGGCGCAAACCGAGTGGCTGGCCTTTTTGGATTCGGACGATGAATGGCTGCCCGAAAAATTAGAGAAGCAAATTTTGTTGGCGGATGATTTTTCATTGATCCATGCCCAGGAAAACTGGATTCGAAACGGCCGCGCCGTTCAGCAGCCGAAAAAATATTTAAAGTCCGGCGGCAGGATTTTTAAACGTTGCGTGGATTTGTGCTTTATCTCCCCGTCGAGCGTTTTAATCCGCAAGGATTTGTTCGAGAAGATGAATGGCTTTCGCGAAGATTTTCCGGTCTGTGAAGATTATGAGTTGTGGTTGCGCATCGCCGCCCTCGAGAATATCGGCTATATCGAAGAGCCGCTCTTAAATAAATACGGCGGCCACGCGGACCAATTGTCGATGGGATATAAGGCCATGGATTACTTTCGCGCGAAGGCGCTCCATCCTTTTTTGGATAGCGCGGATCTACTCCCGCATGAAAGCGAGCATGTGGCAAAAGCACTTTTTCAGAAATGCGAAATTTTGATTTCCGGATACAACAAATACAATCAATTTGAGAATCTTTCCGAAGTGCAGGCTTGGTGCGCTCGCTCGCAACGGCGTTGATTTACCTTCGGCATAAATAATTACTATTTTGTCCAATTAACTCAGCACTTCTTGTCTAGCCAAGAAGTGCTGAGTTAATTCGCAAGTGTTTCACCGCGATCCAAAGCGCCCATTCGGTGACCGAACGCTTTCCACGCTCGGACTGTAGATCGACCTTAAAGGGCAAGATTTGTTTTTCGACGAACGCGAGGAAGTCGGTCTTTACCTCGACGACGAATTGCTCGCCGTCCGCGTGAATGAATATACCCTCTTTGAACTCACCCCTCGTGTGATATTCCAGCTCAGGCGCTGCAATTTTTTGTTCGAACAGCCGCCGCGCGATTCGCGCATCGGTAAGTAAATCCACGATTTTTAGCGACGGTGCCGGCCACCTTCGCAAAAGTTCCGCCGCCAGATCGTCGTGTCCATGCGCCACGACCCAAGGCTTTAGTGCCTCGCCGATTTTCGCGATAAGCGCAGCGTCTTTGAGCGGGTCCGCATAAATTTTTATTTTCACATAGGGGACTTGTGCGCGATAGCCGATTTCGATCCCGGTATCCTTAATAATGGGCTCAACCTTTTCCGCCACTTCGCTTTCGGGGACCCCCAAGCATGTCCAGCGGGTCCAGCGGGTCCATGCAGACGAACCCGGCTTCAGCAACATCGTCACCCGGGGTTTGACCTCTTCGCTCCACATGCCTTCGATTTCGCGCGGTGGGCCCGGCAAAACAAAATAATGTCGGCCATTGAAGTTTTGATAAAAGCCCAAAGCAGTACCAATGGGATTTTTTAAGCGCGTGCTGGTGCGCGGGAAGTTGCATTGCCATTTGTGCGCTTCACGCAAAGGGAGCCCGCGCCTGGCATACAAATCCTGTAGATCACGCCATACCTGCTCATCGAACTCAAGCTTGTCGCCTGTAAACAAGGCCATGCACTCACGGGTGACATCGTCCGACGTCGGCCCAAGACCTCCGGTTACAAAAATCAAATCCGCTCCGGCAAGTTGAGCTAAAGCTTGCGCGATCTCATCTCGATCATCGCGCACGCTGAGGTGGGAAAGCACCCGTAGGCCCAGCTCTTCCAGCCGTAAAGACAGCCAGGACGCGTTGCTGTTGAGCACCTCACCCGAGGTGATCTCTGTCCCGATCGTCAACAATTGAGCACTAAACATATTCACGCTTTTATGGCATAATCCTTTTGATGTCACAGAAGAAAGACACTCTCAAAGAGATTCGCAGCGGGCTTCTCGCGCGCGGTCTTTCTTTAGCCAGGGCGGGCTTGCGTGCCGGCGGCTTAGCGGCTTCGCAATGGAAGAATAACGATCCCACCCGCCCCGCTTGGCTGGATAAAGTTGAATATCTGGTCGAGGAACTCGGCCAACTGAAGGGCACGGCCATGAAGGTCGGCCAAACCCTCTCGATGTACGGCGAGCATCTTTTGCCCAAAGAAGTGAACGAGTTGCTGAAGAAGCTGCAGCAGGATTCGCCCAGACTTTCCTGGGACTCAATAAAATCCGTATTGCTTACACAATTGGGCCCTGAAAAATTTAATGAACTTGAGATCGAAGAGAACGCGATCGCGTCCGCCAGCATCGGACAAGTCCATAAGGCTAAAATCAAAGCCAGCGGCGAAGTTCTTGCCCTGAAAATTCAGTGTCCCGGAGTCGACAGCGCGATTGAAACCGACCTGAAACTGCTGAAGTTTATTTTGAATATGACCGAGCTTATTCCGCGCGGGCCCCGCTTCGATCAAATCTTCGCCGAGATCCGCGAAATGTTCCATCAAGAGATCGATTACGAGCTTGAACAAAAATACGGCGTGAAATTTGCCGAGCTGCTGAGTGACGACGAACGCTACATCGTGCCCAAAGTTTTCCCCCGCTATTCCACGCGCAAAGTATTGGCGATGGAGTTTGTCGAGGGTTTAAGGGCGGATCACCCGGATGTGCAAGCTTTGGATCAAGATCGCCGCAACCGCATCGGTTTGATGTTTCTTGATCTTTATTTGCGCGAGCTTCTGGAGTTTAAACTGGTGCAGACCGACCCCCATCTCGGCAACTACATGGTGCAAATCGATCCTAACGGGTCAAACGACAAATTGATCTTGCTTGATTTCGGCGCATCCCGAGAAGCGCCCGAAGACTTTCTTCTCGGTTACCGTCAGTTGATCGAAGGCGGCGTCACCCGCGATGCACGGGTGGTCGAACAAGGCGGCCGCAAGCTTGGACTTTTGCGACCCGAAGACCCGCCGAAACTTGTCGAAGACTACATCGACCTCTGCTATATGCTGACCGAACCTTTTCAGGGCCTTTACGACTGGGGAAAAAGCGATTTACCTCAGCGCGTGATCAAACGGGCCGGACATTTTGCCACAAGTTACAGGCTGCGCGCTCCGCCGCGCGAGCTGGTTTTTTTAGACCGCAAATTGGGCGGCGTATTTATTTTCTTATCCGTTATGCAAGTCGTGGTCGATGCGCGCGCCCACGTTCTCACGAAGCTTACAGATACTTCGAAACATCCAGCTTCGACAGATCGCGAGTGATGTTCTTCTGGTGCGCCTCGACGGTCCCGCCGCCGATCTCCAAAAGCTTCGCATCCCGCCACAAACGCTCGACCACGTATTCACCGACATAACCATAACCGCCCAAAACTTGAATCGCGCGGTCGGCGACATTCTTGCCCATGGTGGCGGCAAACAGTTTGACGCCGTCGGAATCCAAGCGCTCGCCATGCGCCTCCAGCTTCATCGTGCGCGCGGTTTCGTAGGTGTAAGTCTTTGCCGCGCGGTATTCGGCATAACTGTCGGCGATCATGCGCTGAACTTGGCCGAAGCGGTTAAGAGGTTGCCCGAAGGCTTCGCGGTCGATCGCGTATTTGTTCATGATCTCAAGCGAGCGGCGGGCGATTCCCAAACTCATCGCCGCCAAGGTCAGACGCTCGATCTGCAGGTTGCGCATCATGTGCATCATCGAATCGCCTTCGACGCCGATTAAATTTCCAACCGGAACAATGCAATCTTGAAACACGAGCTCGGCCGTATTGCTGGCGCGCATACCAAGCTTATCTTTGATCTTCTGCCCCACCGAAAATCCGGGGTGTGTTTTCTCGACCAAAAAGGTGGAAATGGACGGCTTGCCGTTTTTATCCGCAGTGCGCGCATAAACGAGGACCGCATCGCCCGGCGTACCTTGGTCGTCGATCGTGCCGTTGGTGATCCACATTTTTCGTCCGTTCAAAACGTAATGGTCGCCCTTTTTAACCGCGGTGGATTTCATTCCCAAAACATCGGTGCCGACATGCGGTTCCGACATCGCCATCGAGCCGACCCATTCGCCGCTCGAAAGTTTGGGCAGCCATCTTTTCTTTTGCTCTTCGCTGCAATTCACCGCCAAGTTATTCGCGCACAACATAGAGTGCGCAAGATAGGCCAGGCAAAAACCGGGATCGCTGGCGCTGATCTCTTCATGCGCGATCACTGCCGCAACCGCATCCATTCCCGATCCACCAAAAGCATCCGGCACGGTGATGCCAAGAAGGCCAAGCTCGCCCAATCTTTTGAATAGCGGCAGATTGAATTTTTCTTGGCGATCATATTGAGCGGCCTGCGGCTCAACTTCCGCTTTAACAAAGCCGCGAACGGTTTCACGTAGTTGAGAGTGCTCTTCCTGGGGATTGAAAAGATCGAAATTTTGCATAGAGATGAAGCTAACATTTTTCATCTTCGGGTTGCAGAGTTTGCCGCAGGACAGCGTGCAAAGTCCCACCTTGGAACCAGTTGGCAAGGCGTTTGCTACGTATACTTTAAGATTCACTGATGCGGACTAAAAATCCCCGTCTCTCGCGGAGGTAGCCTATGTTAGACCCTAAAATCGTTTTTCAAGGGATCGATTGCCCCAAACTCAGACAGCAGGCCAAAGATCTGATTGAGGATCTCACGCAGCTATGCCCCTCAGACTCCTGTGTGATTGCCACCTTCGGGCATTTGCCGGGCCGGTTTCTTGGCGACATCAAGATCGCCTCCGAATCCGTGTATATGCAGGCCGTAGACTCAGCGACGGCACTGGGCGACGTCATGGATCATATTAAATCCAAGCTGATGGGACAAATTGTCGACTGGAGAAATCAGCGGTTCGTTTCTTAGCGGAAACGCACATCGGGAATCGAAAAAAGGCGATACAACTTGTATCGCCTTTTTTTATTAACTGGCCTTGGGTTTGACTTCGCGAAACGAACCAAGAAAGCGGCGCAATATGATGATCACTTGCTCAATCCGGTCGTCTTCATCGTTTCTCTTCCGTTGCGGCGTTTTGCTTACTTCTTTTTTTGCCATCTCACTCCTCTCCGCTTTATTGAATTATAACCATCACCAACACGCGGCCTGATTTATTGGGCATTCCCGACTTGGCCGGGTTACTCAACCCCGCGACCTCAAGCGATCTCTTCACGCGCTTATCACCGACCTTTAACATGTTCTGCAAAGTATTGGGGCGTTCCGCCATATTGTGCACATCGACCCCAACTCCTTTCTCGTGATCCTCGATATAGCCTTTGATTTCGAGTGCGCGCTCATCCGCCAGCTTGCGGTCATTTTTGTTTAGTGCGACCTTTTTCTTGGGTGGATATTCTTTGTCGGCCCACGAAAGGATCTTCACTTCTTCAATAGGCCCGCGCTCTTTGGCGGCCTTTAAAATATCACGCAATTGGGATTTGCCGTCCGCGGTCAGTTCAGAAGACGTTTTAGCAAAGACGATTTCCGTGACAAAGGAAGCGTCATTCAAATTCGCGGCCTTCTCGTAGGCCTTAGCCACAGACTCATCGTTGCGAGTGACCGCATTGGCCACAAATGCCGTCAAAATAAAGGCCGAAGTTAAAAGGTTATGGGTCATGGCCGCTCCCTTTTTTCACGCCGGAAATTCGAGACGTGTGAGATCTAAGGTTACAAAAGGTATTCCAAAGCGCTCTCTAACAAGAGGCTGGGCGAGGTGGAGGAGTCCAAAATTACCCCTTAAACGGGGGCAATATGCCTAACATTCCGCACAGAGCGGCTGCAGGGACTTGCTTCCGTCGCGATAAATCGCGAGGGCCTTTAGGCCCAATTTCCAAGCGCGCAAGAATATTTTTTCTATGTCTTCAACCGTAGCGGTGGCCGGCAGATTTATTGTTTTCGAAATCGCGCCGCTTAAGAAAGGTTGTGCTGCGGCCATAATTCTTAAATGCCCCTCGGGGGAAATACGCCGTTCAGGATGATTCTTGGGCGGGACCGCGCAATCAAAAATGGCGGTGTGTTCCGCTTTGAAATTCGGTGCGCCCACGATTATACCGTGCTCGCGGATGTACTCTTTGATCGTCAGAATATCGGCCGCCGAATAGTTCAGACGCTTCAGCGCTTTTTCGACCGACTGATTCACGATGTGCATCTCGCCGCCGCCGGCCAAAGTCTTAATTTTGCTCAACGAAAAGTCGGGTTCGATCCCCAGCGTGTCGCAATCCATAAGCAGTCCAATCGTGCCGGTCGGAGCCAGCAACGTGACTTGCGCATTTCTTAAACCGGTTTCCCCGGCCGCCTTTAAAATTTTACTGAAGATTTTTTGAATCCATTCATCCACCTGATGCTCTTTTGCAGCATCCCGGTGAAGTTTCATGACATTGAGCGCTTCGTCCTCATTACGGTCCCAACCGGAAAACGGGCCCTTAAGCTCCGCCATTTCTTGCGAGGTTTCCAAAGCCAGCGCGTGCATCGCGGCGGTGATATTCGAGGTTTGCTTAGCCGCCTCGTCGCTGTCGTAAGGAATTCCCATATGCATAAGCAGTCCGCCGAGATTGGCATAGCCCAAGCCAAGCGGGCGAAAGTGATGGCTGTTTTCGGCGATCTTCGCCGTAGGATAAGAGGCGTAGTCGACCAAAATATCTTGCGCGAGCAACATGATCTTTATGCTTTGACGGAAGTCATCCCAATTGAGTTCATTCGCCTCAGGTTTCAAAAATTTAACTAAATTCAAGGACGCCAGGTTGCACGCCGAATCGTCGAGGAACATGTACTCGCTGCACGGGTTGCTGGAGCGGATCGGGCCCGTGAGCGGGCACGTGTGCCACTTTTGAATCGTGTCCTCGAATTGAATTCCGGGATCGGCGCACTCCCATGCGGCGCGCGCCATCTCATGGAAAATTTCGGAGGCTTTGATCTCTTGAACCGTATCAAGCGATTTTCGATTCTTGAGCGCCCACATTTTACCGCCGGTCACCGCTTCCAAGAATTCGTCGCTGACTCGGACCGAGTTGTTGGAGTTTTGCCCCGAGACCGTACGGAAAGCCTCACCCTCCATGCCGCTCGAATAGCCGCCCGCGAGCAGCACTCGGGCTTTGCGCTCTTCCAGCATTTTCCATTTTATAAAATCGAGAATTTCGGGGTGATCGGCATCAAGCACCACCATCTTCGCCGCCCGCCTGGTGGTGCCGCCGGATTTGATCGCCTGTGCGGCTTTGTCGAAAATTTCGAGGTAAGAAATCAAGCCGGTGCTCTCTCCCCCGCCCTGCAGACGCTCGCCTTTGGCTCTGAGCCTGGAAAAATTTGTGCCGGTGCCCGATCCGTATTTGAATAACTTCGCTTCGTTTTTTAACAGATCGAAGATCGAGATAAGATCGTCTTGCACATCCTGAATGAAGCAAGCGCTCGCCTGCGGCGAAACATAGGCCGTGTGAATCAGCTTGGCGTGTTTGATATTTTCGTCAAAAACATAATTTTCAGCCTCACCCATGATTCCATAAGACGAATAAAGCCCCACGTTAAAATAAACCGGTGAGTTGAACGAGGCGATTTGATTGAGTAAAATATGCGTGAGTTCGCTTTCAAAAATCTCCGCCTGGTCTTTGCTTTTAAAATAGCCTTGGATTTCACCGGAGCGGCGAATGGCCTTGGTTACACGATTAAACAGCTGGCGCACACTGATCTCGCCCTCTTTTTTGCTGGGGCCGAGGCCGCGCTGGCGGAGATATTTCGTCGCCACGATCTCGGCGGCGTTGGCCGACCAGTCGGCGGGAACTTCGACCGGGCGATCGCCCACGAATGCCGTGGCCCATTTGACGGCATCGTAAGGGGATATTGTGGCGTCCGTGAAATGTCGTTTCAATTCCATAGTGTTATTCTCCCATAATGCTGCGCGAAAGTGATAGCACCAAGCGCGGCTCGAACCTAAAAATGGTGAATCATGAATGTCAAACCACTCGCTATGCCGATCTATATGGATCATAACGCCACGACTCCGCTCGATCCACACGTTGTGCAAGCGATGCGCCCGTTTTTAAGCGAGGCGTTCGGCAATGCCTCCTCGGCTTCGCATGCTTATGGTTGGCAAGCGCAAGCGGCGGTGAAAAAAGCACGCGAGCAATTGGCAAAATTGGTCGCCTGCCGTTCGGCGGATGTGATTTTTACGTCGGGTGCGACCGAGAGCAATAATTTGGCTTTGCTCGGAGTGGTCCGCGAGTACTGCAAACCGGGCGCGGCCGGTGAACGCCCGCATATCATCACGCAAGCGACCGAGCACAAAGCGGTACTGGAAGTGGTTGAAGCCGCCGTCGATTGGGGTGCGGATTTCACCATACTGCCGGTGAACAGCGAAGGCTTAGTGCGGGTCGACGATATCCGCCAGGCGATGCGTCCCTCGACGATTATGGTTTCCGTGATGATGGCCAATAACGAAGTCGGAGCACTTCAGCCCATTCGTGAAATCGGCGAGCTGTGCCGCAGCCGCGGTGTGATTTTTCATACCGATGCCGCGCAAGCGGTCGGCAAATACGAGGTCGACTTGCAAAAGCTGTCGATCGATATGATGTCGATCTCGAGCCATAAAATTTACGGCCCCAAAGGTATGGGCGCCTTAATCGTGCGCAAGATGAACCGCGAGTTCGAATTGAAGCCGATTTTTTTCGGCGGCGAACAAGAACGGCGGCTACGCCCGGGAACGCTCAACGTGCACGGTATTGTGGGCTTCGGGCAGGCTTGCGAGGTCGCGGCCTTTGAGATGAAATCCGAATGCGCGCGCCTTTATGAATTTCAGCAAAAAGTTTTGCACGCGATTTGCGAAAAGTATCCGCAAGTGAAGCTGAATGGCCCCTCCCAAGGCCGCCTCTGCAACAATCTGAATTTTTCGTTTCCGGATATGCCGGCCGATGAAATGGCTTTGTCGTTATCGGGCGTCGCCTACAGTTCCGGCTCGGCTTGCAATTCCTCAAACCCCAAGCCCAGTCATGTGTTGAAGGCCTTGGGTTTGTCGGATTCCCTGGCGCGCTCGACTTTGCGCCTAGGAATGGGACGCTTTACGACTGCGGAAGAGGTCTCCATCGTCATTGATAAGCTATTGAAAATGCTGGCCAATACCTACGGTGTGAAAGGCTGATCTTCCTTTCGCGACAAGGCTATGCTATATCTTGATCATGATCCAAGTGTCAGAAACCGCCGCCAAAAGAATTCATGCCCTCAAAGCCGAAGACAATGCTTCCGCCGAGTCGTTCTTACGCGTATTTGTTAAGCGCGGCGGCTGCTCGGGCTTCTCGTACAAAATGGAATTCGACACCGCCACCAAAGAAGGCGACAACGTTTTCGAAATGAACGGCGCCAAAGTGGTCGTCGATGGACAGTCGCTTTTGTATTTGATCGGCATGACGCTGGATTATGAAGGCGGATTAAACGGCAAGGGTTTCATTTTTGCCAATCCAAACGCGGCCAAGACTTGCGGCTGCGGCAGTTCGTTCGGCGTTTAGTGCCGGCAACGCAGAGCTTCTTGTCTAGACAAGAAGCATCGCAAAAAAATCAAAATTATTTAATTTGATTATCGAAACGCCTGAGTCGCAGTCGACCGTAAACTAAATTTGTTTCATTTTAATTTAGCTGTGCAATGACGGGCACTTTACGCGCCGTTTCGATCCCAGCATAGAATCGATGCGTCAGATTAACGATTCCCGCCGCCGGTGTTTCCACCGCCGCCGCCTCTTCCGCGACCGCGTCCACCACGGCGACGCCGGCGTTGTCCGCCCGCGCTTTCGCCGCCGGATCCGCCACCTTCAGGGCGCGCACCCATTTGCGCTTGTTGCGGACGCGGCCCTTGCGGGCGATTTCCGCCACCGCCACGATTGCCGTCACGGCCGCCGCCACGTCGACCGCCATCGCGCCGGCCACCGCCGCCGCCGCGCTCATCAAGCGAAGCTTGCGTGAGTGCTTCAGGTTTAGTCGGAACATCCTTTTGCAGTTCATGAAGAAGCGCATTGTTGTCTTCAAGCATAATGCCGCCAAGCGAGTGACTTTGCTCGGCGCTGTCTTTGTGAACCTTGGTCAAAAACTTTTTCGTGACCGGTCCTTCCGCGCCCTTTTCAATCTGCTCGGTCGTATCGACCGTGATGTCGCCGAAGCAAAGCATCTGACACGACAGTCTGCGCTGATCGATGTAATAGCCGGTGCCGATCAAACTCAATTCTTTGCGCGAGGGCGGACTGGTGTTCCAATCGCCGTCGATCACGCGTACCCGGCATTCCGCGCATGAGGGCATCCCGTTGCATGTTGAGCGTATCGGGATTCCGTTTTTATGGCCGACGTCCATGACCGTCTGCCCTTGTTCGATTTCACACTCCACGTCTTGTGGAACAAATTTAACTTTCATAGCTAAGACACCTGTACGCGCACGAATTTCTTCTTGCCCGCTTTGAGCACGAATTTTTCGCCGCTCTTCAAATTTAATTTCAATTGAGGATCCGTGATTTTCTCGCCGTCTTTTTCGACCGCGCGGCCCTCAATTAATCTTTTGGCTTCGCTGTTCGACGCCGCCAAGCCCATATCGACCATCAGTTTGCATATGCCGACGTCATTCGACGCCGGGGTCTGCTTCGAGGGGATATCATCCGGTAATCCCTTGTTCACAAAAATACGGTCGAATTCCAAAACCGCGTTCGCGGCGGCTTCCTTCCCATGAAAGCGTTCGACCAACAAACGACCCAACTCAACTTTAACCGTGCGCGGATGCATCATGCCGGACTTCAAGGCCGTGCGGAGCGCTTCCAATTCTTCCACCGAAATATCGGTGAGCAGTTCGTAATAACGAATCATCAACTCGTCATTCACCCGCATCGTCTTACCGAACATTTCGCGCGGCACGTCTTCGACGCCGATGTAGTTATCCAAAGACTTCGACATTTTTTGTACGCCGTCGAGGCCCTCTAAGATCGGCACGGTCAAAATGCATTGCGGATCGAAGCCAGCACCCTTTTGCAATTCGCGCCCGACCAGCAAATTGAATTTTTGATCGGTTCCGCCAAGCTCAACATCCGACTTTAGGGCGACCGAATCGTAGCCCTGAACCAACGGATACAAAAGCTCATGCAAATGAATCGGCGTTTGGGCCTGGTAGCGCTTGGTGAAATCGTCGCGCTCGATCATGCGCGCCAAGGTGTACTGCGAAGTCAGCCGGATAAAATCGGCCGCAGTGAACTTCATCATCCACTCGCTGTTGTAGCGGACTTCCGTTTTGTCTTTATCCAAAACTTTGTAAACCTGCTCGGCATAGGTCTCGGCGTTCTTTTTGATTTCGGCTTCGGTCAAAGGCGGCCGCGCTTCGTTCTTGCCGGTGGGGTCGCCAATCAAAGCGGTGAAGTCGCCAATCAAGAAGATCACTTGATGGCCGAGCTGCTGAAACTGGCGCAATTTATTTAACAAAACCGTATGCCCGATATGCAAATCGGGCCGTGAAGGGTCAAACCCCGCCTTGATGCGCAGAGGTTTGTTCTCTTTGAAGCTCTTGCGAAGTTTAGCCAAGAGTTCAACTTCGCTGACTATCTCTGCGGAACCCTTCTTTAATTGCTTTAGCTGCTCTTCCGGCTCACGAAACATCGACGCTTACCTCGCGTGTTCCACAATGCGCGTTTCGCGAACGACCGCGACCCGCACTTGGCCCGTGTAACTCAACTCACGCTCGATCTTGCGCGCGATATCGCGCGAGAGCATGCCGGCTTGGTCATCGGTGACCTTGCCGCTATCGACGATCACGCGGATGTCCTTACCGGATTGCAAGGCGTAGGAGCGGGCGACGCCGTCGAACGAATTCGCGACACTTTCCAAATCACTCAGACGTTTAATGAACTGTTCTAAGTTCGCGCGGCGTGCGCCGGGACGCGATTTCGACAAACTGTGCGCAGCCTGTACAATGTGCGCCAAAGTGGTCTCGGCTTTCACTTCTTCCGAGTGCGCGCGCAGGGCGTGGACGATGTCGTCCTTCTCACCGTTCTTTTTGCAGAATTCGGCACCGGCTTGGGCCGAGCTGCCCTCGTGCGTGTGATCAAGACCGCGGCCGATCGCATGCAAAAGGCCCGCGCGCTTCGCAGGCTTTTCATCCAAGCCCAATTCTTCGGCGATCAAACCGGCCAACGACGCCACCTCTTGGCTATAAGCCAAGAGATTCTGCCCTTCGCCCTGCCGGTACTTTAAACCCCCGAGCACTTTAATGATGTTGGGGTTCACGTTATGCACGCCGAGATCGAAGCAAACTTTTTCACCCTCTTCGCGCATGGACGCGAACAGTTCCGATTTTACTTTCTCAACGACTTCTTCGATGCGCGCGGGATGCACGCGTCCGTCTTCCATCAAACGCTCCAAGGATTTCCTGGCGACTTCACGGCGTACCGGATCGAAGGATGAAATGATCACGGTTTCAGGCGTTTCATCGATGATCAGATCCACGCCGCAGGCGGCCTCTAAAGCACGAATGTTGCGGCCTTCACGGCCGATGATCTTCCCTTTCATCTCTTCGCCCGTTAAGGGGATCGAGCTGACCGTGCGTTCGGTGGCAACTTCCGAAGCGTAGCGCGCGACCGCGGTCGCAAGAATGCGGCGCGAACGGCGGGTCGCTTCACTCAAGGTTTCTTCCTCGATTTGGGCGATTCGCTGAGCCATTTCTTTTTGCGCATCTTCGGTCAAAGCGCTTAGCAGTTCATTTTTAGCCTGCTCAGGCGTCATGTTGGCGATCGACTGCAATTTCATCTCGAGATCGCTCATCTGCTGATGAGCCTTCTCTTCCATTTCGACCAAACGTTTTTCGCTCACATTCAGACGCTCGCCTTGTTCGTCAAGCTCGCGCGTTTTGTTGTTGAGCTGGTCTTCTTTGCGCTTGGCTTCGCGCTCGATTTTAGTTTCGCGCTCTTTCAGGTTGTTTTCAGTTTGCTGGATGCGCTGCTTTTCTTTGCGAATTTCCACTTCGACGTTCTTGCGCGCGCGAACTTCAAAGTCTTTCGCTCGCTGGGCGGCGTCTTTCTCAATCTTCGACACTTGCCCTTTAGCGCGCTGAATGATTTTTTCAGCCTCTTTTTCGGCCGACAGCATTGTCTTTTGTCCCGTCGCTTTTAAGACGACGTAAAGGCCGAAAGCCCCCACGCTGATTCCTCCCAGCAGACTGACGATTGCGGTGATATCCATCCTTACGGACTCCTTGTTGATGTGCGTAGAATCATCGATTCGGTAACGATCCAATCCAAAGATTGATCCCAGCTGTCTACGGGCAGCGGGTGCTTTGAGAGTTGAATCTGAAAAACCACGGCGATACGGATCGCGTGGGGAAAGTCGTTAAAGAATTTGTCGTAATAGCCTTTACCCATTCCAAGGCGCGCGCCAAAGCCGTCGACGGCGACCGCAGGACAAAATATGAGAACAGGTTTTTTGAGGTCGAGGGGCACGGAAGATCGGGGATCGGGTTCAATTACGCCGAAGGCGCCCTTTCTCCAGGCTCCTTGAGGTCGGTAAAAATTCATTTTATCCCCCGAGGTCACGGGATAAAAGAACGTCTCAGCCGCGCTTAAAGCGAAATCCGCCTCTTCGCCAAGCGGCTTATAAAGTGCAACTTGAGTGTCTTTTTCAGAAAGATCATGGATCAGGCGCTCGACATGTTGGCCGATGATGGCTCGAACCGACGCGCCACTTCTCGAAGAAAAACGGCTACGCGCCTCGCGATAATCGCGACGCAAGGTCATTTTATCCATGCCAACTGAAACAGCTTCCACGTGCACCCAAAGTTCAAATGAACAATCGATCGATCAGATTATTGGTCGATCGTGAGCCGCGAAAGAGGAGAAGAATCCAGTTCCGAAAGAATGCCTTTAGCTTTGGTCTCAAGGGTATCGAGGCGGCCTCGTAAAGCACGTTTGAGGAAAACCAAATCTTCCGTCACATGCAAAGTGGCTAACAACAACGCCTTCTGAAATGAAATATTAGGATTTGCCGCCATAGCCTCTTTGACCTTGGCGTCCACGAAATCAATCAGTTCCTGAACCGTTTCTGAATCATGAGAGGACTTCAACCGCAGGGGTAGACCCGCGACTTGCACATCGTAAGTTTCACCGGCTTGGTTCTTATCTGAGTGCACTTGAAAATTCCTCTGGGGAAAGGCCCCTCTACTTTAAGCTTCATTCTGACGGCGGACTCCGCAACCGAAGTTCTCGCGCGATCTCATCCTAAAATCATATTGAAGCTTTGCCCGAAAAGGTAGCAGATCTAGCATCTTGCCGCACTGCTCTTATTCACGGCGAGGGAGTAAGCCATAGGGGTCGGAATCTTTTAAAAGACCGTACACGTGATTGGAAAGTAGGCCGACAATCCGCCGGTACTCGCCCAAAACGTCGAGGTGAATCCCTGACGTGCGAATACTTTCGGGCGTCCCTTTGACCAGGCGGGTGACGTGATTTTCGCGCATCTTGTGCTCTAGGCGGCGGATATTGCGTTTGTGAAAAATCACCTTCGCCGCGAGGTCTTTGTCCTGAGTTTGGTAACAAGCGATGGCCATGTGAGCGATATGGGTGACCGCTCCGGAAATTTCCTCAAGATCTCTCCACCCGTCGTCCGAAAAATCGACCTTGAGGTGATGCTTCTTTTGCGCCAGCTCCAGCAACTGGTTATCCACCACGTCGGCTGCGGCCTCAAGATCCGTGACGAAGTACATGAGCTTCAACATTTGTTTGCGTAAGCCTTCGGGCGCCTGATCGATTTGCTGAGCCAGATACAAATTGAGTTCACGCGCCAAAAAATCGGCCTGATCGTCACGGCGGCGCATGTTTTCAACCAGCTCGGGATCTTCTTTGCGAAAAAGCTTAAGCGAGTCTTCGATCATGCTGATCACGATATCGGCCATACGCAGAGCCTCACGCTCGGCATGGGCGACAATTACCGACGGCGACTCCCAATCTTTTTTCTTGAGGTACTTCACCGAGAACTGAACTTCATCGGCGCTAGGCGGAAAAAGTTTTTCGACGATATCGGCGCCGCGACGGGTAAGGGGATACAAAATCAGGGCCGCGGCCAAATTGTAGACGGTATTGAGATTGGCGACATCATGCTCAGGATGCCCGGTAGCGATGAAGTCGACCAAATATCCCGCAAAAGGAAAAAATATCGCGACCGAAGCAAATTTATAAAACGCGTGCGCCCAAGCCACCTGGCGGCCGACATAATTGCCGCCCGCCGCCGCGATAATCGCGATGGCCGTCGTGCCGATATTGGCGCCGAAAATCCAGTACATGCAATCGTGAATGGAAATCAACCCGTGCGCCGTCAAAGTCATGCCGAGCAAAATCACCATCGCGCTGGAGTGCACCAGTGCCGTCAGGGCGGCGGTCAGCAAGGTCGCGTAAATAGGGTTTTCGCCGAGCGTTTTAACGAGCGCTTGAAATTCGGCCATATCGCGAAAGTTCTCGCTTCCGATTCGCACCATCTCAAGACCGTAAAATATCAAACCGAAACCCATCATGGCCGCGGCCATATTTTTGATGATGCGTTTACGCGATAAGAAATAAACGAAGAAACTCAATGCGAACAGCGGCAAACCGAATTGCGCGACATCAAAACTCAAAACCTGGACGATCAACGTCGAGCCGATGGCCGAACCGATGATCACGCTCATCACCTGATGCAGGCTGATGACCGCCGCCGAACCAAGGCCCACCAGCATCGAAGTCACCGCGCCCGAACTTTGCAAAATCATGGTGAGCGCGATCCCCAGAATGACACCCCAAAAAGGCTTCTTCGCTAGTGTCGTGACGATGTCGCGGATGCGGTCGGCGGCGATCTTTTGCAGGTTTTCACTCGCGGTGTGCATACCCAAAAGGAAAATCGCGACCCCGCCGAGGGTCAAAATCAATGCGGAATGGTGCGGAGCTATCATTATTTCTATTTCACCCGGATTTGAAAATCCGTGCAAGGTTGAATTGACATAAACTTGTCAATGCGACTTCAATGCGACTTCAATGCGACTCGAAAAGAGCCTCGGCATATTCGCTGGGATCAAAGCCTTGAAGCGCGTCCATGGATTCGCCGACCCCAAGAAAGACGGTCGGAATTTGCAGCTGCGACGCAAGACCCAAGACCACCCCACCTTTCGCGGTGCCGTCCATTTTGCTGAAGATCGCACCACTGAGCTTAAGCATCTCATGGAACTTTTGAGCCTGGATCAACGCGTTTTGCCCCGAATTCGCATCCAGCACGATCAATGTTTCATGCGGCGCCTCGGGGTCCAGCTTCTGAATCACCCTCTTCACCTTCTTCAGCTCTTCCATCAAATTGTCCTGCGTGTGCAGGCGGCCCGCGGTGTCGATCAAGACAAGGTCATAGCCGCGCGCTTTCGCCATTTGCACGGCATCAAACGCCACCGCGCCGGGATCTTTGACACCTTCAGGAGAAAAAATTTCGACCTGCGCGCGCTCGCTCCACACTTTCAGCTGTGCCTGCGCGGCTGCGCGAAACGTGTCGCCGGCCGCGACCAGAACCTTGGCCCCTTGGCTTGCGGCCAAATGCGCGATCTTGCCGATCGTGGTGGTTTTGCCGGCGCCGTTTACACCGACGATCATCCAAACCTGCGGTTTAACTCGAGCCGCGAAATTTTCAAAGGGAGTGACACCCATTTTCGGAACCGCGTTAAGAATATTGGAAACTTCCGTGCGCAGCCCATTCTTAACCGCATCGATCGAGCGCTTTTCATGGCGCGAAAGCTGCAACTCCACCGAATCGAGCAGGCGCGCGACCGTCGTTGGCCCCAGATCGCTGGTGTAGAGAATTTCTTCGATAATTTCGAGCTGATCGCCGTCGATTTGGCCGTTGGCTTTAAAGCTGCTCTGAATTTTTCCCCAAAAACTATCGCGCGTCGAGCGCAGGGCGCTGTTTAAATTGGGCGCGACTTCGACGGCAACCGGTGCCTCCGCTCGCGTGATTTCGCGGGCAGCGGCGATCTTTTCAGCCTGCTCAACGGTTTGCGGCGGAGCTTTGCGAAAGGCGCGTGCAATCAAATACCCGAGAATCCCGGTCGCACCGAGAGCCCCGGCGATCTCGCCGATCAGTATAATGAGATCCTGATGTTCCATGCGCATGATGTAACGAGTCGACTGGGCCCGGTCAATATATGTTACATCAAGATGATGAAACTGATTTTGACTCCTCTGTTCTTCGAATATGAAGCACTGAAGACCGCACTCGGCACGCCCTCAATGGAGCGCGAAGTTCAAGGCGTAAAGGTCACGTATTTCGGCGCAGATTTGGCTATGGCCGTCGGCGGGCACGGCAAAGTGCAGTTCGCTTTAACTACGCAGCTCTTGGGGCGCGAGCTCAAGCCTTCAGTGATTGTGTGCGCAGGCGCTTGTGGAGCTTTGCATGAAGGTCCGGGCATGCTCGATCTCGTTGCCTCCGAATTCACCATTGAGCACGACTACAATTTACGTTTTGAAAAGAGGCCGCTGCCGAAGTTTGCCGGCGACGTTGAATCCTTAGAAAAGTTGAGAAAACTGACGGCGCCCAAAATTTGGTTCGGCACCATCGCCAGCGGTGATGAGGACATTATTGACGCCGTCCGCTCGCGCGCTTTGTTCGAACTCACCGGCTCACTCGCGGTCGCCTGGGAAGGCGCCGGCGGAGCGCGGGCCGCGGCTTTTTGCAAAATTCCGTTCTTAGAACTGCGCACCGTCACCGATGCCGCCAACGAACACGCGCCGGGTGATTTCAAAAAAAACGTCGTCTTGGGCATGAAGAACATTGCGGCGGCGCTAAAGGCGCTCTAGTCCGTCGTTAATCCAAAATTAAATCCACTTCACAACCGTTGATCCTCACTCGCGGCATGAGAGTCTCGTCGTAACTCCAACCAAGGATTCCCATGCGCCTGTTCATCGCCGCAATATGGCTGTTCCTCTCTGTGCCCGCACTCGCCGAAGTTCAAAACAAACCCTATGAAATCCAACTTGCTCCCTCGGTCGGCTACTCGAACTTTACCGGGCTTCAGCTCGGTCTGCACGGAGAGCTTGCCATCGGCGTGGACCAACACTGGCAACTTCTCGCCGGGGGCCGCCTCTTTACAAATAAATTCCGCCCGGCCAGCAAATTCATTTTGACCATGGGAGCGCGATACAATTTCAGCGAAGACTGGACAAGATCTTTATATATAGACGCCGGCGCAGGGTACGGCGACACGCGCGGCATATCCGGAAACGATCATGCCACCAACACCAAGGGCATGATCGGATATATGACGATCGGCAAGCGCATCCCGCTCAATAATTCCGGAACCTTTTCATGGGTACCGAACGCAAGCTACACTTTCGGCGATTTAGGAAGTCACACCGGCGAACTAAGTATTTCGCCACTTACGTTCAGCTATTCGTTCTGATTGGGATCGGGTTTGTTCTGCAGAGACTCATCACAGCCTTGCGGGTTGTGAATCAACTGCAGCTTGAGATTCACTTGCCGGAAAGCATGCAGTCTGGTCCGCGGGTGGCCGTAAAGTCTTTCCATGTTCCCCTCGCCTTTGGCCTGAAGGATAAATGAAATCGCAGGCCTAAGCGGCGCCATCGTGGAAGGTATCATTGCCTCCATAAGTTTGAGTACCTCCGCATCGATAAAGGGTACGGCCTTAAGACGGTCCCATAGCCAATTGAACATCAGCTCCGCACGGCTTTGATCGCTGACCATCGGAAACTCTTTGTTCACCATGACCACATTCATGATGCGACTAAGTCCCATAGTGACCCGGCCGTCTGCAAAAATCCAAAAGTCCCAGGTGCGCGCCAAATTCACGGCGTCCATCAGTTGCTGCGCCTCTTTGGGATCGCTGAAATTGGCGGCATCCAATGCCAGAATGACCGAAGCACTTCCCGGCCCCGCTCCACGCAAAGCCGAATCAAACTGCGCGAGCGAGCCCAGACGGATCACGCTGGCCGCGTGAACCGTTGTCGAATACATCAGCAACCCAAGAAGAATTTTCCCAATGGGACGAAATAGGAACCAAGGCATGTTCATGATCCAGAACCTCTACAGAATATGTGCCAAAAGCACCATCTGCGTCTCTAGATGGCGACAACCTTCTCTGCTTGATTGAGCGAGACGCTGACCATTTTAGATACGCCTTTTTCTTCCATAGTCACGCCATAAAGAGTGTTGTTCACTTTCATGGTGTGCTTGTTGTGGGTCACGATGATGATCTGCGAGCGCTTCGCCATCTCTTTAACGAGATCGTTGAAGCGGAACACGTTGGCGTCATCCAAGGGAGCATCGACCTCATCCAGCAAGCAGAAGGGCGAGGGTTTCACGAGGAAGATCGAGAAAATCAATGAAACCGCAGTCAACGCTTTTTCGCCTCCCGAGAGCAAAGTCACATTCTGCATCTTTTTGCCGGGAGGACGCGAGACGATGTCGATCCCCATCTCGCCGTTTTCGGCATCTTCGACCAAGATCAAACGCGCTTCCCCGCCGCCGAACAAGACCGGGAACACTTTCGTAAACCGGTCGTTCACTTGCTCGAACGTGTCTTTGAAACGGCGCGAGCAAATGCGGTTGATGCGATCGATGACTTTTTTGAGCTGCTCTTTGGCTTCGATCAAATCTTTGAACTGCTGATCGAGAAAGTCGTGACGTTTTTTAAGATCGTCATACTCTTCGATACTCGAAAGATTCACCTCGCCGATGCGGTTCAATTTGGATTTCAGTTCAGTGACTTCGACTTCCAATGCGGCAACGTCGATCTCTTGCTCATTGTACCGTGAAGCGATCTCGCGCAGATCGAGCATGTAGCGCTCATTGATTTGATCGATGAGGTATTGCTCTTTCATGCGCACTTGCTCAAGGCGCAAAGTGCCTTCGTTCAGTTTCGCTTGCAGTTGGTTGTAAGCGTGATGGACTTCGCTCACCGCGGTTTCTTGAGTGCGCAAACGCGCTTGCGCCTGCTCAAACTGATCGCGCGCGAGAGCCAATTCGCCGGCCATCTCTTGGGCTTTGGTGACCGCGTCCTCGAGCTCGATTTTGCGCTGTTCAACCATCACTTGATTGATGCTTAAAGATTCGGTGCTGCGATCACTCTCGGTCGCCATCTGATCCACTTGCGCGTTGATCTCGCCAAGCGAGCGGCTCAACATATCGAAACGTTGGCGCGAGGTCTCGGCATCCTTTTGCGTGCTGGAGGCTTCGATTTGAAGCTCGGTCACGCGTTTTTGCAGTTCATCCACGCCGCTGCGTGAACGTTGGTACTCTTCGTCCAAAGCTTTGACCGAAGTTTCAAGATTGATCCGGCGCTCACGCATTTCGGTCAAGCGCTCGGTGATCTCTTCAAGTTCGCCTTCAAGCTTCATGACGTTCGCCGTTTCGCGACTGACTTCATTTTGTTGACGTTGAACGGCGACGGTCGAGTTTTGCAATTCGTTTTCGGCGCGTTCCAAATCTTTGCGGAACTCCGCGATCTGAACTTCTTTTTCACTCGAACGCTTGCGCGCGTTTTCGAGCTCTTCACCGACTTGCTGCTGACGCGCCTCTAATTTTTCAAGCGACATCTTGGCCAGCGCAAGTTTACCGGCCCACTCTTCACGTTGCTGCGAAAGTTCTTTGATCTCGCGGCGGCGCTTGAGCAAGCCTGAGTCCGCGCCTTCGCGCGTTCCGCCGGTCAAAACGCCGTCGGCGGTCAGAGCGTCACCATCTAAAGTCACAAAGGTGCGGTTCGGAAAATTCGGACGAAGCGAAAGGGCCGTACGGATCGAATCCACAACGACAACGCCTTCGAAGAAAGGCGCCACGACTTCACGGCGATCCTCAGGGATCGTCGCGACATCGCTCAATACGGCTTCGACGCCGGGAAGCATGCGCAATTCTTCCGTGCGGCCGTCACTCTGCGAGCGGCCCCAGTCACTGGCCGCAAAACTTGAGCGGCCCTTGGTGTTCGACTTCAAATAATCAAGCGCGTTCAATGCATTTTCGCCGGAATCGGAAACCAGCAACTGCAAACGTGAGCCAAGTGCCGCCTCCATCGCCAATTCATATTTCTCCGGCACTTCCACGATCTCGGCCACGGGACGCATCGAGACGGATCCGTCGGCATGCTGCTCGGGCTTCGAGCGCTGCCACAACATGACTTCTTTGACGCCCTCTTCGAAACCTTCGAAGTTGGCTTGCAGATTCTCTAAGCCGTACAAG
>CAZVOP010000057.1:0-24926 GCA_964628445.1 uncultured Pseudobdellovibrionaceae bacterium | reverse complement strand
GCCGCACCTACGCGCAAGGCGCGCTCGGCAATCTGCTCTTCCCCTACCGCGCTAAAATTGAAGCCGCGGGAAATGAGGGCAAAGTTTTAATCGACGGCAACACCGCCGCCGGCATGGGTTTGGTTTTTGGCGGCTGCACGTTCGCTTCATGGTATCCCATCACGCCGTCGAGTTCGCTCATCGAATCCTTTACCGAACTTGCCGACAAATACCGCGTGGACGCGAAAGGCAAAAAGAATTTCGCCGTTATCCAGGCGGAGGATGAACTCGCCGCGATCGCCATGGTCCTTGGCGCGGGCTGGGCCGGCGCACGCGCCATGACGGCGACTTCAGGACCGGGTTTATCATTGATGGCCGAAGCCGCAGGCCTGGCTTATTACGCCGAAATCCCTTCGGTCATTTGGAACGTGCAGCGGGTCGGGCCCTCGACCGGACTTCCCACCCGCACCATGCAAGGCGATCTGCTTAGTGCGGTTTTACTCTCTCATGGCGATAAAAAACATGTAACTCTCTTGCCCGGCACCACCAGCGAATGCTTTGACTTCGCGCAGACCGCTTTCGATCTTGCGGAAAGCCTGCAAACTTTGGTGATCGTTTTAAGCGATCTCGACTTAGGAATGAATCTGCACATCGGCCCACGCTTCGAATATCCGCCGGAAACCATGAACCGCGGAAAAGTCTTAGACCAAGAACATCTCGAAAAGCTCGGTGGGTTTGAACGCTACAAAGATGTCGACGGCGACGGCGTCACTTACCGGACTCTTCCGGGGACCCGCCATCCTAAAGCCGGATACTTCACGCGCGGAACGGGCCATGACGAAGCCGGCCTCTATTCGGAATCTCCGGAAGTGTACAAGGCCAACATGATCCGGCTCGAAAGAAAGTGGGAAACCGCGCGCACGATGGTGCCCAAGCCCATCACCGACACCCGCGCAAATACACGCATCGGCTTAGTGATGTTCGGCAGCACGCACGAATCGGTGAGCGAAACGCGCTTTATTTTGCAGAAAAAAGGGATTGAGACCAACTCCATGCGCATCCGCGCCTTGCCGTTTGCGCCGGAAGTCGAAGAATTCTTGGATAGTCATGATCGCATTTACGTGATCGAACAAAACCGCGACGGCCAGATGATGGCGCTGTTCCGAATTTTGATGCCGCAGTACTGGCAGAAATGTTTTTCGATCCTGCAGTTCGACGGACTGCCGCCGGATGCGGAAACCTTGGCCGACATGATTTGCGAAAAGGAGAAAACTCTATGAGTGCTCCCCTGGAAACTAACCGCATCGGATTGACCAAAAGCGATTATCTTGGCGCGAAATCCACGCTGTGCACGGGTTGCGGCCACGATAGCATCACCAATCACATCATCACCGCATTTTATCAGTCGAGTGTCGATCCTTACGATGTCACCAAACTCAGCGGGATCGGCTGCTCAAGCAAAACGCCGGCTTATTTCTTGTCTAAGTCGCATGGCTTCAACTCGATTCACGGGCGCATGGCGCCGCTTGCGACCGGCGTGAACGTTGCCAACCAAAATCAAATTTTAATCGGCGTTTCGGGTGACGGCGATACCGCGAGCATCGGATTCGGCAGCTTCGCGCACATGCTCAGACGAAATGTGCGCATGATTTACGTGGTCGAGAACAACGGCGTTTACGGTTTAACCAAAGGCCAATTCTCAGCGACCGCGGATAGGGGCTCGACAACTAAGAGCGGACATATCAATCCGTTCGCATCGATCGACCTGTGCGCGATCGCGATGGAAATGGGCTGCACCTTTGTGGCCAGATCCTTCAGCGGCGACGGCAAACAGCTCGTGCCGTTATTAAATTTGGCGATCCGCCACAAGGGCACCGCCTTTATCGACGTAATCTCCCCGTGTATCACCTACGCGAATCACGAAGGCTCGACCCGTTCCTTCGAAGCCGTGCGCGCCGGCAATAAATCGATGCATGAACTCGGCTTCATCCAGCCGCAACAGGAAATTAATGTGAATTACGCCGAAGGCGACGCAAAGGCCGTCGAGCTTCATGACGGCAGCAAACTTATCTTGCGCAAATTGGCCAGCCAAGACCATGACGTGCACGATCGTCGGCAAGCCTTTGCGCGTCTGCAGGAAGCCCGGACTCAAGGCGAATTCTTAACCGGTTTGTTTTACTGGGATCCGGATTCCAAATCCCTTACCGAAAATTTAAATCTGGTCGACGGCCCGCTAAGCGCCCAAGCCGAAAAAACCCGGCCCGGTGTCAACGCGCTCGATGAAATTTTGGCGAAATACGAGTAAGAGCTAGGCCGCCCAATGGGCTTTGTAGACGAACTTCTCATCTTTTCGGAATTGTTCTTCCCGTAAAATCAATTCCTTGGGAAAATGGGCCGTCGCCGTCATTCCCAACCGGCGAGTGCCGAATTCCACAACTTGATCGACATCGAACTTAAGATAAGCCTGCTTCATGCAACTCACTTTATATAATTCGCAATTCGTGCAATTATTTTTCCAATTTTGATCGACCTCGGCATCGGGAATCGCCCGATACAGGCCCGAACTCGTTCTCATGGCGAAAAGCTCGGCATTCGATTCGGCTTCCATTCTAAAGTATCCGGTTTTAAAACCGTTTTCCTGAAGCAATAACGCTCGGATGTGAATAAGGGCCAAGCCCAAGAGATACGTTCGGTATTGCGGAAATACGAATTGTGAGAAGACCTCGGGGAACTTAGGGTTGTGCTCAAAATCGAGACCTCCCCAACCCGCGATAGCCCCCCCCCTGGAAACGCTCTTCAGGAGGATCAGCTTGGCTGTGGGCATAATTCTGAGGTTCATCGTCTGCCGGCCGTTGTCCTTCATGGTCTTGAAGATATGACCGCGCTCAGCCTGGCTTGCCCAATTTAACACGAACCTCAAATCGTGAGGCTCGATACCCGGTGCGGGAATCACTTCGGAATTACTTTTGCGTTGCGAGTGTGAACTCATAGCGATCAAGCTTCCTTACATAAAGATCCCTAAATATAAATTCGGACGTTTGGCGGGAAGTCTTTAGACCAAAGTTGAGTCGCTTTGTGGTCAAAGTGGGACAACCGCGATAGAATCAAAGTATGGCCAATGTAGTGCTGATTGCGACGGGCGGAATACGCGCGCCAAGGCAAATCCTCCTGGCGGAGAAATTGCTCGCGCAGGGACATCGGGTTCGGTGTCTCAATACCAACCGTTCTCTGATGTTTCTGATACCTTATTTCCTGGCTCACCCGCTTCGCTTTTTCAAGCATTTCAAATTGATGCACTCGCCGCTTTCCGAGATTTTGTGCTATTTCTCGGAGTTCACCGGCCGCGTTTCGCATATTGGGACATCGAGATGGGCCGACGTCATCGTTGTTGCGCCGGCGACGTGCAATAGCATCGGCAAGATCGCCAATGGGATCACGGACAACTATCCCTTATTGGTCGTGCGCGCTTTTCAACGGAACAAGAAAGTCCTTATCGCACCGTCAATGAACCCCGAAATGTGGGACGATCCTTTCAATCAACAAAACGTCGAGAAGATAAGACAATCGAAAAAGTACTCTTTAATTGAGCCCGTTCGGGGCATCTCGGTTAGCGGTGAATCGGGGCTCGGAATCATGGCCGGCGACGATACCGTGATCGCGGAAATCAATCGCCATCTTGAGCTATCCGCCGAAGAAAAAGTTCAGACGCTTAAGGCGAATTAATCGCGCGACGAATCCTCAAAATGGTCATGTCATCGCGAAAAAATTCACCTTGATTGATTTTAATGAGCTCATTGAAGACTTCATCCCGCCAATTAGGCCCCGGAAAGCGCTGCAATAAGCGTGAAAAACCGCGCTCGCCAAGTTCTCGATTTGAATCTTTATCGGCGATTTCAAAGAGGCCGTCGGTAAAGCAATAGAAGCAATCTTGATCTTTCAGCTGAATCTTATTCGAAGTAAAGGCCACGTCTTGCCCTTGAAAGCGTGGATCAATGACATCGTTGAGCTCAACCGGAACCGCGGAGATTTTGTTTTCACTGAGCAGCCACGGGTTGGGGAAATTGGTCGTGAGATACTCAAGCAAGCCTGATTTCTTATCCACGCATCCAAAACACAAGCCGACCGCGTAATCCAAATTTAAAGCAAGATACTCTTCCGAAATCATTTTTACGAACTCGGTAACTTCTAACCCGGCTCCCGAGCCCGCGATGATCTTTTTAAATATCCCGCGCAGCAGATAAGTCACTTGTGCGGAAGCCGTCCCGTGGCTGGTCACGTCCGCGACATAAAAATAAATGCGTTCGCCTAATTTTTCGATCTCAAAAAAATCGCCCGAGAGTTCTTCACAAGGCCGATAAAATATTTCAACTTTTATAGAACCGAATTGGCTGTCCCGCGCGGGGAGCAATGATTGTTGAATTCCTCTGGCCGCGCTTAAGTCGCGCTTAATCCGCAATTGTTGTTGTCGAATTTTTAACAAATTACTTACGCGGGCTTGCAGCTCCGAGGCTGAAAAAGGCTTACTTAGAAAATCATCGACTCCCCGGCCAAGTTCTTCGATTTTCGTATCCAGTCCGCCTTTTGCGGTGAGCATAATAAACGGGACGGACTCGGTGAGACTGTCTTCTTTCATTTTCTTTAAAAATTCAGTGCCGGTCATAACCGGCATCATCAAATCGGAAATGACCAGATCCACTTTATGACGTTTTGCTTTTTCATATCCGTCTTGACCGTCGACCGCCAAAATCAATGCGTATTCGTCCGCCAGCAGACCATGAACGAACGATCTAAGATCGGCATTATCGTCCGCATAAAGAATTTTTGCACGATGGGTTCGTGTCGCCAAGGCGGTCTCATTCATTTGCGCGACCAACTGGATTTCGGCTTCGGATGCACGCCCCTCGCGAACGTCCAACCCTTGTGACACCCCTTTGTGCGCGGAAGCGGTCGACGTGGGGGATTCTTCGACGACAACATCGGTCGCGAAGTGACTCTTGCCCGTAGGTATTTTGACTTTAAAAGTGCTGCCTTTGCCGTACTCGCTAACTACCGCGATTTCGCCGCCATGTACCTCGACGATTTGCTTAGCCAGCGCCAAACCGATTCCGGTTCCCGCGAATTCACGTGATTGACTGCCGTCCGCCTGACGGAAGCGATCAAATATATGTTCGATCTGATCGGCGCGTATGCCCAGCCCGGTATCGGTGACGGCTATCTCCACGCCACCCGGAACGGCCTTAGTCTCGACGGTTATCCCGCCTTTTTTTGTGAATTTTGTCGCATTTGATAAAAGATTGAAGATCACCTTATCGAACTTCTCGACATCCAAATAGATCGCGAGTTTCGTAACCTCCTCGCTATATTTCCTCTGCAAGCTCAATCCCCGCTTTTCGGCCATCGCATTGAATTGTTCAAGCCTCTGCTCGACGAACTCGTTCAGACTAAGTATGCGAGCCGGAGCCGGCTTCATCGAGCCCGATTCCATTTTGGCGAGATCCAAAATTTGATTGATCAGATCCAGAAGCCGGTACTGATTTCTGAGTACGATTTCGACTTCTTTTTTTACGCGCCCATTGACCTCGCCGTAACGCCCCGACAGCAAAGCTTCGAGGGGCCCGATCGTTAGAGTTATGGGCGTACGAAACTCATGTGAAATATTGGCGAAGAATTCGGTCTTAAGCCGGTCGTTCTCCTTAAGTGAGGCGACCTTCATCGTCTCCACCGTCGCCGATATAAGGCCGGCTATCGAGGAGAACGTATCGGCGTCCCCGGCATCCAACGGCGGATACAGCGGTTTTGCTTCGAGCATCCGCCCGGAAATAAAAACGCCAAGCACCTGATCTCCGGTACGAACCGGGTAGATGATGAAATAAGGAAGATCGAATCCCTCTTTTATTAAATCGTTCAGCGGATTCGGCCCCGCCGCTTTATTGACGATATAGGTTTCTCGCCCGGATATAATTCCCTCAGGAATTTCGAATTCCAATGCCATGACCTTCGCTTCATCCAAACCGCTGCCCAAGGCCAATACAGGTTTGAAGAAGTCAGGCCGCTCAGCCGGAAAAAGAACGATGGTCTTATCCATCCCCAGGGTACTATTAATGGAATTGCTGGCGGCCCTGAAAATGGCCATAACCTCTTGCTGTAAGCCGATCGACTCATGAAGAGCTGAGAGAAGTTTGAAACCTTCCTTTTTCTGCTTTAATTCATGGCGAAGGCCGGAAACCGTGTAATCCAGCCGGAGATTTTCCCCGGCAAGCTCATCCGTTTTCGTTCGATAGTACTTGCACTCCTTACGTAGCGACTCGAGTTCAGATTTATCCTCTGCCATAGCCGCCCCTGACCATTCGCAATTACGGCACGCTAAAGACCGCGAGAACACCGGTCCAATCTAAAGCCTGCACCTTCTGCCCCACCTTAGCGACTTCGACTCCCGAATACATGCCCAGCAGTGGCATTCTGGAGCCGATGACCTTTTGCACTTCAGCCGCCTCTTCCTTGTCCGTTCCGCAATAAGCGCTCGCTCGTCCGGCACAGTCGATATAAAACGCGAAAAAGGCCTTGCGGTTTCCTAGACTGTGAAAGAGTCCATTCGCTCTCTGCCCGATATAATCAAAATTTATATCACGGCGCATGAGCTGAACCTCGTCGCCCGCCTTCAGGTCAGGCTCGAACATAACTAAACCTTTTCGCTCCTTATCGATCGACATGCACAACCGATTTGCGTAATTTTCTTCTTTAAAATCCTCGAATTTATCGCCGCGGTTAACGCCCAATGTAATAAAAAGCGGATACTCTTCCCAACTTTTGTCCGCACCGACTAAGCCCGCAATGACGTCGAGGGCCGGTTTACCGTCTATTTCGAGCACGACCGGGCCGTCGGTTTTGGTAATTTTATGATATCCACTTGAGGGCTTACAGCCGTGCATAATCACCGTGTCCATCCGCACGTCGCCCGAAACCATAAGTGCCATCGCGGTTTGCGTGACAATGTCGTCGTTGAGCCATTGCTTGGTGGGTTGAAATTGCATGTCACCTAACAAACCAACGCCTGCAATCGTCGGCCATTTGCCGTCCAGTGCTTTTTCCATTCCGGCTAAAATTGGCGTCGCCATATTGAGCAGCGATGCCGATTGTCCGCGCACCGAATCGTACATCAACACCATTCCCGATTTCGCATCGAAGCCCTTGGCGCGGATCTTTTTGCCAAGTGCCGCGCCGACTTCCATCTCACCACCCTGACCTAGACCGCCTTCGGAAAGCACATCAAACTTCACCGTATCGGAACTTATTGTGGCGACTCCCACTTCGTATCCACCGTAGCCAAGGTTGTCTTTGGTGACAATACCGACGGCATAGCCGCCGACCATCTGCGCCTGTGAACCGACGATTTGACGAACGCCGTCCCTGATCGCCACGGGGTCATGTTTTGAGGTCGTATAGATCATACATAAATTAGCTTTACCGCCGCCCATCTGGGTCAGCGCCGCTTTGGCCGCTTCCATGCCGGCCTCTTTGGATGATGTGTTTTTACTGAAGCCAACGCCCGCTTTTGTTGCCATGGTATTCCCTCTCCGCATTATTGGTTATTATAATTGTCTGCCCGGCAAAACGACAATTCAAATGAATGTTTATAGGCTCGACTTGAGAATTGGATTTGCGCAACTCATCGATTCAAAAATAGAATGATCCGATGGACTCTCACGGTCATTCGGAATGGCAAAATTTCGCCCAGGCGTGGATGGATAATGAGGACCGCCTTCTTGCGCCTCGCCGCCCGTTAAATCAAAAATTGGTGGAGCTCTGTGAGCTAGGACCATCGTCGAGGCTGATGGATTTTGGCACCGGTGTCGGTGAACCGGCAATTACCGCGGCGAAATCCAACCCGGGAATTCCAGTACACGGAGTGGACACTTCACAAGCCATGGTGAATTTCGCTCGCGAACGTGCGGAGCGTGAACGGGCGCCCAACTTTCACCCCCATTGCATTTCAGGTGAAAAGCTCCCCTTTGCGAAAGGTTTTTTTACCGCCGTTACAAGCTCGTTCGCTCTGGAATTCTCAAATAACTGGGCGGCTGATTTAGAGGAAATTGCGCGCGTACTCGCGGTGCACGGCAAATTCGTGCTCGCCACCTGGGTGGACTCTCTAATCGAAAATCCATTTCAGGCGCTGGTGCCGTGGGCGGTGCGTGAGGCGATAGGTCCCCGCCCGCTGGCGCACGATCGTATTTTCCGTTTTCGCGAGTCCGGGCCCCTGATAAGGGCCGCCAAAGGGTTCCAACTCTCGCACATTCGCAAAGAACGCATAGCCGGCAAGATCGAGTATCGATCCATTGAGGATTTTTGGAAATTGAAAAAAATAGCGTCACCGAGCAGCCGGAACGACTTGGCGGGCCTCAGCGAGGCTGAATTTCAAAAAGTGAATGAACTTATACGAAAAAAATTGGAAGATATGAAGGTGTCGCAAACAAGTATTTTCGTCCCTTTCGCGGCGGAAATCCTGGTCTTTGCGAAAATGCCATAGAAACCGATAACAATACGACTTTAGATTGAATATTATTTATTTATGTCAAAATTTAACAAAACGGTAACAAGCAACGGTGTCGCAGCCAAAATTTTTTTCGAAGGGGCGCTAGAGGACCTCACGGATCTGTGCAATATAGACCTGTCAAAATTCAAAGAAATTGAGATCAGCCTGGAAAAAATAGAACGCGTAAACTCCAATGGGCTTCGCGCCTGGTTGACCTGGGTTTCGAGATTAGACCAAAGCAAAAAATATTCCGTAAAAAAGTGCTCTCGAATTTTTGCCAGCCTCGCCAATACTGTTTTGGGCGTCCTACCCACCTGGATTGAAATCCAATCGATTGAAATACCCTATCACTGCCAAAAGTGCGGAAGCTCGTTCGCTTCAGCTCTGGCCCTACAACATCCGGTAACGGCCCCCGTTCCCTTCGCAAAAGGCACTCCTTGCGTCTCCTGCGGCACCGAGGCCAGCTTCGACGGAGATTCCTCGGAATACTTCCTTTTTCTAACAAGGCGTCCATGACAAAATCTCGCCATCCCGAAAACGGAGGCCTGATTCTTGTCGAAAGGCTGGAAACACCGGCTATTTTGGACCTTGCGATCACGGGTAAGTACAATCATCTCGTGCAGAAATCTCAACCGGAAACCGTGCGGGAAATTAGAACCGCGAAGTTAATGGCACAAACCCCTGACCTATTTTTTGAGTTCCCTATCGCCAGCACCTTAAGACCCCGCCGGCCCGATGCCGCGCTTGAAGCTTCGCTTACGCTTATGGAGTGGAAGTGTTCTTCTCTCGCCGATAAAGAGCCGATTTTGAACGACATCGAACAGCTCTTCGATAGTTCAAGGCTCAACAGTTCTCTCTGCGACGACGTCGTATTGACGGCAAATGAATTTATTTGCAACGCTTTATTCAATGCCCCTTGCCGGGACGGAGTGAATGACAAAGACCTCTCGGCGACTTTGCTAGATGCGCAGCTCGAGCTGGAACACCCCGTATTACTGCGCATCGGAGCGTACAAGGGATCCCTCGCCATTTCCTGCCGCGACAATTTCGGCACCTTGAACCCCACGCGAATTCTTAATAAACTGAAAAGCTGCCAAGACAATGGAATCGGCGAATCCATTAATTTTGAAGATAGGGGCACGGCCGGCATCGGATGTTTTATGGTGTTTACCGCAAGCACCAGTTTTTACATGGCCGTTAAGAGCTCAATCGCCACTCAATTTTGCGCCCTGTTCCCTCTGAAATCCGGAACTAAAGAGCGCAACGCGAAGAACAAAAACCTTCATTGGTTCAAAATCTAAGCTTTTTTGATAAAATTAAAATAGGACTCGGCGCTATCAAGCTCCATGGGTCCACCTTGCGAATCGTTCGGTGCAGGCAGATTTTTAGGCCCACTTCGTTGAACGTCGGCGGCTAAGACCGTAACATCACGCCGCTCACTGGTCTTTTTCGAATAAAAGGGAACCTTGAAAGACAAAACTTTGGCGTGAGGACTGAGAAACCCATTTATCGTCGTAAAATTTTTGACCATGACCACAGGGCAATCGACAAGGGTCAATTCGACAGGCGCGCGCAAATCCTTCATCCACAGGCACCACGCGCGCGTCCCGATCGAGTTGATTCTTGTCACTCCGGCTAAATTTATTCGGATTCGCCCGGTACGTGGGGCCGGATCAAAATTGGAGGTTTCATCTATTGGCCCTGAAATCGTGACGACCGTCTCGCCGCCTTCGACTGAATGAATCAGACCAAATTGAGTTAGGCTCATAGTCGTAGCTTGTCGTTTCCGGCACTAAGAATCAAGAGTGAACTGCATGCCAAATCGATATAGTCGCAAGAACATAACCATAAAGCTCGTCAGCCCGGCGATCCCTTGAGAGATCAGCAATTTTTTCGGACATCCTTGGCGTTTCGATGGACGGCGCAAACTTTTTTATCACGAGTTTGTCGGCTCCGATCCAGCCTCGGTCATGTGGGCTCGTGAACCAAAATAATTGGAACCGGATCACGCCGCGATGCTTCTTGTCTAGACAAGAAGCTCTGCATTGTCAGGCTCAAACGTGCACGACAAAGTGAGCCGGCTCTAAAATAATTTACTTCCCGTGTTTTTTCTGGATCCGACCGACGGTTTCGCGAAACTCGTCATCCTCTTTGTGATCGGCTTCCGCAGGAATATATCCGTACGCTCTGTAATATGAGGCAATAAGAGCTTCAGAAAGGCTTTTGACCAAAGTTCCGACCAATAAAGTTTGATTTTGATCCTCGGAGTTCACATTTTCATTCAGATCAACTTGAATGCCCTCATCATTCATATAAACATGGGCGATATCACCCTGCCCCTGCCCATATCGGCAGTGCATGCCCTTTTCAAATTTCTCTCGAAAGAATTTGTATTCTGAATGCTTCGTGAATTCTTCGACGGCCTTTGCGGTTTCGAGCTGCCAGACCACTTTCCGGCGTACTTTTTCCCTAAACTCTTTCTGTTCGGAGATTGAATTAAAGGGCAAATCGCCAAGCCTTTCCCGCGCGGCTCGGCTGCGCTTTTTTGCAGCTTTCATTATACGCATTCAAACACACAAAATCACAATGTTCGAGAGATTCCAGGGCCTTGTTATATAAACACGAACTGACTAGTCTTTAGATGTGTTTTTTGGGCGCCTTTTGCATCCTTTTTTCGTCTTTTAACGATTTTTATATCTTTTTTTGTTTAGATGGTATTTAAATTTGACGTCCTCTACTGCCATACGCCCGCTGGAGGTGTTCACTCTCACAAAAGACAACCACAGAAAGGAAATTGAATAGAACATTATGCATGGAAGTATCGAACTATCTAAATACCTCAAACAAATGCGTTGCCGAGCCGGACTTACGCAAAAGCAAGTCGCAAAGGTTCTGCGCTACGAGTCCGCTCAATTCGTCAGCAACTGGGAACGTGGGGTTGCGACACCTCCCGTCGCCGCGCTGGCTGTCCTGATAAAACTTTACGGGCTTAATCTAGACCATCTTATTCATCTCTATATGTCCTCTTTGAAATCAGAACTCCACGCCCGACTTAAGTCAGCCAATAGTTAGCTGCTCCTCACATTAATAAATCGTTTTAATTTATTAATGGCGAGTTTTTAAAATCGCCCGTGACAAGGCAGTTTTTGAAATTCATCGTCGGATAAACAAACTTAAATCAAATGAGCGCGGAAGGATTAAAAGATGAAGTTTATGATAACGACTGATACGGAAAAATTATCGGAGATAAAATCGAATTATGACAAAATTCATGAAATTGATAATTTCTCTGACGACCTTTTGCTTGGGGCACAAGAGTCTACCTATGATTTTGTGATATGTTCCGACGACCTGTTTCCTCGAATTCAAGCGAGTTTCACCTGTCCCATTTTTGTCGTTTGCAAAATGGAGCTTAATGAGAAGTGGGTTTCATTTTTGGAAATGGGCGCAGATGGCATTCTATCTGAAAACCACTCCATATACGCAATTATGAATCAGGCACTGGCATTTTTACGCCGCTACCGGCGGACGACCAGCTTTTTTCATTTTGGAATCGAAATTAACTTTGAGCAATCGCAGGCATTTCTGAATGGGATTCCTTTCCATCTTACGTTGACTGAACTCAAGATTCTCAACGAGTTGGCTAAGAACCCGGTCATGCCTCGTCATTCAATATATCCGAAAGTTTTTGGTAAAGGCGGCCACCTTCGCTCGCTCGACGTACACATTTGTTCACTGAGAAAGAAGTTGAAGGCGCACGGGATATTCATAGAATCCGTCCGGAATGTAGGCTATCGCCTGACACGATATAGCGAAGCATCGACACCGACGGCAAGTGAGTCCTGGACGAACACAAATGCAAGCTGACTTCAAATGGATGAATTGCGATAGATCTGCTTCACGCATATTCAGCGTATTGAATATATTTAGTCAGATTAATAAATTGACGCGTGTGTTGCAGTATAAAGATATTAGTATAAATAAACTTTATTAAAATACTTTTAGTTTATACGCTATACACTCATTCCGAGATGAGAATCGAAAATATTCTGTTTGGTTTCCGCATTCATTACTCGTAAACTGAAAATGATAAAATATTTTAGATAGAGAGTTGGACATAGATGAAGAACGTGGAACTAGATAGCTCCGTCTTTGAACATCTCTTTAATAATGCTGTTGCCGGCATGGCGCTTTTATCGTTTGATGGCCACTGGTTAAAGGTAAATGCCTCGCTAAGCGAAATGCTTGGGTATCGGGTGGATGAAATGCTCGGCATGACCAGTCTGGCCAGTCTCTATCCTGACGACATTGAAGAACATTTAAAAGTGGTTGCTCAATTTGCAAAAAGGGTGCGGGAATCCTATCAGGGTGAAAAACGATTCATCCATAAGAGCGGTCGGATTATCTGGGTGCATTCCTACACGTCGCTAATTCGAAACGAGAACGGCGATCCAAAATATTTTGTTGCGCAAATTTTAGATATCACGCGGAGGAAAGAGAGCGAGGAGATTTCGAAGATCGTAATGGAGTCCACTATCGATGGATTCTGGGACTGGCACTTGCAACGAGACTACCAATACATGTCTCCTCGCTTCTGGGAGATGCTCGGACACGATGCAAAGGAGAAGACCCATCAACCGAGCGAGTGGAAAAGATGTATATACCCGGATGACTTAGGCGAGGTAATGAGCAATCTGACAAAACACATCGAAAGCCACGGCGGAGAGCCGTTTCATCAAGAGGTCAGATTTTTGCACAAAAACGGATCGACGATATGGGCAATCTATAAAGGCAAAGTTATTAAGTGGGGCGCACAGGGAGAAGCCGTTCGTATGGTTGGAACGCTAACCGACACCTCAGCGCTTAAGAGTGCCCAATCGGCTCTAATTCAAAACGACAAAATGGTGGCCCTAGGACAGATGGCGGGAGGCATTGCTCATGAGATCAATACTCCCCTTGCGACAATAGAACTGAATGTAGGAACTATTGAGGAAGCATTGGCGAGAGCAAATATTAAAAATGAATTGCTCGATAATTGCCTCCTAAGGGTTCATGGAACGGTTAGAGCTATTGGAGGAATTGTTGAAAGCTTGAGACGGTTTTCGAGGGATTCGAGTTTAGTTGATTTTGAGATTCAACCGGTGACCCAAATCGTGGACGACACCCTTGCGCTCTGTCAGGAGAAATTGCGACATAGTGGCGTGACCTTAAAGACCGATATTCCGTCATTTTTAAATGTTGAATGCAAAGGGGTTGAAATCGTACAGGTCATTCTAAATTTGGTGAGCAATGCTTTCCACGCCATTGAAAACCAGGAGCAAAAGGAAATCACCATTCAGGCTTGGCAAAACCTCGGTTACGTTTACATATCAGTTAGCGACAACGGGGGCGGAATACCGCAAGCCATCCGGAATAAAATCATGGAACCCTACTTTACGACAAAGCCCGTCGGCAAGGGCACGGGGTTGGGTCTCAGTATTTGCAATACCCTTATCGAGGCACATGGGGGCCGATTTTATTTAGACGAGACAAGTTGCAAAACTCGATTTTGTATTGAGCTTCCCGAGAAGCGAATTTTGAATGTGAGTTAGGAAAAATTATTTAGTCAGGGGGGAATATATGGCTAAGATTTTAGTCGTTGAAGACGATGTATTTTTTAGAGATTCGATATTGGCATATTTAAGGGAACATCGGCATGACGTTTCCGTCGCTCCCGACGGCCGTGTCGCGAGAGACATGTGTGGCCTGCAGGAATTCAACCTCGTTATAAGCGATATCCGAATGCCCTTTTTGGACGGCGTTGAACTTTTGCGCTGGATAAAAGCGAATCGGCCAACACCTTTCATTATCATGACTGGTTTCACCAATCTACTTGAAGCGAAAGCAGCTTATGAAATGGGTGCGGATAAATTTTTACCGAAGCCTTTCAAAAACGGTGAACTTCTGGATCTGATCAAGTCGATCACCGATCCGAAAGAGGAGACGGCGGAGCCGATTGAAAATCAGCAGAACAAGTATTGCCGCATCTCAATGGATGAATTTGTGTCCAAGCCGAAAATCGATTTCCCAATCTTCATTAAATTGGGTCAGTCGAAATACGTAAAAATCGGCCATACGGGCGAGCAGATCCCTACGGAGCGAATCGACCTTTATAAAGCGAAAGGCCTGAAGCACCTCCACATTTTGAAAGAAGACTTTAATAAGCTTGTCGATTTCAACCTCGTGTTGCTCAAGGCCGTTGTGGCTTCGGATGACGTCGACCATCAAAAGAAGCTAAATTTTATGAAATACACAACGGAGGCCATTCTCGAAAAGGCCTTTGTCGATAACGTTGACAAAGAGTTGTTTGACGACGCTAAGGACGTACTGACCACGACTATCGGCGCGATCTCGGAGAGCGGCGAGTATTACAACCTTCTCGATAATTTGAGCCAGCATTCCGATTGGGTGTACGCACATAGCGTCGCCACCTCGATGTTTTCGATTATGATCGCGCGAAAACTTGGGCACGCCTCAAGCCAGACATTTTTCAAGTTAGGGATGGCTGGCTTGTTTCATGAGATCGGCTATAAGGAGTTGCCGCGAGAGCTTCTGGAAAAGCCTCGACCACTTCTAAATCATAGTGAAAAAGCGCTGTTGGAATCGCACGTCAATAGGTCATATGAAATTCTTGGAACGATGAAGGGAATCCCAAATGATATTCTCGAGATCGTCTATCAACATCATGAAGATTTGACTGGACATGGATACCCGCGAAGAATTCAGAAAAACCAGTTTCATCCCCTCACAAAAATATTTCAAGTTGCGGATTTATTTGCCGACCAGGCGATCAAAGGGCCACATCATCAAGGAATGACTGGTGCCGCGGCCGTGAATCATGTTCAAAAATTCTATGGGGATCGCATTGATAGCGCATCGCTAAGTGCGCTGGCGAGCATTTTTAATATGAGATTAACTGGTTAAGTATTGGAAACTGTCGTCGCGGTCAGAATGCAACTGCAGCCGTTTACTTACCAGCGATTGCATCCCAAGGCTGTGAAAGTGGAAGTGTACGCATCGTCCATGTTATTCCGTCAGGTGAAGTTGCGGCAGTTGTCGAATTTTGAATGACCGCACAAAAGAGAGAGCCATTCCAAGTGATCGCGCACCAACTTCCGCTTACTGGAAGCGTTCGCGCCGTCCATGTAATTCCATCGGGTGAGGTCGCCGCGGCATTCGAGTACCAAGCTACCGTACAAAAGACCGAACCATTCCAAGCCATTGCCCCCCAATCCCGTGAAGCCGGAAGCGTTCGCGCCGTCCATGTGATCCCATTGGGCGACGTCATGGCGGCATTTGAAGGACCTGAACCCCCACCCGAAACGGCGCAAAATACAGTTCCATTCCATGTGAGTGCGAACCATCTTGAAACCCCCGCAATTCCCGTGTTTCGCTCCGTCCACGTTATTCCGTCGGGCGACGTTATAACTCGAGTTCCCGACTGGAGGGAAACCGCACAAAAAATCGAACCGTTCCAAGCTACGGAAACCCAGCCCCCAGCCCAGGGGTGAAGAGTACATGGCGTCCACGTTATTCCATCGGGTGAGGTCGCGCCCTGTGTTGAAGCGCTTACCGCACAAAACTTCGAACCACCCCAAGTTAGACCGAAATAATTCTGCGTGGTAACGGGACCGGCGCGCGCCGTCCACGTAATCCCATCAGGCGACGTGGTGCAGACATTCGGTCCACCGATAGCACAAAATATCGAGCCGTTCCAAACGACCGTGTACCAATTGGACGACGATGGAAGTGTGCGGACTGTCCATGTGATCCCGTCCGGCGAGGAAAGTGCTCGATTGGGGCTTCCCCCACCGGCAAACATGACAAATGAGACGGGACGTGAGTGATTCTTCCAAAAAGACGTATGGGAAAATTGTGCGATCGCCTTTCGCGACCTAAAAAGAAGCGCTGCCGCGGGAACTAGACTGAATGCAAAAGAAACTATTTTTGCCAGAAACGATCGTCTACCGAAATACGCATTTCCTTTTTTCATTTGAGTAACCGCATCAATAACCGGGCGTCCACGCCACGTAGACGTGGGTACCGACAACCGCAATGTTAAATATAGTATGTTTATTTATGATGGTATTGCCGTTGTCAGGCGGCATATGAACAGTCAATGGAGTTATCCCCGCATCCGAAAACGCAACAAAAGGTGGGCAGGTCGCGGCGGCGGTACCCTGAACGACAAACATATAGGCTCCGCCGTCTTTAAGATTATTGAACCTAAAAGCAGATGTGCAACTCAACGAGGTAAATTGATGATTGCCCGCCGCGAAATTAATCGTCGTGCCGGCGTTCGACACGGCCGCCTTTCCGATAATCGCACCGCTCACATCCAAAGTGGCCCTCGGTGCCACCGTCCCGACCCCAACGTTAGTGCCGCAAATATTATAGAGATTTCCACCGTTAATGATCCAGCAGTTCGCGCTGTCGGTGCCTTGATTAAAAAAGGCGCTATAGTGGGCGGGGTTAAAAATAATTCGTGCTGCGTTCACAGGCGCTGGATTATAGATCGGTATCACTGAAATCTGCGGCACCGCCGTAGTGCCCGTGCAGGTCGCACCGCAAACGGCTGACCACACGATAGTAAAGCGTAGCGGGCAAGCATCATTACCGTCAGCGGGAGGCGCAACAAAGCCATTGCAAGGAGTGCCTTGAATCGTAAAACCATTGTTGGCAAAAATATTGTAGACAACCGTGCCGTTAGCTTCGCGCACCACATTGATAGGCTGGTTGGTCAACGGGTTCCCGGCTCCATCTTTGCAATCCGATCCGGGTGCTATAAAACAATTCAATCCGGCATTGACCGGAGGCGGAGCCGTAAAATCACCTCCACCTTGAACGTAGGGCGGACTGTTTTCAGATGCTGCCACTGTTCGCGCCCAGGATGCGGGACTGTTCAAAGTCGATTTGAGACTCCTTCGAATGGAATCCGCTTGAAAGGTAAAATTGGTTTGTGCTTGCTGTCGGCTGGCAATTTGCTGCATGGTGATCACAACTAGAATTGTCATTGTGGCGATGCCGATGCCAATGAGCGCCGAGATTAACGACTGGCCACCCTGACCCAATTTCATTTTTTGCTCTCAGTCTGAAGAGACGCCAAATCGCTATTTGCCGCCATAATTTCCGTCAATTCATTCCAAATCGTCGATCCACAATTGCACATCTGCAAAAAATGGCGATCCCGCCTCGACTCGAACGAGGGACCTACTGCTTAGAAGGCAGTTGCTCTATCCAGCTGAGCTACGGGACCGTCTGAAAATGAAAAGGTAAGCTAGCATGCCGTACTGCGCAATCGTAGCGGCTAAACACCGCGTTACTGTTCTTCCGGCTCCGGAGGAGGGTTCATATCGAGAACACGGTATTTGGCGATGATGTTACGGCTGACGAATTCGCCCTTGGAATCGGCGTGCAAGAGTTCTTCGAAGAGAAATTCCGGCACCTCGAAATATTGAAAGATCCCCTCTTTGCGGTATTCGATCTCAAGAGTTCGCGACGGTTTATCATAACCGACGGAACGGACCCAGGAAGAGTGAACTCGAACTCGCGTCATGTCCACATTATTGCATCATCAAGATCGGAGTTCCAACACTCCCTTAACTAAATAAGTCCAGTGAGCGCGCATGCATTCTGCATGGAATATTGGAACCGAAGGGAGTCCCGGGGATGCCGCTACGCAAATTTGCCGAAAATTTTATCAATAAATTCTCTAAGGACGGAACGACCACGCTTGCCGCGTCCTTAGCGTTTTACACGGCCCTTTCGCTGGCACCCCTGGTGATTTTGTTCGTTACGATTTCCTCCCAATTTAGCCCCGAATTGCAGCAAAATTTCCTCACGCAAGTGCGCTCTATCGTGGGACCGGAGGCCGCAATATCGATTGAAATGGTGATCGCCAACGCAAAAACCCGCCCCGATCTCACCTCTCTGGCCAGCCTATTTGGAATCGCGACACTTCTTCTGTCGGCCAGCCTGATTTTTGGCGAACTGCGCGGGGCGCTAAATCGGATCTTCGGAGTGAAGCCTGCCCCCGGCTTAAACCCTTCCTATTTTTACGTGCTCGGACGATTCCTAAGGGAGCGCTTGCTTCACGTGGGCCTGGCTTTGAGTTTTATTTTTATTCTTATTGCTTCGCTCATCGCCTCTTCACTGATTTCGGCGCTGACCAATCATGAGCTCAAAGCCCTGGTCTCGACCGTCAATATCGCCGTTTCGCTGATTTTTTACGTCGGGCTTTTTACACTCACCTTCCGTTATCTGCCGGATCGCCACCAAGCCTGGCTCCGCGCACTCAGTGGCGGCGCGCTGACGGCCGTGCTTTTTGTTTTAGGTAAAGAGTTGATCGGCATTTATCTGGGCAGCAGCGCCATCGGCTCGGCTTACGGCGCGGCCGGCTCGATCATCGTGCTGTTGGTTTGGGTCTATTACTCGACATTGATTACATTTGTCGGCGCGCAAGTGAGTTCACTGATCGTGCGGAGCCGGCGAAGGACAGCCGTGAAAAACTACGGAAAGCCCGACTATTTAGCGCTCCAAAGGCAGGAGTAGCCCTCAAGTCGACGATCCACTTGCCATATGCCGCGTGCGTCTTTGATCACATTCTCGACGGACAACTCAATCTGCCGGCCATCCAATTTCAAAACCGTACGCTCAGAGCCGCCCGCGATGAGCGTCAGCACCGAGCTCGCGCCGTTTTCGACGATCTCTTGTTTGGCATCCGCCTCATTGATTTGCGTCCACACGAAGCCGTTACGGGCGTCCAGTTTCAAGATCAGCTTGTCGTCCAAGCGACCGACTTTGGGTTGAATCGTACGTGTGCAAAAATTCTTATTGCCGCTTTTCAAATGATAGGTCTCTGCACTCAGACCGGGGATCAAGTCGCTGGCGTATCAATTTACAACAAACAAAAGTGCTAAAAACATGATTTGAATCCTCTCATATTCGGAACGATTTGTCTCGGGTAGCGGCGCACCGGACCCCAGTAACTTTCACTGGAAAGAACGCCCCTGCCTTCCGACAATTGCGTGTCGGACATAGTCGCCACCGCGCATCTGATTTGCACGGCGCTCGCTTTCATACTGCCCTGGCACATGCGCCCGCGCCAAGCGCGTTTAGCATCAAATAATTCGCCGGCGAACATTCCCCAGCCCAGCGTGGGATTCATGCGGCGGCCGTTCGGGAAGTGGGTACCGTGCGATTTGTTGACGTTGCAATCGGATTCTTCGTTCGCAAGCACCATCCAAAACCATGTCCACGCTTTGGTCTTTTGCGCGTCGTTGAGAGTCGCGAACTTCGGGCAGATTTGAGACAAAGAATTTCTGCTGGTGTAATAGCGGTTATAAAGTGAAGTGTTCATCAGTGCCGAGATCGCACGGCCATAATCGCCGTAATTTCCATTTTCATCCAGAAAACGGCGGCAACGCGGATCTAACGGTTTGTTGCGGCCGCGAATACGAAAAGTCACGGAGACCTGGTCCCCGACATCCATCTTGGGAACAGGCGGCGCCTCTATCTTCGGGGTTATTGCAGGTTTCGGTTTATTGCACGCGATGCAGGCTTTGGCTTCCGTCTCGTCATCGAACTCCAAGAAGCCCGACTTGGCATGCGCCAAAGGGCCCGCCGCAGTCAGCGCCGCAAGTCCCCACGACAACAATTTAAGGCTCAAGCGGCTCACGTAAAAAATCCTTACGGTTTAGTGGCGCATTCTTTTTTAAGATTGAAGCGGCTGATTTTCTTATGCGTGCAAATCTCATCGCCGACGGCATCTTCATCAACGATCGTGTACCTTACTTCCAGGGCTTTGGAGTTCTGATCGAAGCTGTGTTCGCGAAACTTGCAAATCTTAACGCGTTTGAGTTCACGAGTCTGCTTGTCGCCCCTGCAGTGAACGGACAATGTGTAAAGCAGCGGTTGGTACACCGGCTCTCCGACATCGGTAACGCTGATAATGAACTCACCAAGCTCGGCATCGCTAATGAGGGTCTGCCCCTCGCTCTTACTCGAGGCCGCGTGCGCACTCAAAGCGAACAACACCATGGTAAAAGACAATATGTATTTCATCAGTACATCCTATGGCCGCTGGCTATACAGCCATTGCTAAAGTGAGCGTGATCATAATGATCGGCGCGCATATATAAGGTCTTCATCGAACGACTCATGCAACGAACCATGTCACTGAAGCGTCCACGGCCGGTTCTTGACTCGGCGGAAGCGCGGTAAGTGCGGCCATCACTGCACTTCATCGCGCCGATATCTATCGCTTGGCCGCTATGATGGCAAGAAGGCCTTGGACGAGCATGCGGATCCCGCCATACGCCCATACTGCCGTTCACCGGTTGGCAACCCGGGGCACATGCGGCGAAGTTGCGCGCGAAGGAAGCCCAAATCGGTGAGCGTAAAATATCCGCTCGGGCAGTAACTCTTACACCGATATGAATATGAGCCTGAACCGGCGGGCGGCTGCAGTTCGTGCAGCGCGGGGTGTATCTCGCATCGGTCTCATCATCCTCGTCATCATGACGAACCACGGGTTTAGGCTTGGCTATGCCTCGGGCGGCGTTGCGTGCGGGTGATAAATAAGGGTGCTTTACCGGCGCGGGCTTTTCGTCCTCTTGATCGTCTTCTTCATCACTATCGCTTGCCGCTGGGGCCGGGGCCGTGACGGTCACCGCTGGTTGCGCGGCACGTGCAGGGGCGACATCGTCCTCTTCGACAAGAAACCCCGATTTGGCGCTCGCCAATCGACTCATAAATAGGATGAGAGCTAAGATCAGTACCCGGTTCATTGGAGCGATACAATTGCAGCTCCAGGGCCACTAAAAACCATATGATTTCAATTACTTAGCTATTAAAAGTGTCCAAAGTTGAGACACCCGTTAGACGCTTTTTGGCCTTATTCCCGGCAGGAGCCATCCAAAGCACGGCTTAAATCCTTGAAGGTTCTTTCATCAAGATTGTGAGTTTTGACCCAATTTTTTCGCATCGCCAATTCGGCCTGCAAGGGCTCCCACAGGCGCTTCTCGCTTTTGGGTTTTGAAGTTTTAAGCCGAACCATTTGCCGGTTGATTTGCACGGCCTCGGCGGAAGCGGGCCTGCGACCGGAGCTATTTTTAAAAATCCAATCCTTCAATTCGCCATCGTTGCTGAGATTGGGATTTTGGTAAACGTAATCGTATTTTTCGGGGCGCGAAACAAATGCACCGACCACCGGTAAAACGCTTGAACCGAGCACGACCGGCCCGTCGGTATTCGATCCTGAAATTTCGAAATCGGGCATATAGTAAATCGTCAAAGTTTCAAGGCCCGTGGGCTGCGCGACCATCTGAAAAACGCTGCGATTTTTTTGATCCGCGAGATGAGTGAGCGGAATCATTTTCTTGGCCTCGCCCGTCCCGAGTTCGGCGCTGTCATAGTAATAGGCGCCTTTTTCGTCATAAACAAAAAAACCAGAGAGCTTTCGCTTTATCACTTCGGGAAAAATAATGTACCTGTCGTCGCGCAAGAACGGCTTTTCAACCCCGTCTCTTTGCTTTTGAAAGGCACCGCGATCGGTCAACGGCATAAGGTCACGCAAGCACATAAAAGGATTAAGCTCCTTCGCGCCGGCAATTTGCGGAACTAAAATAAAGAGAAGGAGTAGAAACAGAAGATCCCGCAACCGGGATCCTGCGATATTCAGAAGATCCCGCAACCGGGATCCTGCGATATTCAGAAGATCCCGCAACCGGGATCTTACGATATTCAGAAGATCAGGCTTAGGCGGATTCGTCTTCAAGATCATCATCTCCCAGTGAGCCGAGGCTGTATTTTTCCACACGATAGCGCATGGACCGGAAGGTGATGTTGAGAAGCTTCGCTGCTTTTTTCTTTACGCCGCCGGCCGCATGAATGGCCTTAACCAATAACTCTTTTTCGATCTGTCCCATGACCTTATCGAGATCCAATCCCTCTTCGGTGATTTGGATTTCGTGGGTCGAGGCAAGCTTGCGGCCGCTCGGGGTATTCACAAACGGGGGCAAGCTCTCGGGCAAGATCGTCGCGCCACCTTCCAGCGCGACCGTGCGCTCGATGATGTTCTCAAGCTCACGCACGTTACCTGGATAGTCGTACTTTTTCAGTATGTCCATAGCTTCGGCACTAATGCCGCCGACCGTCTTACCCAGGCGCTCGTTATACTTCTTGAGGAAGTGATTCGCTAAAGCCGGAATATCTTCCGGGCGCTCACGCAAACCGGGAGTGCGAATATTGATCACGTTCAAGCGGTAAAATAAATCCTGCCGGAACGTGCCCTTTTTCACCATATCTTCAAGGTCACGATTGGTCGCGGCCATCAGGCGCACTTCGACCTTCTGATCTTCGGTGCCACCGACGCGGCGGATGACACGCTCTTGGACCGCGCGCAAAAGTTTAACCTGAATCGTTAGCGGCAATTCGCCCACTTCATCCAAGAACAACGTTCCACCGTCGGCGACTTCAAACAAACCGGCCTTATCGACCACGGCGCCCGTAAACGAACCCTTTTTGTGACCGAACATTTCCGATTCCATAAGGGATTCCGGGATCGCACCGCAGTTGACGGTCACGAACGGTTTGTCTTTGAGTAAACCGTTGAAGTGGATGGCCTTCGCCACCATCTCTTTACCGGTACCGCTGTCGCCGGTGATTAAAACGTTGGTGGGCGTACCCGACACGCGCTTAACCATTTCGTAAATACGGTGCATGGCTTCCGAGTTCCCGACGAGATTCTGAAAACTGTATTCTTTGTTGAGTTCTTTTTTGAGGGTTCTGTTTTCAACTTCCAAATTGCGCGAGCGCAGTGCATTGGCGATGACGATGCGGACTTCGTCGATCTTAAACGGCTTGGTGATGTAATCGTAAGCGCCGAGCTTCATCGCTTCGACCGCGGTCTCGGTCGTGCCGAACGCGGTAATCATCATAAAGAGCATCTCGGGATATTGGTCTTTGACGTTCTTGAGTAATTCCAACCCCGTCATGTTGGGCATCTGTAAATCGGAGATCACCAAGTCGAATGACTTTTTCTTGATGATATCCATTCCCTTTTGACCATCTTCCGCGACGGTTACTTCGTAACCTTCTTTGCGCAACATGATCTCGAGAAATTCGCGGATTGACTCTTCGTCATCCACAACCAAAATTCGTGACTTCATAGATGTACCTCAACTCTTCCTTATATTCTCGCGATAAATCTTGTGATTCTCAACCCTTGGCTCCCTGTTTGAGCGGAATCAAGTCTTCGGTATGGACGTCACGGAAAGCCGGAAACTCGATCACAAACTTCGTTCCCTCGCCGGGCGCGCTCTCGACAAACACGCGCGCATCGTGCGCTTGCAGGATTTTGTGAGTCACCGCTAGACCAAGGCCCGTCCCTTGAGGCTTGGTGGTGTGAAAAGGTTCGAAGATACGGTGGAGATTCTCCGTCTTAATGCCGCAGCCGTTATCGCGCATGATCAGCACGACCAGATCGCGGTCGTCTTGCGTCTCGATTTCAAAAGCCGGCGCCGCCGTTTTGTCCATCGCCTGAAAAGCGTTGATCACGAAGTTTAGCAAGGCCTGCTTGAGTTTGTCGCGATTGCCCAGAATATCGCTTTGCGCTTTTAGCTGGACCTTTTGTTCGACGTCCTTGCGCAGCTTCGGATTGAACTGCAGGCTTTCCAAGACTTCGCGTATGACGTTATTCAAATTTATACGCTGGCTGGCCTTTTTTTCGGGCCGTACGTACTCGAGGAATTCCGTGATCAAGCCATTGAGCCGGTCGATTTCTTTATCGACGATCTTCATCAGCTTCATGTCTTCGTCGGTATGATTTTGCGGGCTGCCCATCATCAATTGGATGCTGCCTGAAATGCTTGCCAAGGGATTGCGGATCTCATGCGCGATACCGGCCGCAAGTTGACCCACCGCCGCCAATTTCTCTTGCTGACGGTAAGTCTCTTCGAGCAATTTCTGCTCGGTGCGGTCGTCGAATAAAAGCAGCCAGCCCTTGAGTTTGCCGTCGATATCCTTAAAACGCGCGGCCACCGCCTCAAGAATTTTCAAATTCGATTCGTCACGGCTGACCCGGATTTCACGCCGCTCAAAAGCCATGCCTTCATCTTCGACCAAATTGTCCCATGGCCATCCAAGCTCAGGCAAAATGTCCTGAATCTTCAACTGTTGAAAATGATCGGCACCCAAGATTTGGCTGGCCGGGGGATTGAAGAACTGCACGAAACCCGTGCGGCTGACCACCACGATACCGGTCGTGATGTTGTTTACGATCAGCTCGTTTAAATTTTGCAGCGCGAGCAAATCGGAATGCGCTTCCTGCAGGCGAGATCCCGCCAGCACCAACTGCGAGCTTAAACGGCCGCTCAAG
>CAZVOP010000056.1:0-25055 GCA_964628445.1 uncultured Pseudobdellovibrionaceae bacterium | reverse complement strand
TTTTAAATGAGTGCCCGCCGAACCAATCTTTAGGTTTCTCAAAGCCTTCGCCTTCGAATGCAAACTGCTTTTGCCGCTTTGCCATTGCTGGGATATTTACCCATAGCTTCCGATTTGTCAAGCCCAAGTTCACAGGGCAAGTGCGACAAATCAGGAAAGAGTTTTTCCGTAATAAACTTCTGTTGCGGTTTTGTGATTGAGATCATATCGGCGGATTGGTTTGGCGCGGGGATTTTTCGTCCATGAGAGATGCTTTCTCATGCGCATCCGCGCGCATGAGAGATTGAAATTTAAAGCGAGTTCGAATGATTGAGGGGGAGTTTAGAAATTCACGCCCAAGATCCCGAGTACGGTGAAGGAATCGCCGTTCGGGTATTTGCCGGTGCGGTCGCCTAAGTCGAATTGGACTTCGGTGTTTTCATTGGCGAAGTTGACCATTTGGTACATGCCTTGTGCGCCGAAGTACATTTTATTGCGCAACATGGGGAGCTCGATGCCGGCTCCCAAATCAAAGCCCATTGCACCTTCTTTGCCGAAGCCTACGACATTGCCTCCGCCTTCAGCGGATAAGGATGTGGTGCGATCGACGCGTGCGAATCCGGCGATAATGTAGGGATTAAATTTGGCCAATCCCTTGGTCACGTTCTGGGTGTTCAAATAGTATTTTAAATCCAAGCCGAAGGCGGTGATGCCGACATTGCCGCTCGCTTTTTTGCCGCTTGTTCTTGAAGTCAGGTCAAAGCGGTGATCCGACGTGAGGAAGCTGAATTGCATCGCAAAGCGCAGATCGAAGAAGTACGACAGATAAAGCCCGAAGGCGGTGGAAGTCTGGTACATATCGCCCATTCCACCCGTGAAGCCGCGTAAACCGCCGGTAAAACCTATGGTCACGAAGCGGCCGTTGCGGAAGAAATTGATGTCGGCTTCTTCGTCTTGGGCTTCGTCGAACTCGGAATAATCGGCAAAAGGATCGTAGGTGTCGTCCGCGTCGAATTGCGCGACTCTTAAGCCAGGAATGTGGAGCTCGTCGGCGTGGACGGCGCTTGAGTGAAAACTCAGCGCGAGCAGTAAACCGAAGAGCGATATTGCGACATTATTAAGCATTTTAAGCATCACAGACCCTCACGTGTAGCCCCAACTTAAATTAAGCCACACTTTGAGACGGAGTTCCAAAAGGAATCACACTTGTATCGCCTTGAGACACGCTTCTTTCCCTCGTGACAGGTTGAATTAGTCCCCCCGGTTTGGTACTTGAAGTGTACAGATAAAAACGCGGCTAAAGGAGACCTCCGTGGCCATCGATTACAAGCAGGCCGGCGTAGATGTGGAAGCCGGCGATGCGTTGGTGGACTGGCTCAAAGCCACGGCACCTAAACGCTGGCCTCACCAGGACAAATTGGTTGAGGGAATAGGCGGCTTTGCGGCTTTATTTCGCGCCGACTTCAAAGAATACCAAGAACCTTGCCTGGTTAGCTGCACCGACGGTGTCGGCACCAAGATCAAAGTGGCCGTTCATTTCGAGAGCTACCGTGAGGTCGCTCAGGATATGGTGGCGATGTGCGTGAACGATTTGGTCTGCAGTGGTGCTAAGCCCCTATTTTTCTTGGACTATTATGCCTCGGGAAAGCTCCGCTTGCCGGCCGCAAAGGACTTCTTGGGCGGTGTGCAGGCGGCTTGTATCGAGAGCGAGTGCGCACTGATCGGTGGAGAAACCGCCGAGATGCCCGGCGTTTATGAGGGAAACGACTTCGATTGCGCGGGGTTCTCCGTCGGCGTCGTTGACCGCGTTTCCGCACTTGGTGCGCACCGGGTGAAGTCCGGCATGAAGCTCCTTGGGATCGCCAGTTCGGGCTTTCACTCGAATGGATTTTCACTTTTGCGCAAGGTTTTCGCCGAAGACATGGATTCTTGGCGCGAAGAACTTCTTAAGCCCACAGCACTTTACGTGAAGCTGGTCCATGCCGCGATCAAAAGTGGCGGAGTTCGGGCCGTGGCCCATATTACCGGCGGCGGGATGGACAATGTGCCGCGCGTGCTACCGAAGGGATTGAGCGCAAAACTTCAGGCGTGGCCGGTGCCGGCGGCGTTTCTTGAGGTGAAGAAAAGATCCGGCATGAGCTGGATGTCGATGCTCACCACGCTCAATTGCGGATTGGGAATGGTTTGGGTTGTTGACGGCGGAGCGGTTGAGACGCTTAAAAAAGTCGTTGAGTCTTGCGGTCACCGCGTTTTTGAAATCGGTGAGGTCGCGAGCGGCGCAAGTGAAGAGGCCGGCTGGGAGTTGAGTGACCCGCACTGGGAAGGTTTAGACACATGAACGCTTGGCCGGTGAATATTGTGAGTGCTTTCGGTCGCGGGGAAACCTTGGCGTTGGCGCTGCAAGAAAACGGCTTTGATGTTCAGATTTTGGATTTCACTTCCGCGTTGGGGGGCGAGTGGAATCAAGGTGGCGGTCCATTTCCGATAGCTGCGCAAACTTATTTGCCGGCGCAAAAACAATTGCTTGAGGAAGTCAGGCCGCTTGAACGTGGACTGACTTTTTGGTTGCCCGAAGGGCCGCTTGAACTGGGCGGACAACTGGCCACATTCTTTGACGGAAAGTTTCCTGCAGCCCACAACCTAAGAACCAATTCGAGAGCGCAAGATTTTGAGTACGATTGGTTGCGCCGTTTTATGAAGACCTGGGCTTCGGCCTTCGTCACCGATTCTTGGTCGATCGGTTCGGGAGATTCCACGTTTCCTTATGCCGACATGATCGGCTTGATCCCTGCCACAAAAGCGGATCGGGTGATGAGCTTCGAGCGCTTTCAAACTTTGGGTTACAAAGTCACCGCCTGCACGCATTTGCACGATGTGCAACTGGAGGGCGGGCGTATAACCGGACTTGAAGCCGAAGCCGGCCGCGCCAGCGTCTTTGAAGGTGCGCAATGGATCTGGTGTTTGTCTTCGGAAGAAAGTGCCAAAGTCGGGGCTGAAGTGGCCAACCAGATTTTCGCGCAACATATCCGCAAACCCGAATGGCGCTGGCTTAGCCTTCAAGGTCATTGCGAGCGCGGGCCGTGGTCTTTGGGCTTTCCGGAATACATAGCCGTTATCGACGACATTCATTTGCCATGGAATTACACCAATCTGGTGCTGTTGCGCTGGACGGACGCCGATGTTTTCCGCGCTTGGATTCGGGTGCCCGACGTCAGCTATCGACAAGTTTCGAAGCGCGTTGAATGGGCCGATGAGATCGCGCAAAAATTAAGCGCCCGTTTGGCGCTGGCGAATTGGAAAGTGGATAGCGAGAATTGGTCGCTGTGCCCGCACTCGCCGGTCTTTGCGGCTGGCGCTCGCGACGAGCGTCAACCTTCTTGGAAAAACTGGGATTGGATCGCGCCTGAAACCACTTCCCGTTTAGACTTATCGGCGCGGCTGGAAAGAGAAGGCCAGGCTTACCACCGGCTGATTCAGTGGCGTAACGAACAAATCAAAAAACAAGGAGCTCACCGTGATCACGCGCTACACGCGCCCTGAGATGGGTGACCTCTGGAGTCCCGAAAGCCGCTTCCAGTGTTTGCTGGATGTCGAACTTGCCGTGGCCCAGGCACAGGCGAAACTTAAAATTATTCCAGGCGGTGCTTATCGCGATCTCAAGAGCAAAGCGAAGTTCTCGGTCAAGCGGATCGACGAGATCGAAAAAACCACCAAGCATGACATCATCGCCTTCGTTTCGAACGTGGCCGAAAATGTCGGGGCCAGCGGGCGCTATCTTCATTACGGGATGACCTCTTCGGATGTTCTCGATACAGCGCTCAGCGTGCAAATCGGCAAAGCCGCGAAAGTCTTGTTCACGCGCTTTGACAGGGTCGAGGCCGCTTTAGAAAAACTCATCAAGAAACATACCTTCACTTTGTCGGCCGGCCGCACGCACGGCATGCACGCCGAGGCGACGACCTTCGGCTACAAGATGGCCGGGCACTTGATGGAGTTTCGCCGCTCGCGCGAGCGTGTAGAACGCGCCATCGAGCAAATCAAGATTGTGAAGATGAGCGGCGCGGTCGGCACGTACTCGACGCAGCCGCCGGAAGTCGAAGCCCTGGTCGGTGAGACTCTTGGTTTGAAGCCTGAGACCATCGCCACCCAAGTGGTGCCTCGCGACCGCCACGCCGAAGTGATCTGGTCGCTGGCGATGACGGGCGCCGCGATCGAACGCATCAGCGTGGAGATGAGGCATTTGCAAAGAACCGAAGTCGGCGAAGTGATTGAGAGCTTCACGCCGGGCCAAAAAGGTTCGAGTGCGATGCCGCACAAAAGAAATCCGATCAGCGCGGAAAACTTAACCGGCGTTGCGCGCTTGCTGCGTGCGAATGCACAAGCGGCGATGGAAAACGTGGCGCTGTGGCACGAGCGTGACATTTCGCACTCAAGCGTTGAGCGCGTGATCTTTCCCGACAGTTTTATTTTGGCGGACTATGCTTTGGACCGCATGGCGATATTGCTTGAGGGTCTGTGGGTCGATGAAGCGCGCATGAGGCGCAATATGGATTTGTCGCAAGGCCAATTGTTCAGTAGCCAAGTTTTATTGGCGATGATCGATAAGGGCTTGCTGCGTGAAGAAGCCTACAAAATAGTCCAGCGCGTATGTCACGATTTGGAGCCGGCGGATTCTTTGGAGGCGCGTTTGCTCGCCGACCCCGAAGCCAGCCGCTACGTCGACCGCGGCGTTTTGAAAGCCATTTTTTCGGGCAATAAGCAAAAAGCGCGCATTGAATCGACTTTGAATAAGATCCTGAAAGGAAAAACAAAGGGGCATGGAAAGAGTGAAAGCCGAACTTCTGTACGAGGGAAAAGCTAAGAAAATGTTCGCGGTCTCGGGCCGCCCGCAAGAGGTCTGGGTTGAATTCAAGGATTCACTGACGGCCTTCAATGCGCAAAAAACCGGAAGCTTCAATGGCAAAGGATCGATCAATGCGCAAATCACCAGTTTGCTTTACCGGCGCCTGAAAGAGGCGGGGATCAAGACCCATTGGATTCAAGACATAAATAAAAACGAAATGATTTGCGAGAAGGTATCAATTATTCCACTCGAAGTCGTGACGCGAAACGTGTTGGCCGGGTCGACCGCGAAGAAGTTAGGAAAAGAAGAAGGCACGCCTTTAGAGCGGCCGCTGGTCGAGTTTTATTATAAAGACGATGCCTTGGGGGATCCGTTCTTAAGCGATGATCAAGCGTTGATGATGAAAGCGGTTTCCGAGCGCGCGGATTTGGAAACATTGAAGGCCAAAGCTTTGGAGATCAATAAGGTTTTGACTTCGGAGTTTGCCAAGGCTGGGTTGAAGTTGATTGATTTCAAATTGGAATTTGGCCGCACGGAAAAAAATGAAATTTTGCTGGCCGATGAAATCTCACCCGACACGTGCCGGTTGTGGGATATGAAAACAAACGAAAAATTCGACAAAGACCGCTTTCGCCGCGACCTAGGCAAAGTGGAAGAGTCTTATCTGGCCGTTTTAAGCCGCCTCCAGGCGAAAGGTATGCAATGAAAATTGGCGTAAAGATCCTCCCGAAAAACGAAGTGCTCGACACTCAAGGCCGTGCCGTCGAGAGCACACTCAAAGCGCACAACCGCGGCGTCGCACAAGCTCGCGTCGGCAAGTATGTGCAGCTCGACATCAATGAGACCGATCAAACGAAAGCTTTAGCGAAGGCCAAAGAGATTACCGAGTTCGTGCTTTACAACTCCTTAATTGAAACCTTTGAACTGGAAGTCTTGAAATGAAGAAACCGATCGGCATCGTCCGATTCCTAGGAACCAACTGCGACCGCGACGTATGGCATGCAGTTGAAGCCTTGGGCTTAGAGCCCCAGTGGCTCTGGTATGAAGATCAATTCAATGTGACGGACTACGCGGGCTACATCGTGCCGGGCGGATTCAGTTACGGCGATTATTTGCGCTCTGGCGCACTGGCCGCCAAAGCACCGGTTTTAAAATCCATTGCGGAAGCGGCCTCTAAGGGTGCTCCGGTCCTTGGGATCTGTAACGGCTTTCAAATTTTGACCGAAGCCAGGCTCTTGCCAGGAGCTTTGGTGCGCAACGAGGGACGAAAATTCATCGACAAATGGGTGACGCTTAAACCTGAAAACAAAACCGGCTGGAGCGCGGAACATAAACCCATGAGACTTCCGGTTGCGCACGGCGATGGCCGCTATTTTATTGAAAACGACGATTTGAAGAGAATCGAAGACCAAGGCCAGATTTGGCTTCGCTATGAAGACAACCCCAACGGCTCGATTCAAAATATCGCAGGTGTTGCGAACGAGAAAAAAAATGTCTGCGGGCTGATGCCGCATCCCGAGCGTGCGATGTTTGATTGGATGGGTGGGGACGACGGCCGGGCGATTCTTGGATCCTTATCGAGGTCTCTATGAGTGACTTACAAGCCAATTTAAAAAAGTACCGGTTGTCGGCCGATGAGTATGCGCGGATTCAGAAACTATTGGGCCGCGATCCTAAAGGCCTCGAGTGGGCGCTGTTTTCAGCCCTTTGGTCCGAACACTGTTCGTATAAATCGTCGCGCATTCATTTAAAAAAATTCGCCTTTAAATCTAAACGTGTTTTGCAAGCCATGGGCGAAAACGCCGGCGTCATTGATTTAGGGGAAGGCGAAAAGGTCGCTTTCAAAATGGAAAGCCACAATCACCCAAGCTTTATCGAACCTTATCAAGGTGCCGCAACCGGTGTCGGCGGAATCTTGCGCGATATCTTCACGATGGGCGCAAGACCCATCGCTCTCGCCAATTATCTCTGCTTCGGTGAACCGGGCGCCGAGCGCATGCAAACCATCGTCGAGGGCGTGGTCAGCGGGATTTCCGGCTACGGCAATTGCGTGGGTGTTCCCACCATCACCGGGCAAACGGAGTTTCACGAGTCTTACAACACGAACGTCCTCGTTAACGCTTTGGCCGTGGGTCTTTTTCAACCTGAAGATCCGGTGGTCACTTCGCAGGCGAGTGGCGTGGGCAATTGGGTCGTTTATGTCGGAGCGAAGACGGGACGTGACGGTGTTCATGGGGCTTCGATGGCCAGCGAATCTTTCGCGGCCGACAGCGCCAGCAAACGCCCGACGGTGCAAATCGGCGATCCCTTTTTCGAAAAGTTGTTGATCGAAAGCTGCCTCGAGGTGATGAAACAAGATCTGGTCGTGGCGATTCAAGATATGGGTGCCGCCGGCCTGACCAGTTCGTGTTTCGAAATGGCCGCTAAGGGTGGCGTTGGATTTAAGATCCATTTGGATCAAGTGCCTTTGCGCGATTCATCCGTGGGGCCGGAAGAAATTCTTTTGTCGGAGAGCCAAGAGCGCATGCTCTTGGTGTGCGAACCGAAAAAGTTCGAAGCCATTCAAAAGGTTTTCCACCGCTGGGGACTTGATGCCTCGGTGCTTGGAGAAGTCACGCAAGGTCAAGATGTCGAGCTTTACTGGCATAAAGAATTGCTGTGCAAGATCGACCCGAATCTTCTGGTCGACAATGCACCGATGTATGAGCGCGAGTACTCGGCTTGGAAGCCTAAGAATAAAGTGGAGAAGTTGAATTCGGCTCCCGCTGAGTTGAGTGCTTCGATCGGTTCGATCGAAGGTTCTTCACGTCGCTGGATTTATCAACAGTACGATCAACGGGTGGGCGCCAAGACGGTTAGGGATTGCGACGACTCGGTTTCGGTCGTGCGCCTGCAAGACAGCAAGCGCGGTCTTGGTCTGGTGCTCGGCTGCCGCCCTTATGTCATGCGTATGGACGCACAACTTGGGGGTTATGACGCCGCTTTTTATCCAGCACTTGAATTGGCGGTAAAAGGCTTTCAATCGCTGGCGATGACCGACTGTTTGAATTTCGGTAACCCTGAGAAAAAAGAAATCATGAGCGAGTTCGTCGCTTCGGTCGAAGCACTCGCCCATGCCGCAAAAATTCTCGATGCGCCGGTCATCAGCGGCAACGTTTCCTTTTACAACGAGACCTTGAACCAAAACATCACCAGCACGCCGGCCACAGGCCTTGTGGGTTTGCGTCCCGATGTGGATCATATTCCTAAGAGCATCTTTGGTGTTGAAGGTGATCAGATTTGGCTGGTCCGATTAAACGGCGTGGCCTTCACCGGTGACCAGCTCAAGCGTAAATCCGGATTTACTGGTGAGCTTGATCCCGAAGCGGTCGCGAAGTTCATCAAGGCTTGGGAGAAGATCGGCCGCAACAAATCCTGTCATTCCACCCGCGTAGTCGGTAAGTTTGGTTTAGGATATGCTCTGTATCGAATGAGCACGGTGGATTTGGGCGCGGAAGTGATGAAGGGCGATTGGGCCACGACGCCTGCACCGTGGAGCGATGAACATATGTACGAGGTTGTGGTGGCGGGTCCACAGAGCTTGGAATCGGCGCTTAAAGTGTTGGTTGAAGAAACCGGCGCCGCGCTTTGGAAGCTTGGATCGGTGAGTGAATCTAAATTGAGTTTCGATGGTCAGTCTAAAAACTTAAGTGAGTTACATGAGCAATACAAAAACGGTTGGCGAAAACACTTCCCCCAGTTGGCGTGAAGAGTGCGCGGTCTTCGGCGCTTGGGGTGATCCCGAAGCCAGCCGGATGACTTATCTCGGCCTCTATGCGCAACAGCATCGGGGGCAGGAGTCGTCAGGAATCGTCTCTTTGAACGAGGGGCAACATATCGTGCACAAAGGCATGGGCCTGGTCGGCGATGTGTTTAAAGAGGCCGATTTGGTCCGGCTCAATGGCAAGGCCGCGGTCGGACATAACCGTTACTCCACAACCGGAGCTTCGCTTCAGTACAATATCCAACCGCTGGCGGCCCACTTGCTGACCGGCCCGCTGGCTCTTGCGCACAACGGAAACTTCGTGAACGCCAATGAATTGCGCGAAAAGCTTAAAGGCGCAGGTGCGATTTTTCAGGGCACCAACGACACCGAATGTTTGCTTCATATGTTGGCCCATAATCGTTCAACCGACATCATCGCTTGCCTTAAAGACGAATTGCCAAAACTGGTCGGCGCCTACTCGATGGTGATGATGACCAATGACCGTTTGATCGCCGCGCGCGATCCTTACGGCTTCAGGCCCTTGGTGCTTGGCAAACGGCCGATCGGGGACGGCAGCTTTTCGTGGGTGGTCGCCAGCGAGACCTGCGCTTTTGATTTGATCGGCGCCAAACTAGTGCGCGAAATCGAGCCTGGCGAAATCGTGTGGTTCGATAACGCGGGTGAGCACCGGGACGAGATTCCGGGCAAAGCGCCCAGGCTTGCAAAGTGCGTTTTTGAACATGTGTATTTCGCAAGACCCGACAGCCAAGTGTTCGGCTTAAGCGTTTATGAATCGCGCAAGCGCATGGGACAAATGCTGGCGCAAGAAAATCGCGTCGACGCCGACATTGTCGTGCCCGTTCCCGACAGCGGAACTCCGGCGGCGATTGGCTATTCGCGCGAAAGCGGGATCCCGTTTGAGCTCGGCATTATCCGCAACCATTATATCGGCCGCACCTTCATTCAACCCAGTCAAAGCATTCGCAGCTTCGGTGTGAAGATCAAATTGAATGCGCAAACGGAAGTCCTAAAAGGCAAGCGCGTCGTGGTGATCGACGATTCGATCGTTCGCGGCACGACCTCGCAAAAAATCATTCGTTTGATCCGCGCGGCAGGGGCGAAGGAAGTTCACTTTAGGATTGCTTCGCCGCCGACCACGGGGCCGTGCTATTACGGAGTGGATACGCCCGGCAAATCGCAATTGATCGCAGCACAAAATTCGATCGAGCAGATCCGCGAATTTATCGACGCCGACAGCTTGGCGTATTTAAGCGTCGAGGGAATGATGAAGGCCGTGCAGGGAAACACCAAAGAATTTTGCGCGGCCTGTTTCGACGGAAATTATCCGACTCCTATCGAGCCGACTCCGGGGCCGCTGGGTTAGCCTCGGCGGATTGTTCGGAAGCCGGCTCCGGCTCGGGAAACAGATCCTTCATTTCTTTTTTGATATGGGCGACGATTTCCGCGTCGCCGGCTTCAACTTCATATTGGCAACCGGAGATGGTGATGCTGGTCGCGGGAACGGCGGCTTTGACCTCCACTTCGTTCGTTTGAAAATCGCGATTCAATCTGATCTTCACTCCGCCGTCGGCGGAGGAGCAGAGCTTGGCTTTGCGCCAACCGTGGTCAGGCGATCCTCCGAAGTACTCTTCATCGACTGTGGCCGGACTTCTTTGGATATCTATCAGGTTTTTTTGCGAGAGGACGGTGACAAGCGTTTCTTGTCCCGGGCGGCTTTCAAGCATGCCTTCATTGTCGATTAATCCCTCGGCAATCACGCGATCGCCTTCACTGTTTGCGCAATCGATTCGCCCTGCATGAGCTTGTGTGATGGTAAGCAGTGCTCCGATAATGAATATGAATAAATTCATTTGACCCCTTTTGATAAAATTCAACGGTGTAGATTTTAAAAAGCACAGAATCGGCCCTCGCCCAAGGCTAAATATTTCGGGAATTGAGAAGGAATATACGGTTCAAGAGATGGAACTGATGGCTGCTTGCCTCGTTTATGAATTTACAACAAAGGCCTGCAAACATTTTAGAGCTGACGGGCCTAAAGATGCCAATCGCGCTGAGTGATCAAGCGAGCGCCGCGTTTATAAGTGACGTATGAGTAGAACCATTGCCACAAAACGAAAATTCGATTCTTGAAGCCGATCAAAAAGTAGATGTGAATCAGCAGCCACATGTACCAGGCGACCCGTCCGCTCACGCGGAGCTTGCCGATTTGGGCGACCGCTTTTCTGCGGCCGATAGTCGCCATGGTTCCTTTGTCGACATAACGGAATTTCGGACGTGTGCCTTGCTGATCATGCGCAATCAATTTGCCCACGAAGCGGCCTTGTTGAATCGCGACCGGCGCCAAGCCCGCAAGGCCGCGGCCATCGGCGGTGGGGAAATGAGCTTGATCGCCAAGCACGAAAATATTCGGCGCATTTGGAAGTGAGCAATCGTCATTGACGACCGCGCGGCCCGCTTTGTCGAGGGCGCAGCCGAGTTGCGAACTTAAGGGCGAAGGCTTCACGCCCGCGGCCCAGATCACGGTTTTGGCGGCGACCCATTCGGATCCCATACGCACGCCCTCGCTGGTGACTTCGCTCACCACCGTGTTGGTCGTGATGTGTACGCCGAGTTCCTCGAGGTCGCGCCGCGCTTTCTTGCCGAGTTCGTCGTAAAACGGCGCAAGAATCTTCGGCCCGGCTTCAACAAGGATGATGCGCGCATCGGCTGGGTCGATATGGCGGAAATCTTTGGTGAGCGTGTAGCGCGTGATTTCGCCGAGAGCTCCGGCCAATTCGACGCCGGTAGGTCCGCCGCCGACAACCACGAAGGTCAGCCATTGACGCAATTTTTCGCGGTCCGGTTGAGCCTCCGCCTTTTCGAAAGCGGTCAGCACCCGGCGCCGGATTTCCGTCGCTTGTTCCAGAGTTTTAAGGCCTGGGGCGAAGTCTTCCCATTCGTTGTGACCGAAGTAGGAATGTTCGGCGCCGCAGGCGAGCACCAAATAATCGAACTTGAATTCACCGACGCTGGTTGAGACTTTTTTTGCGCTCACTGAAATTTCGCTCACCTCGGCCATCAACACGCGCACGTTTTTTTGTTTGCGAAAAACAGAACGGATGGGAGTTGAGATATCGGCCGGGCTCAAACCCGCCATCGCCACTTGGTAAAGGAGGGGTTGAAATAAATGATGATTGCGGCGGTCAAGAATCAGGATGTCCAGGTTCTTGTTGCGGGCCAGTTCGCGCGCGCAGTTCAGTCCACCGAAGCCACCGCCGACCACGATGATTTTTTTGACCGTGCTTTTAGACAAGGGTGGTCCCACAGCGAAAGGTGTAGGCGATATTCCCGCCGGTTAACTCGACCAGGTCGCCGTCGACCAGCGGTCCGACTCCCTCGGGTGTTCCGGTAAAAAGAATGTCACCGTCTTGGATCGGAAACCATCTTTGCAGATCCTCAAGCAAAAACTCGGGCTGCCATCTCATGTGGTGACCAACGCCGCTTTGGCGTACCTTGCCGTTGACTGAAAGCTTGAAGCGGATATCCATCACGTCTTCGAGTGACATGCATTCACGCCATGGCCCAAGGATCGCGGAATTCTCGAAGACTTTAGCCTTTTCCCATGGTTGGCCGGCTTTCTTTAAGCGGGTTTGTAAGTCACGGAAGGTCAGATCGACGCCGAAAGTGTAGTGCGAAAGGGTGGGCTTGCCTCCGTTCGGTTTTTGGATACGGAAGACCAATTCAATTTCGTGATGGAGTTCGCCGTGATTTGGGAACCGGACCACCTCGCCGTTTTTAGAAACGGCATGGATCGAGCTCGGCGGCTTCATAAAATACGTGGGTTCTTCCGGTACGGTGTCGCCGAGTTCGAGCGCATGTTTTAGATAGTTTTTGCCGACGCAAATAATTTTATCCATATAAACCCTACCTCGAGGAATAAAATAGACCTATTCTATAGAGGATCAAGGAGGATTTGTGCTGCTTGAACCCATGCGCCAAGGCGACATCGTGGACATTGTTGCTCCGGCGAGCCAGTGTACAAAGCAAGAACTGCGCAGTGCCATTAAGGCACTTAAGGATCTCGGTCTGGTCCCGCGCGTTCCTAAAAATATCTTTGCGGAAAGCTTACTTTTTTCTAACACGGATGAGGTTCGCCTTAAGCATCTGCGCAAGGCCCTCTATGCATCGGATTCGAAGATGATCTGGTGCGCGCGTGGAGGATACGGCGCACTTCGTTTGATGAGCGAGATCGAGAAGTGGAAGAAGCCTTCAAGAGCAAAAATATTTCTTGGCTACAGCGACATCACGACCTTGCATGCGCACTTAAATCAAAAGTGGAATTGGCCGACGTATCACGGGCCGTTGTTTGACCGCTTGGGAAGGGGCGCCATGTCGCCCGGTGAAAAGCGGCAGCTGTTGGGTTTGATTTTCGGCCTGATCGGCGAGTTTGAATTCGCCAATCTGAAAGCGCTGAATGCTCCGGCGCGCAAGAAGCGAAAAATTCGCGGCCGAGTTTTGGGCGGCAATCTGGCGACGCTGCAATCGGGCTTGGGAACGCCTTCAGTGCTTAAGCCCGGCAAAAGCATTTTATTTTTAGAAGACACCGGTGAACGTCCGCACCGGGTGGACCGCATGCTGGAGCAGATCACGCAAGCCGGTTGGCTGGATCGGATTCAGGCCGTGGTGTTTGGACATTTTCAGCTCCATAACCCGAAAGACCGGCGCGGGCTGTGGAACGACGTGATCGCGCGCTTCGCAAGCACGGCCCGCTTTCCCGTTTATCGCGGCTTGAAAGTCGGTCACGATGCCAAAGTGCAGTACACGCTGCCCTTTAATACGGACGCGGTGATCGAAAGCGGGCGCAAGGCCTCTTTGATCGTGAGCTCGGGAATTCGCGCGCGATGAATTCTTTTGAGCGGAATTTGAAAAAGAAATTTCCGGGCATGAATGAGCTTGCCGGGATCACTCCTGGAGTGGTCGTCGACGTGCACCAAGGGGGAAGGCGCAAGGGCTTGCTCCATATCGGCGAAACTTATCGCTATTACGACTTGGCTTCGCTGACAAAAATTATTTTCACCGCCAGCCAAAGCATGATTTATTTTTCTGAATTTAAAAGTGAACTCGAGCTGCCATTGAAGAAGGTTTTGCCTTGGTGGAAGCATCGCTCAACGCCCGAGCAGTTGCTCAGCCATACCGCCGGTCTTGAGTGGTGGCTGCCGATGTATAAAAAATTAAAAGGGCCGTTAGATCCCGATGCGCGCTGGGTGCAGATGAAGAAGCAGCTCGCCAAGGTGAAAAGCGCAAGGCGTAAGCACGCGGTTTATTCGGACATTGATTTATGGATGATGGGTGCTTTTTTGGAAGAGCGGCTCGAGCTTCGGCTTGAGGAGATGTGGGATTTATTGAGCGAACGCTTTGCTTTACCCGATATTTTTTTTCACCCGGGCAACAAGCCGCGCTTTAAGCGTGCGCTTTATGCTCCGACCGAGAGATGCACGTGGCGAAAAAAAATCCTGCACGGCGAAGTGCATGACGAAAACACTTGGGCGCTGGCGGGCGTGGCTCCGCATGCGGGCCTTTTTGGCGACATCCAATCGGTCAGCCGCTGGGGGCTGGAGCTGCGAAAGGCCTATCTGGGGGAAAGCGACTTGTTCGGCGATCCAACGATGGTGCGGTACTTTACCGGGCGGCGGACCAAGAGAGCGGTCGGCGATTGGGGCTTGGGGTTTATGAAACCATCGCGTCCCAAGACGAGCTGCGGAAAATATTTTTCACTCAACTCATTCGGCCATACGGGCTTTACCGGTACGTCCATCTGGTTTGATCCGAAAAAAGATTTGCTGGTCACGATATTAAGTAATCGTGTTCATCCCACGCGCGAGAACAAGTCCTTCTTGCAATTGCGCCCGCAAATTCACGACTGGGTGGTCGAGAGCCTTGGAGGCAAATAAGCGGTTGTCAGCGGCCTAAAAGAAAACTTAGAATTAGGCATGAGTTTATCAATTAAAAATCTAAAGCCCGGCTCCCATATTCACCTCATCGGCATTTGCGGTACGGCCATGGCTTCGCTTGCGGGAATTTTAAAAGATCTTGGCTTTCATGTGTCGGGTAGCGATCAGAATGTTTATCCGCCCATGTCGACGCAACTTGAATCGCTTAAAATCCCGATTCAAATCGGATTTAAGAAAGAAAATTTAACGCCGCGGCCCGATTTGGTGATCGTGGGCAATGTCATTTCAAGAACCAACCCCGAAGCCGAGGCGTTGTTGCAAACCGATATTCCCTACACCAGTTTGCCGAAAGCGCTTGGCGAATTTGTGATCGGAAGCCGTGAGAGTTATGTCATCGCTGGAACGCATGGAAAAACCACCACGACTTCGATCATGGCTTGGGTGACCGATGGTCTGCAAATGAATGCGGGCTTCTTGATCGGCGGCATTCCGCTGAATTACCAAAAATCGTTTCGCGCACCCAAAGGAAATGCATTTGTTATCGAGGGCGATGAATACGACACCGCCTTCTTCGACAAAGTGCCGAAATTCATCCACTACAAACCAAGACATGTCATTTTGACGTCTGTTGAATTTGATCACGCCGATATCTACCGGGATCTCGATCACGTTAAAGAAGCGTTCAAGATGCTTCTTGAATTGATCCCCGAAGACGGGACGCTGGTTTATCACGCGGATGATGTGAATATCCCCAGTCTGCTTAAATTCTGCAAAGCCAAAAAAATAGTGAGCTACGGGTCCAAAAAAGGCGACTATCAAATGGGCCAGCGTGACATCGTGGTGGGCCGCAATCAATTTCAAGTTCTAAAAAATGGCGAAGCCGTCGCCGATCTGGCTTTAAAAATATTCGGCGAGCACAATTCCCTGAACGCCCTTTCGGTTTTCGCCATGGCCGATACTTTGGGATGGTCCAAAAATAAAGTTCTTCAAGCGCTCGCGGACTTCAAAGGCGTCAAGCGCCGGCAAGAATTGCTGGGCGAAGTGGGCGGCGTTACGGTTGTTGAAGATTTCGCGCATCATCCGACCGCGGTGGATCTGACATTGAAGTGCATGCATGAAAGATTTCCGGGCCGCCGAGTTGTCGCGGTGTTCGAGCCGCGTTCGGCGACCTCGCGCCGCAGTGTTTTTCAAGAAGACTATGCCCGCGCTTTTTCTTCGGCGGACGTCGTTTTTGTCGCGCAACCCTTTGATCAAAGCAGACTTAAAGAGGATGAGCGTTTTTCGACCGACAAGTTGATCGCGTCGCTTCGTCAGAACGGCAAAATAGCGGAGACTGCGGCCGATGTTCCTGGTCTTTTGTCGAAGATGACGCCTTTGATCCAGCCGAAGGACGTGATACTGATCATGAGCAACGGTGGCTTCGACGGAATCTACCAAAAGCTATTCACGGAATTGAAGCCCTAGTCCGAAAAGAACTACATGTTCTCACTTAAAAAAAGCAGCGTGATTTCGCCCCTTCAGCCGGTCATCGACATCCTTGATTCGGTGATTTTGGGTAAGCCTGAGCAAGTCCGCCTTTCGCTGGCTTGCGTGCTTGCGCGTGGCCACTTGTTGGTCGAAGATGTTCCGGGAGTCGGCAAAACCACTTTGGTTCGGACTCTTAGCCGTGTGCTGGGCTTGGAGACGAAGCGCGTGCAGTTCACCAACGATCTTTTGCCGTCGGATATTTTGGGTACGGCGATCTTCGATGCGAACACTCAAACTTTTCAATTTCACCAAGGTCCGATATTCACTAATGCCTTGATCGCCGATGAGCTGAATCGCGGAACCCCGCGAACGCAGTCCGCGTTTCTCCAAGCCATGGAAGAGCGGCGCGTGAGTATGGACGGCGTCACACGCGATTTGCCCAATCCGTTCTTCGTCGTGGCGACGCAAAACCCGCGTGAACAAATCGGCACCTATCCGCTGCCGGAATCGCAACTTGACCGCTTTTTAATGCGCATCCATATGGGCTTTCCCTCAATGCAGTTCGAGATGGAATTGTTGAGGGGCAATCGTAAGCTTGAACATGAAATCCCGGTGATCTTAAGCCCGACGCAAGTGCTTGAACTGCAAAATAAGATCGAAAAAATTCTTTGTTCCGAGCAAGTTCTAAAATATGTCCAAAGGATCCTGGTGCAAAGCCGGAATTCCAAAACCGACTTCACCGGCTTATCGCCGCGCTCGGGCCTGGCGTTGCTTTCCGCCGCGCGTGCATGGGCTTTCTTGGAAGGCCGCGATTTCGTTTTGCCGGAGGACGTACAAAGCGTAGGTCCATGGGTGATCAATCACCGCATGAAAATGCCGTCCGGATCCGCCTTCGATAAGTCCAAGGAGTTTTTGCTCGGCATTTCGGTGGAGTGAGCAATGGAAGGTCTGCGCCGCAAAATAGTGCGCGAAAATCGCATTTATATTATACCCACCGGGCGTGGATTTTTGTTTCTGGCGATGGTGGTGGTTCTGATTCTGACCGCGGCAACCTACAACAACAATTTGATTTTCATTCTGGCGTTTTTCTTGTTCTCGCTCTTCGTGGTGTCGATGTTGCAGACGCATTACAATTTGCGCGGGGTACGTTTGCAGTTTCTGCGCGCCGACGAGGCCTTCGAGGGCGACAAAATGGCCTTAAATTTCTACCTCGTGCAAAAACGCGCGGGACGAAAAAGATCGCTCCGCTTACGCGCGCGCTCAAAATTATTCAAGACTCTCGCTTCATGCAATGAGGACCTGCAGCCCCAAGAAACTTTTAAACCGGCGAGGATTGAGGTTTTGGCCTGGCGGCGCGGCGCTCACTCTTTGCCTGAGATCGCCGTCGAGACATTTTTCCCGCTGGGAATTTTTCGCGCCTGGAAAATCTTTCGGCCCGAGGGCGAATTGTTGGTTTATCCAAAACCGCAGACCACTCGCGATCTGACTGAACGGGCTTTTAACCAAGGCGATCTTGAGCTAGGTATGCGCCGCGGGCCTGACGGTGATTTTGGTGAACTGAAATCTTATCTCGCCGGGGAGAGCTATCATCAAATCGCATGGAAGCATTACGCACGAACGGGTAAGCTCTACACCAAGGTTCATTGGGGCGCCGAAGACAGGCACTACCTGATTCCTTGGAGCGCCGACAAAAAAAATTTCGAGCAGGGCCTCAAGCAAATGAGCGCGTGGATTAAGCGCGCCGTCGACGAGAATGCCTCCTTCGAAATGCAGACGCCGAATCTTGTGATCGCGCCGGGACGCGGTTTTGACCACGCACGTGCATGCTGGCGTGCGCTGGCCAGAGCGAAGCAGGTCAACAATGAATAACAATTTGAAAAGCCTCACGCTGCCGCTCTTGGCGCTGGTCGCAATCAATATGATCCCGCATTTGTATTTAAAGCCGCTGTGGTCTTCGGCGCTCGGTTTGATATTTCTCGGTTACCGCTTGTTCGTTGAGTTTTACGGCTTGCGAACGCCGCCGCGTTGGATGGTGTGGTTGGCCGGAGGTGCGATCGGCACGGCCATTTGGCAGCATTATCATTCGATATTCGGCGACGAAGCGGCGGGAACTTTGCTGGCGTTGCTGACCTGCTTGAAAACCTACGAACTGCGGCGGAAACGCGATTATTTTTTCAACGCTCTTTTGTGCTTTCTGATGTTGATGAGCTATTTGCTTGTCGATCAATCGCTGACGTTGACCGCCTTTCTGATCATGGATGTGGTGCTGATCGTTTCTTTCTTGCATGCGCTGGAGAATGAGAGCTGGGACTGGAGACAAGCTAAATCCTATTTGCGCCCGACGATGGCGCTAACGATCAAGGCTTCGCCGTTGCTGGTCGTTTGCTTCGTCTTGTTCCCACGCTTTTCGACGGGCTTTGGAAGCGGCCAACAGACGCAAGCTAAAACCGGCGTGACGGATCGCCTGCAGCCGGGTTCGGTGTCTTCACTAAGCTCGAGCGAGGAATTGATCTTTCGCGCCACTTTTCTTAAGGGAGATTTGCCGCCTCCGCGCTCGCTTTATTGGCGCGGCGCCGTGCTCGATGAGTCGAGGGGTCTCGATTGGAGCCGGGCTCCGAAGCGCACGCGGGAGGCGCCTCCGCAGGCTTCTGGCGCTTCACCCGATATTGAAGTTTTTTTGGAGCCGGGTTCGGAGCGTTTTTTATTTTCTTTGGAAAACACGCGCACCGTTTCGATTCCTAGCGATCTGAACCGCACGCGCATCAACAATCGTGACGGACGCACGTTCGAATTGGATCAACCCTTGCAAAACCGCGAACGTTACGTGCTCGAGAGCGCACAAAGCAATGTAACGGCGAACGCCGATGAGAATCTGGAACCTTTTCTTAAAACGGCGGAGCCACCCAGTGAAGAAATGCAGGCATTTTTGAAATCCATCGCCGCCACGAATTCCACCGAGGCGGTGAGCGGTCTTCTTAAAAATTTTCGCGACAACGGTTACAGCTACACGATGCAGCCGCCCAAAGCTTCCGGCATCGACGATTTTGTTTTTAAAACCAAAAGCGGTTTCTGCGAACACTTCGCGGGCGCCATGGCGACGATGCTTCGCTACATGAAAGTGCCGGCCCGGGTGGTGGTGGGGTTTCAGGGCGGAACGCCGAGCTTTTTGGACAACTACATCACGGTGCGTGCGCACGATGCGCATGCTTGGGTGGAGTATTTTGAGCCCGAGGGTAAGCGTTGGCGCAGGCTCGATCCGACCGCGCAGGTGGCGCCGATGCGGATGTCGGCGGGCGGCGATTTGGGCGGCGGGCAGGCCAGCCTTATTTTGCGTTTTCGCGCGATGATGGATGAGGTCGAAGCCAACTGGGTCGGCTTTTTGCTGCGCTTCGATTTGGCCAAGCAAAAAGAATTGCTGGCGAAGTTCGGCATGGAAGAAACTTTATTTCGCGCTTTGCCGGTCTTTCTTTTGTTGTCGGTCGTGTTGCTCTTGGCCATCATTTATTTCTTTGAGGCGCGGGGCAAGCTGCCGCTCGCGCTTGAGGAACAGCTCTACCTTGACCTCGTGGGGATTTTGGGAAAACACAAGATTCGCAGGGCCGCGAGCGACGGCCCCCTGTCTCTAATGGAAAAAGTCAGGCAGCTTAGGCCTGATCTGGAGGCTGCGGTCGAACCCATCCTCGCGAAATTGACGCTGGCGCGGTTTGCCGGCCGCCCGCTCTCTGGCCCCGAGAGCGATATACTGAAGAAAGACCTCCGCCGCTTAAGGAAACTGAGCATCAAAACTGCTTCGCGTTGACCCTAAAGGCCTTTGCGGTACGATCAGCGGCAATGCAAAACCAGCCTAAACTTACGCCCTTGATGCAGCAATATTGGGAGATCAAAGCCAAGTATCCCAATGAGGTCGTTTTGTTCCGTATGGGCGATTTTTACGAGATGTTTCACACGGATGCCGAGACAGCGGCTCCGATCGTCGGCATAGCACTCACTCAGCGCAATAAAAAATCCGAAGATTCGCCGAAGATGTGCGGCGTTCCTTATCATTCGATCGCGGGTCCCATCGCCAAACTTTTAAATGCCGGGCACAAGGTCGCCATTTGCGACCAAATCGAAGACCCGGCAACCGCCAAGGGCATCGTTAAGCGGGCCGTGACCCGGGTGCTGACCCCGGGGATGGTTTACGATCCCGACACTCTTGACCAGTTAAGCGCCAATTATCTTTGCGCTTACGATTTACAGGCCGCGGCCTTTGCCGATATCACGACGGGCGAAGCTTTTCGTTATGATTTTGCGGATCCTTTAGAGCGCGAAGAGTTGCTGGCCATGCTGACGCCGGTCGAATTGGTGTTAAGCAAAAGCAATTGGATCGAACGCCAAAAATCCGGTCTGACCGGTGCCGCCGTACGCTCCGAATTTGGCGACGAGAAAATGAACTGCGAAGAGATTTTGCGCGGCTACATCGCGCATATGCAAGGTCCCGATTCGGTGCGCGCTTTGAGTGCTTTTGAAGTGCGCAGGCGCAAATCGCAAATGCGCTTAAGTGCCACGGTGATCCGCCATCTCGAGATGTTCGAAGGCACGGGCGGAAAGCCTGAAGGCACTTTGTTTACCGCGGTCAATCGCACGCAGACCTCGGCCGGTGCACGGTTACTTAAAAGTTGGCTTGCGACGCCTCTTCTCAACGGCGAAGAGCTGCTCAAGCGCCAAGACGAAATCGAAATGTGGTGCAGTCGCACGCCCGAATTGAAACGCTTCCGGCAGACCTTGGCGAGGCTCGGCGATGTCGAGCGCCGCCTGGGAAAAGTCCACACCACCACATTTAATGCGCGCGATTTGATGGCGATCGCCGAATCCGTTTTGCACGGTGAGGAGTTGAGCCGTCAGCATCCGATGGGTCCGACGTCCTCAGGGCTTGCGGAATGTTTAAAGCTTGCGCGAACGATTGAAGCTTCTTTAAAGGAAGAGCTGCCGATCCAGGTCAAAGAGGGCGGATTGATCCGTCAAGGCGTTCACCCGGAACTCGATGAGCTCATCACTCTGACTCAAGACTCGCAAAAGCTTCTGCTTGAGCTGGAAACGCGCGAAAAACAACAAACCGGTATTTCGTCGCTGAAGGTGCGCTACAACAATGTTTTCGGCTTTTATATCGAGCTCACCAAAACCCACGCCGAAAAGGCGCCAAAGCATTACCGCAGGAAACAAACGCTGACCAATGCCGAGCGCTACACCACCGATGAACTCGACCGCCTGGAAGAAAAGGTTCTCTCGGCGCGCAGCCGCCGCGATCAATTGGAATTTGAGATTTTCTCGCAACTGCGCGAGCAAGTGGTGCAGCATGCGCCGATGTTGCTGGCGCTTGCGCGCGTGTGGACCAGATGGGATGTTTTGTCTGCGCTTGCGTGGCTCGCCAGTGAGCGCGGATACCATCGGCCGGTTTTCAATAGCAACGGCATTTTGAATTTGGAGCTTTGCCGCCACCCCGTGGTCGAACAAACGCTTGGCAAGGGCTTTGTCGCCAATTCGATTCGCTTAGTGCCGGGCGAGTGTTTGCTCCTGACCGGGCCGAATATGGCCGGTAAGTCGACGCTCATGAGGCAAGTGGCGTTGAACGCGATCTTAGCGCAAATCGGATCGTTCGTTCCGGCCGAAAAAGCCGAGCTTCCTTTGTACACCGAAATTTTCACCCGCATCGGCGCAAGCGACGCCTTAAACGAAGGCCTTTCAACCTTCATGGTGGAGATGACCGAGACCGCCGAAATTTTAAAGCGAGTCGGCCCGCAGTCGCTGGTCATTATGGACGAAATCGGGCGCGGCACTTCGACCTACGACGGGATGAGCCTTGCGCAATCGATTCTTGAATTCTTGGTCACCAACAAAAAGCCTTATCTCTTATTCGCGACTCACTATCACGAGCTCACGGGTCTTGGCCGCATTCATCCGCAAATCCACAACGGGCACATGACCGTACAAGAAAAGGGCGGCCAGATCCAATTCTTGCACACGCTTAAAGCCGGACCGGCCAACCGCTCTTACGGGATTCATGTGGCGAAACTGGCGGGGCTTCCTCCCGCGGTGACTTCGCGAGCGCAAGCGATCTTGACCGGTTTTGAGTCCCAAGGCGGGCAGCCGCAGCAGCTCTCTTTTGCCGATGCCGCGGCCACGACACCGCAGCCGCAGCCGGAGATCCCCGCATGGCTGAACGAAGTCAAAGCCCTTAATCTTTCGCGCATGACTCCGCTCGAAGCATTGAATAAGCTCTTCGAATGGCAACGCGAAGTTTCGTCTTAAAACCTGACCAGGGAATGCAGATTCTGCTCAGCGAAGCGGTTTTTCCGAAATCGATCGTGAACTCACGCCGCAAATTCAATGATTGGATTGAACAAGAACTGCTTGAGCGCCTACGTCAATTCGGCGATCTAAGAGAAGTGAAACCGATTTTGCTTGGTTCGTGGTCAAGGCACGAACTGACGCCTAAGTCGGATATCGACATGCTTTTTGTGGGGCCTGAAGAAAAGGTGAAGAGCTTCGTCAACCAGGCCTTCAAGTCCGGCGTTAAGCTCAGAAGCCGCACGCCCGAAGATATGAACGACTGGAGTGTCGGGGTTCAACCTTTCGACGTGCTGGCATTGCATCGGGCACAAGCGCTCTACCCGGAAGATCAAAGCCTCGTTGAAGCGCAACGGCAGCACGCCGTAAAAACCAAGCGGCAAATTCTCAAAGCTATTCGTTTTGAGCGCGAAGAGCGGCGCAAGCGCCAAGACTCCATCTCGAATTACCTGGAACCGAATCTCAAGTACGGTTCGGGAGGCTTGCGCGACATCGAACAAGCCTTGGCCTTGAGAGAATTATTCCCTGAAGCTTTTTTGCCGCTTGAAGACTATCCGTTCCGTGTCCTTGAGCAGATTAAAGAAGAACTTTTATTTTTAAGAGCGCTTCTTCATCTGATGAATTCGGGCGATGTCCTTTCGGCCAACGATCAACTGGAACTCAGCAAAAAGCTGAAGCTTGAGTCGCCGCAGGTGCTGATGAAGTTCGTGCAGAGTGAGCTTGAGCGCGCAAGCTTCTATGCCGATTGGGCGGTGGCCAACTGCGCGGCGAGCCCCAAAAAACGCCAAGCCGCGCGCAAAGGACTCAACACGCTCAACGAATCGGTCACCTCGCTCAGCGCCGATCCGACGCTGCTTCGGCAATATGAACTGCGCCGCTTGATCGACCAACTCAACAAAGATCTCAATGATTTTGAGCGCGGAAAAATCCTGCACAAAGCGATCGCCGCGGATCAAAGCGACGCCTTTTTGGTCGCGCTTCATCGCACCCGTGTTTTTGAAGTGCTGATTCCCGACGTTAAGAAACTTAAAGGCTTGGTTCAGCACGATCATTACCACCGCTTCACCGCCGATGCGCATCTTGTGCAGACTTTGCGTGAGGTTCAGCGCTGCAAAACCAGCAAGCGGGTGTTCGGCGTGATCGGTAAGCTGACGAAGGATTTGAGTGCACAAGACTGGTGGATCTTAAAGCTGACCGCGATTTTTCACGATCTGGCCAAGGGCCGAAAGGGCGATCATTCCACCGAGGGTGCCAAGCTCGTCGAAAAGTATTTCGAGGCCTGGGCTTACTCCGAAACCGTCAAAACCGAAGTCATGTGGCTGGTCGAAAGCCATTTGCTCCTTTCCACCGCGGCGTTTCGGCAAAATCCGCAAGCACCATCGACCTGGAAAAGGCTTTTCGCGCGCGGGGTCGTGGGCCACAGGCTTGTTCTGCTCGCGCTTTTTACCGCAATCGATATTCGCGCCACCAATCCCGAGGCATGGACCCCGTGGAAGGCGCAGCTGCTTTTGAATTTGGTCGAAAGCCTGCAATCGCCCGAGGCCCAAAGCCTGCAAAGTCATCTGGCCTTCGCAAAAAAATCAAATCTCAGTGAGGCCGATGAGTGGCTCTCCGTCCTCGATCCGATCCTTTTACAAATGCTGTCGCCACGCGTTTTGATCAAAGATTTAAAGGATGCAGCCAAAGCAAAAGAGGATCTGCCCGTTTTGGTTTTAAAATCCAAAAACCGGGTGTGGGTGAGATTTCACCGCAAGAGCGATCGCGCGGGCTTATTCCTAAGTTTCGTTAGCCAGTTGTTCGGCCTGGGACTTTCCATTCAGCTCTCGAGCATTCACACCCTTCCCCAGGTCGGAGTTTACGATTGGTTTTGTTTGCGCAGCGAAAAAGCGCCGAAGCAAATCGCGAAGTGGCTTTCCATGGCCTCACATGCACTACAAAATGTGCCACAGATCTCTTTGCAGTCGGTGAATTTGATGTCGAGCGACGACGAAGAGTGGATATTGAGCTTCAAAGGCAAGGATCAGCGCGGCCTTTTGTTCGCAACGGCCCAAGCTTTGTTCGATGAGAAGCTTTCATTACGCTGGGCTCGCGCCCACACGTGGGGAAGCCAAGTCGAGGATGTGTTCAGTGTCCGGCCTTTAGGAGAGGTGAATGCGCTTCTTACCCGCTTACGCGAACGCTTTGTAACATAACGGATCAAAGAAAAGTCCCACTCATCCCGCGAACTTCCCCGATCTACACAAAAGGGTTAGTTCTTAAGTCAGGTCTGGGCGAAATATTCCCCCTTGCGTTCACAACTAAAATCCGTAGACTTTAATACAGGCGGTCGAGTTGGTAGGGAAACTGGCTGACAGCCTAACGACGAGGGTCGGGGAACAACAACCAAAAAACAGGGGGAGCAAGGATGCTCAGAGACGTATTGATACAAAAAGGTTTGTCGAACAGAGAAGCTGAAGTCGCTGAACTGGTGACAAAAGGACTTTCCAACAAGGAAGTTGCGAATCAACTATTCGTCACTGAAAAAACGGTGAAGTTTCACCTGACCAACATCTATAAAAAAATGAACGTTAAATCACGCGCACAGCTGATCGTCTGGTGCTTGCCTCACCTCGGTTTCGTCGAGAAGGAAGAAAAACCGGCTATCGAGCAAAACAACAACATCAACATGGGTGCCGCGGTACCGACCGGCACGACCAGCCTCGCCACGGGTGCGGGCAACATCGGCGGCATCGGCCGTCGCAAC
>CAZVOP010000055.1:0-25369 GCA_964628445.1 uncultured Pseudobdellovibrionaceae bacterium | reverse complement strand
TCACTTTGAGAATTTCGCTTGCCCCCTAAATGCGCAATGCGTTCGCGCCGATGAGCCTGTATGCGTATAGATTTTAAATTTCGTCATTCGCCGCCCTCCGAAGAACTCACCGCATATGTCCACGAGCATGTGGTCAAACTCGAAAAGTTCGAGATGAAGCCGGTACGTATGGAATTTACCTTCATCATTGAGAAATCAGGGAAGCGGGTCGAGATCCTGGTGCGCGGCCAAGACATCGAAATGCATGCCGGCGCGGAGGCCGACAATTTCTTCACCAGCGTGGATTTAGCGCTTGCTAAGATTGCGCGTCAGCTCTCCCGTAAGAAGGATAAAGTTCAGGCGCGTAAGGGCGCTCCCAGCAAAGTCGGTTGACCTGTAGCCGCGCTCGCGGTTAATTCTGAGCTTTCTCTTCAAAAAGGGTTAGCTCATGTTGAATTACCTGTTCACCAGCGAAAGCGTTTCCGAAGGCCACCCCGACAAATTAGCCGATCAAATCAGCGATGCGATCCTTGACGGATTTCTGGCGCAAGATCCGCGCTCGCGCGTGGCTTGCGAGACCATGGTGTCCACCGGCTTCGTGATGCTTGCGGGCGAAGTGACTTCTAAAGGCATTCTTGATTACTCCTCCATCGTGCGCGACGTGGTGAAGGACGTGGGCTATGACGACGGCGATAAAGGCTTTGATTACAAGTCCTGCGCGGTTATGGTTTCGCTCGGCCGCCAAAGCGCGGATATCGCCATGGGCGTCGACGCCAAAGAGCAAGGGGCGGGCGACCAAGGCTTGATGTTCGGCTACGCCAATAATGAGACCCCAGAGTTTATGCCGCTCTCCATCAGCATGGCGCACAAGCTGGTGTATGAGTTGGCGCAGGCGCGAAAGAGCAATCAGGTGAACTGGCTGCGCCCTGACTCAAAGAGTCAAGTGACCGTTGAGTACAAAGACGGCAAAGCGGCACGTATCGACACGATCGTGCTCTCGACCCAACACTCGCCTGACGTCGCACAAAAAGAAATTCAAGAATTCGTGACCCACTTGGTGAAAAAGCAAATTCCCGGGCAGTGGATTGATAAAGACACAAAATTCCATATTAATCCCACCGGCCGCTTTGTGGTGGGAGGACCTCACGGGGATTGCGGGCTCACCGGCCGCAAAATCATTGTCGACACGTACGGCGGTCATGGGGCTCACGGCGGCGGCGCATTTTCCGGCAAAGACTCCTCCAAAGTGGATCGCTCGGCCGCCTATGCCGCCAGACACGTTGCGAAAAACATCGTCGCTGCCGGATTGGCGGAGAAGTGTTTAGTGCAATTGGCCTATGCCATCGGCGTTGCCGAACCGGTCAGCATTATGGTGAACGATTACGGAACCTCACAGGTCGGCGGCGAAGTGCTGGCGAAGGCGGTAAAGAAAATTTGGAATCTCAAACCCGCCAGCATCATCGAACAATTTGATCTCTTAAAGCCTAAGTTCCGTAAGACCACCAACTACGGCCACTTCGGACGCCATGGCGCCGACCTCACTTGGGAGAAGACTGACAAAGTGGATGCGCTCAAAGACGCCGTCAACACCTTGAAACGGATGTAAGGATTTCAGTGAAATCAGCGGAGATCTGGCAAAACAGTTTGAATGAGGCGCGCACAACGCTGGGGCAGTTTCTCGACAATCCAAAAACAGTCGAGCTGTGCACTCGCTTTTCCGACCTGTTGATTGCGACCATGAAAGCCGGCGGCAATCTTTTTACCTGCGGCAATGGCGGCAGCCACTGCGACGCCATGCACTTCGCCGAAGAACTCACCGGCCGCTATCGTAAGGATCGCCGCGCGCTCGGCGCCCTTGCCTTAGGCGACGCCAGCCACGTGACTTGCGTGAGCAACGATTACGGCTTCGAGCATATTTTCGCGCGCCAGGTGGAGGGCTTAGGCCGCCCCGGCGATTTACTGGTGGGATTAAGCACCAGCGGCAATTCGGCCAATGTCGTCCGCGCTTTTGAAATGGCCAAGAAAAAGGGTTTAAAAACCGTGGCCCTTCTGGGACGTGACGGAGGCAAGCTTAAGGATTTAGCCGATCTGGCGCTCGTCGTTCCGGGAAACAGTTCCGACCGCATTCAAGAATTGCACATCAAGTTGATCCACATCGTGATCGAAGTTCTCGAGCGGGAATTGTTCCCGGAAAATTACCGGTGAGCGAAAATGAGTCCTGAATTAATCCGTAATTTTTCGATCATCGCGCATATTGATCATGGCAAATCCACATTGGCGGATTGCCTGATGCAATTCACGCAAACCGTCAGCGACCGCGAAAAAAAGGCCCAGTTCCTCGACAATATGGAGCTTGAGCGCGAGCGCGGGATCACCATCAAAGCGCAAACCGTGCGCCTGATGTACAAAGCCAAAGACGGCAAGACCTATCAACTGAATTTGATCGACACCCCCGGGCACGTGGATTTTTCTTACGAAGTTTCACGCTCTCTCGCCGCCTGTGAAGGCGCGATTTTGGTGGTCGACGCCGCCCAAGGGGTCGAAGCGCAAACACTGGCCAACGTTTATCTCGCGCTCGAAGGCAATCTTGAGATCATTCCGGTATTAAATAAAATTGATTTGCCATCGGCCGACCCCGAAGGCGTGAAAAAACAAATCGAAGACGGTATCGGGCTGGACGCTTCACGGGCCATTATGGCCAGCGCGAAAGAGATGATCGGCATTCAAGATATTCTTGAAGCGGTGGTCGAGCGTGTCCCGCCCCCTAAAGCCAATCGCGATGCCGTCTTGCGCGCGCTGATTTTCGACTCTTGGTTTGATTCCTATCAAGGCGTTGTGACGTTAGTGAGGGTCATGGACGGCGTGGTCAAGGTGGGCGATAAAATCAAATTCATGGCGACGGACAAAGATTACGAAGTTCTAAAGCTCGGAGTCTTTTCTCCCTTCGCCACCAATCTTGAAATGCTTCAGTCCGGCGAAGTGGGCTTCGTGATCTGTGGAATGAAAGACATCCGCGATGTGAAGGTGGGCGACACGGTCACGATGGCCAAAAAGCCGGCCACTGAAGCGCTGGCCGGTTTTCAAAAGATCACGCCGATGGTGTTCTCGGGGATTTTCCCTGTTGAAGCCCAACATTTCGAAGATCTTAAAGAATCGCTCGAAAAGCTTGTTCTGAACGATTCGAGCTTATCCTATGAGCCCGAGTCTTCCGCGGCCTTAGGCTTCGGTTTCCGCTGCGGCTTTTTGGGCCTGCTGCATATGGAGATCGTGCAAGAACGGTTAGAGAGGGAATTTAATCTCAATTTAATCACCACCGCGCCGACCGTGGTTTATAAAGTCGTCAAGACCGACGGCACGCAGCTCACGCTCGAGAATCCGGCCGATATGCCTGATCCCACGCAGATCGAAACACTTCTCGAACCTTACGTGAAAATTTCTTTACACACGCCTTCGGAATACATTGGTGGTTTGCTTAAACTTTGTGAAGACCGGCGTGGAATCCAAATTAAAATGGAATACATCACCGATGTGAAAGTGATCATCGAATACAAATTGCCGATGAATGAAATGGTGACGGATTTTTACGACAAGCTGAAGTCGATTTCCAAAGGTTATGCCTCGATGGAATACGAACTGATTGGTTTTGAGCCGGGCGACTTGGTGAAAATGGATATCTTGATCAACACCGAACCGGTCGATGCTTTGAGCATCATGGTTCACCGCTCTAAGGCCCAGAATCGCGGACAAAAGCTGGCCGCGAAGCTCAAAGAACTGATTCCGCGCCAGCAATATCAAGTGAACATTCAAGCGGCGATCGGCGCCAAAATCGTGGCCCGCGAAACGCTGGGTGCGCTTCGCAAAGACGTGACGGCTAAGTGTTACGGCGGCGATATCTCACGTAAGCGCAAGCTTCTTGAGCGGCAAAAAGAAGGTAAGAAGCGCATGAAGTCGGTGGGTTCGGTCGATGTCCCGCAAGAGGCTTTCTTAGCGATTCTTAAGGTGGAAGACTAGTGGCGGTTTTTTCGCGCCGCTTTTGGACCGAGGGACCCGGCTCGTTCGTGCTGGCTGTGGGCTTAGCTCTTTTAGTGCGCTGGGCGTTCTTTGAGGCCTATGTGATTCCCAGCACCAGCATGCTTCCGACCCTTTTGGTGAATGATCATATTTTTGTGAATAAAATTATTTATGGCGTGCGTGCACCGTTCAGCGAACGCTGGTTTGTGCAGTGGGCGCACCCGGAGCGCGGTGAAGTGGTGGTCTTTAAATATCCCGCCGACAAAGAGAAATATTTTATCAAGCGCGTGGTGGGTTTGCCAGGAGATCGCGTCATGGTCGATAAGGGCCATCTTTATGTGAATGAAAAACTGGTGGAGAGGACCATCCCGCAAAATCTCAAAGACGAGTGGAACTGGCTCAGTGACCGGGATTTTCCCGGCGACGTCAGCGCGGGCGGGCGGGCTCTTTATGTTCAATGGGAAGAGCATCTCTCCGATCGCGATTATTCCATACTGCTCCGCCGCGAAGCCGTAAATCAAGAAACCTTCGGCCCGGTCACCGTGCCGCAGGGGCAATATCTTGTGTTAGGCGACAACCGGGATAACTCCCAGGACTCTCGCGCATGGTCAGAGGAGCAGCGCTTCGTTCCCAGGGAATACCTGATTGGCCGCGCTTCGTTGGTGTGGCTCAGCTGCGAAAGCACATTGCCTGTGCTGACCTTTTTGTGCAATCCTCTCAACGTTCGCTGGAAACGACTGTTCCACACCGTGCATTAAGCAAGAGGTCGACTCATGGCTGATAAGAAGAAAAAAGCAAAATTTGGCGAAGGTCTTGGTTCCTTCCTCCTGGCGGTCACGGCCATATTGGCTTTCCGCTGGTTGCTCTTTGAACCTTACGTCATTCCCAGCGGCAGCATGATTCCGACGCTTTTGATTCACGATCATATTTTGGTCAGCAAATTCGCTTACGGTGTTCGCATTCCCTTCACCAAAAAATGGTTATTCGAAAATGGCGAGCCGAAACGCGGCGACATCGTGGTGTTCCGCTCGGTTGAAGACAGCGGCTACTTCATGATCAAGCGGGTGGTCGGTGTGCCCGGCGATAAGGTTGAGATCGATTCCGAAGGCTACGTGAAACTGAATGACGAAAAGCTTGAAACCAAAGTGTTGCCGGTCTCGGCGGATCCTGAATCGCAGAAGCCTTATTATCCCGTTAAAGAGAGTGATCTTGCCGGAGCGAGCTTCGCCGATGTTGATTTCTTTGAGGAGAATCTGAAAGGCGTCGTCCATCGCGGATTGCTGATGAAGGGGGCTGCGCGCTTTTTCGACCGGCCGTTTACGGTTTCCAAGGACGAATATTTTTGCATGGGCGATAACCGCGACAACTCCAAGGATAGCCGTTACTGGGGATCGCTCCCGCGTGAGAATTTGCTCGGAAAAGCACTTTTTGTGTGGCTGAGCTGCGAGGAAACGTTGCGCTTGTTGCCCTTTCTGTGCAATCCGCTCAGGCGTCGTTGGGGGCGGTTTTTTAGCGGCTTGAAATGAAGCAGAGAACCTTTCTCCTTCGCTACGCGCTTCAGTCGTTCGGCATTATCATTATCCTTGCGATACTCATTCGGACATTTTTGATTTCCAGCTACGTTATGTCGGGCTGGTCGATGCTACCCAATATTTGGCCGGGCGATTTTTTGCTCGGCAATAAGATCGCCGTTCACCATCTCAAGCGTGGGGATGTGGTGGCGCTCCGCTGTCCTCAGTCCAAGGAGCGAATCTGTCTGAAAAGAGTGATCGGCCTTCCGGGTGACCGCGTTGAATTCATTAATGGTGACCTGGCGATCAACGGTGAAAAATCGCGTCATCGTGCGGTGACGGACGGTGTGGAACTTGAAACGGTTCTTGGCGCGCGCTGGTTAATTTGGCCCCTCGCCAAGGGCAAAGAAACCGTGGCCGGACCTATAGTGGTTCCGCCCCAAGAATTGTATCTGCTCAATGACAAGCGTTCTTTCCTTGAGGATTCGCGTAGCTGGGGACCAATAAGGCAGGATGCGGTTGACGCCAAGGTATGGCGCATTTGGCTGAGTTTGGATTGGTTTGACGGTGACGTTGTGCGATCCATGCCCCGGCTACGATGGTCGCGAATGTTGCGTAGCATCGATTGACTCAATCCCTTTTCTCACGATAGATTCTCGCCATGTCCATGGTTGGTGAATCATTCCTTAGCTCAGAACAGCTCACTGAGAAAGATATCGATCAGATCTTCTCGCGCGCCACTCTTTTCAAATCCGAATTCGAAAGAAAAAAGCGATTTGATCATCTGATCACAACGGACGGGCTCAGCCACAAAGTGGCTGCGATGGTGTTCTCCGAACCCAGCACGCGCACACGCATGAGCTTTCAAGTCGCCGCGGCACGCCTCGGCCTGCGCTCCGTGGCTTTGGATAACCCGCAAAATGCCTCTTTGAGCAAAGGTGAGACTTTAGAAGACACCTTCCGCAATATCGCGGCCATGATGCCCGATCTTATGGTGGTTCGCTACAACACCAACATCGATGCCGATGCGGTGATTCGCGATCTGCCTTGCCCCGTGATCAACGGCGGTATCGGAACTATTGAGCATCCGACTCAAGCCTTGCTCGACGCTTTCACGATTAAAGAATTCCGCGGTAAAATAAAAGGCGAAAAAGTTCTGATCGTCGGCGATGTGTTGCATAGTCGCGTGGCCAACTCGAACATCATGCTTCTTCGTCGCCTTGGCGCGGAAGTGGCTTACTGCGCACCTGAGCAGTTTGAGCCTAAGACTGAAATTTGGAAGGGTGTTCAAAACATTCCCAATTTAAACGAAGCCATGAAGTGGGCAACGGTTGTGATGGGCCTACGTGTACAAAAAGAGCGCCATCAAGGAGCCAGCATCGGTTTTTCAATGGCGGAATACCGCGAAAAATTCCGAATCGGCGGCGATCAGCTCTCGCACTTCATTTCCGACGGGATCCTTATGCACCCCGGCCCGGTCATTCGTGGTGTTGAATTTTCGGCTTTTGTTTTAAATGACAAGCGCTGCAAAGTGCTCGATCAGGTGACGAATGGGGTTTTTGTCCGGGCTTCTTTAATGTCCCTCATGCTCGGCTTAGAGGTTCAACAAGCGTGAATATTGAAAAAGGTTTTCTGGTGTTGGAGTCCGGGGAAACGTTCTCGGGGCTTTGGCAAGGGGACGCCCGCGCGATCGATCGCGCCGGCGAAGTTGTGTTCAACACAAGTCACAGCGGCTATGAAGAGATCGCGACTGATCCCTCCTATTTTCATCAAATCATCGTCTTGACCGCTCCTCAGCAAGGCAATTACGGCGAGAACGACGAATTCTGGGAGTCCGAAAAGATTTGGCTTGATGGCTTTGTCTGCGTGGAATTGCAAAATTCCTGGCGCGACAAACACTGGCAAGAAAAGCTATTGAAAAACGGCGTGCCTATATTGACCGACGTCGACACGCGACGTTTGGTTTTTAAATTAAGAGACGGCGGCACCCCATGGGGCGCATTGGTTAAAGCAAAGACCAAAGAAGAAGCGACCCTGAAGGCCAAAAAGCTGATCATTGAGAAAAAGAAGATCGACAAAGATTGGGTTTACGCCGCTTCCATCAAAGAAGAGCGCTTGATTAAGGGAGATAATCCTCGCGGACCTAAGATCGCGGTCTTGGATTTCGGTTGCAAGGCCAACTCCATTCGTGAATTGAAGAAACGCTCGAATGAAGTGCGTATTTTTCCCTCGCGCACCAAGCCGGCTCGTATTCGTGAATACAATCCTGATGGAATCTTTCTCTCTAATGGTCCCGGCGATCCGGGGGATGTGCAGATCGCGCCCGAGACCGTGCGCGACTTAATCGGCTGGAAATTTATTTTCGGCATCTGCATGGGACACCAAATTTTGGGCCGCGCCCTGGGCGGAGAAACTTATAAATTGAAATTCGGCCACCGCGGTTCGAACCATCCGATCAAAGACACTTTGTTGAACCGCATTTATATGAGCAGCCAGAATCACGGCTACGCGGTGAGGATGGAGTCTTTGCCGAAGACGGTTCAGGTGACGCACACGAATTTAAACGACAACACCGTCGCGGGAATTTACGACAGCACCCGTAAAGCCATGAGCGTTCAGTTCCACCCGGAAAGTCACCCCGGTCCGCATGAGGCATCCGAGCTTTTTGATTTCTTCATAAGGCAAACACAATGAATTACGAACCGCTGATCGAAAAGCTGATGCAACATTACACCGGGGCCAAATATATGCCGGAGGTTCGTGCCGCTAAGGACGACTTCTTTGAGCGCGCCGGAACGTTCGATGAAACCAGCCTCGATTTTGAATTGAAGATGGCGCAGTTCACGGACTGGTATCTGTTCACGCGTAAGATGGAGTCCACCGGTTTAGCGGCGATTGAAATGGTTCTCGACGACGCGGCCTATCCGGTTAAGGAAGAGGAGCGCGATTTATATTTGAACCTGCGCAATTCGCGCCACAGTTTATTTGAATTCAATAAACTTAAAAGTGACGACGTTTACATTAAAGATCTGTTCACCGGCTTTAAATATGTTATCCGCGGCTCGCGCCTGACCCAAGGGTTTAATCGTGATGAATACTTCGAAGCGCGCTTGATACCTTTTGACGGCAGCTTTGTGTTTTCGAATTCTTTCAGTTTTCACCCCGGGGTCGTTAGCAAATACGTGCTGAAAGAAGTGAAGCGAGTGAACAAGCTTGCCGAGGAAGAACAGGCGCAAGGGCGGGAAGAGTTGATCGCCCGTTTGTTCAAAATGAAGCACAAACACGAGCAATACCGCCATTTGGACATTCACAATATTTATTCGAATGATTCGAAACTGAGGATTTGATTTAGTGCCACGTCAAAAGGACCTGAAAAAAGTTGTGATTCTCGGCAGCGGCCCGATCGTGATCGGGCAAGCCTGCGAGTTTGATTATTCGGGCACACAAGCCTGCAAAGCTTTGATGAAAGAAGGCTTGGAAGTCATCCTCATCAACTCGAATCCCGCCACGATCATGACGGATAAGGAAATCGCGACCAAAGTTTACATCGAACCTTTGAAGCTGGCGTACGTCGAAAAAATTCTACGTCAGGAGAAGCCCGACGCGATCATTCCCACTTTGGGCGGGCAGACCGCACTGAACTTAGCGCTTGAGCTGGACGATTCGGGGATTCTTAAAGAGTTGAATATTCAGTTGCTTGGCGCCGATCCAAAGGCGATTCGCGCCGCCGAGGACCGCGAGAAATTTCGCACGATCCTTGACGACGTCGGGGCCAAATATCCCGCCAGCCATATGGTGCGCACCTTCGAGCAGGGGATGGAGGTCGCGGCGAAGCTGGGTTTCCCGCTCATCTTGCGGCCGAATTTTACTTTGGGCGGCGGAGGTGGCGGAATCGCCTTCTCGCTCGAAGAATATCAATCCAAAATCGCGCAGGGTTTGCATGAGAGCCCCACGTCCGAGGTTTTGGTCGAAGAAAGTATTTTGGGCTGGCAGGAATTCGAACTCGAAGTGATGCGCGACAAAGCCGGCACCTTCGTGGTGGTCTGTTCGATCGAAAATTTCGACCCCTGCGGTGTTCACACCGGGGACAGCATCACGGTCGCTCCTCAGCAAACGTTGAGCGATGTCGCCTATCAAGAGATGCGCGATGAAGCGCGCAAAATCATCGAGGCGGTCGGCGTTCAGACCGGCGGAGCCAATATTCAGTTCGCGGTGCACCCGCAAACCGGTGAGCGCGTCGTCATCGAAATGAACCCGCGGGTTTCGCGCTCAAGCGCTCTTGCCAGCAAGGCGACCGGCTTCCCGATCGCGAAGATCGCGGCCCTTCTTGCGGTCGGTTACGTTCTAGAAGAATTGCGCAATGACATCACGGGTACGACCCCTTGTTGCTATGAGCCGGCGCTCGATTACATTGTGACAAAAATTCCGCGTTTCGCATTTGAGAAATTCCCCGGCACCAAAGACTCACTCACCACGCAAATGCGCTCGGTGGGCGAGGTCATGGGGATCGGCCGCACGTTCAAAGAGTCTTTCCAAAAAGCATTGGTGTCGCTCGAAGAAAACGAAGTCGGACCTTATCCCGTGCCGCTTGATGAATCGCTGCTCGCTTACCCGAACAGCAAGCGCGTTTATCAGATTTTCCAGGCGTTCCGGGACGGGCGTTCGGTTGACGACGTTCACGCCAAAACTCAGGTTCATCCGTGGTTTTTAGAGCATGTCGAAGAACTCATGCATTTCGAAAAAACGATCGCCAAGGAGCCGCTGAATCCCGATCTTCTCATGGCGGCAAAAAAACGCGGCTTCTCGGACGCGGCGATCGCCCGGCTGACGGCGAAGAAGCCGGAAGATATTCAACAAATGCGTTGGGACAACAAAATCATCCCGGCCTATTTTCAAGTCGACACTTGCGCCGGCGAATTCAAATCGGAAACTCCATATTTTTATTCGACCTATCACAGCTACCAGACGCCGTCGCCTTCTCCTGAGGGCATGGTTGCATTGCTCGGAAGCGGCCCGAACCGCATCGGGCAAGGTGTTGAGTTTGATTACAGCTGCGTGCGCTCCGTGCGCGAATTCCAGCGTAACGGATATAAGGTCGCGATGATCAATTCCAATCCGGAAACGGTCAGCACCGATTACGACACGTCGGATTGTTTGTTTTTTGAGCCGCTCACTTTCGAAAGTGTTCTCGAGATCTTGCGCTTCATCAAACCCACGGGCTTCGTTGGGCAACTTGGCGGACAAACCCCGATCAATCTCGCGCAGCGGTTGGTTGCGGCCGGACAAAATTTAATCGGCTCTTCGTTAGAGAGTATTGACATGGCCGAAGACCGCGGGATTTTCGCGAGGCTTTGCCAAGAGCTTGAATTCCATATTCCCCGCTCGGGCATGGCCGCATCTCTGCAAGAAAGCAAGGCGATCGCCGAGCGCATAGGTTTTCCGATCATCTGCCGGCCCAGTTACGTGCTTGGCGGAAGACGCATGGAAATCGTCGAAAATATGGAAGAGCTCGATGTTTACTTCGAGCGCCATGGCGCTTTCATTTCTCCCAAGGCTCCCTGTTTAATGGATCAGTTCCTTGATCGGGCGCTTGAGGTCGACGTCGATCTGGTGCGCGGCCCCGATTGGACCGTGGTCGGCGGGGTGATCGAACACATCGAGGCCGCGGGAGTTCACAGCGGTGATTCAATGGGCGTTGTGCCCCCGCAAAGATTGCGCGACGAAACCTGCCGCAAGATCGAAGAGCTCAGCATTCGACTTGCCAACCGCATGAACGTTCTGGGATTTCTGAATTTGCAGTTGGCGATTAAAGACGATGATATTTTTATGTTGGAAGCCAACCCGCGCAGCAGTCGCAGCGTTCCCTTTATCGCGAAGGCCACCGGCATTCCGCTGGTCGACCTCGGCGTAAAAGGAATGCTGGGATTAAAAGCTAAAGATGTGAAGCCCGATCAATACGATTGGCACGACATTCAAGGTGTCGCGGTTAAAGGCGTCGTTTTTCCGTTTAAAAAATTCCCCGATTCCGATTCCATTCTCGGGCCGGAAATGAAATCCACCGGCGAGACCATGGGCCGTGGACGCGATTATCCTGAGGCCATGCTGAAGGCGATCGTGTCGAGTGACCTGCAGTTGCCGATGGATGGTGAGATCTTTCTCTCGCTGCGCGAAAAGGACAAAGACGAGCTGCTCGATTTAGTTAAAGAATTGGCGGGACTTGGTTTTACTTTTTCCGCGACCGAAGGCACGGCCCGCTATCTTAAAGAGCATGGTCTGGAATGCCTGCCGGTTAAAAAGGTTCATGAAGGCCGCCCTCATTGCGTGGACCGTATTAGATCGGGAGACGTGGCTTTTGTGATCAACACGACGTCGGGCCGCACATCGGTTGAGGCCTCTTTCGGAATTCGCCGCAGTTGCGTGGATTATTCCATTCCTTGCATTACGGAGAGTGACGCGGCCAAAGCCTTCGTATTAGCCTTAAAAAAACGCAAACAAGGTGACTTCAGCGTCAATCCGCTATGAACCTGCTTGAGATCGAAAATTTAAAAAAGTCCTATGTGCGCGGGTTTATCCCCAAGCGCACGCAAGTTTTAAAGGGCCTAAGTTTTTCGGTGCCCTCGGGTTCCATCACGGGCTTTCTTGGTGCGAACGGCGCGGGAAAAACAACGACCATGCGTTGCCTGCTGGGTTTGGATTTTCCCGATTCAGGCCGGATTCATTTTTTTGGCAAGCCACTTGATGCCGACGGCCGCCGCCGCATCGGTTTTTTACCCGAGCGTCCGTATTTTTACGAACATCTGAGCGGCATTGAGTTCCTTGAATTCTATGCCCAGCTTTCGCAAAAATGGAAACGGGGAGCGCTTCGCGACCGCGTGAACGCCCTCTTAAAACGGGTCGACCTTGATCATGCGAAAACGCGCGCACTGAGAACTTATTCGAAAGGCATGCTGCAAAAAATCGGCTTGGCGCAAGCTTTGGTCCATGAACCTGAACTGGTGATCTTGGACGAACCCGTGTCCGGCCTGGATCCCGACGGGCGCCTGGCCCTTTCCGAATTGATTTTGGAGACGGCCCGCGGGGGGCAGTCGGTTTTTTTCACCTCCCATTTGCTGCACGATACGGAACGGCTGTGTCAGCGGTTGGTGGTGTTGAAGGACGGCCGCTGCATTTATGAAGGCACCACTGAGGCTTTGCTTGATCAGGGTGGCGTCGAAATTGAAATCGACTATGTGGAAAATGGATCGTTAAAATCGCTCAAAGTTCCCGATCAAAATAATTTGCAAAAGCAGATCGCCGATCTGCTTGCCTCGGGCAAACAAATCAATCAGATCCGCCGCGCCCGTTCGACGCTTGAGGAAATCTTCGTTCGCATGGCGATGAGACGGGGGGATTGAGTGAGACCGATTTGGATTTTGGCGGTGAATACGTTCAAAGAAGTGATTCGCGACCGCATCCTTTACGCGCTACTACTTTTTGCCATTCTGCTTATCGGTTTGAGTTTGGCGCTCGGACAATTGAGTTTTGCCGAGCAGGCGCGGATTTCCGCGAATTTCGGATTAAGCGCCATTCATATTTGTGCGGTCGCACTGGCGATTTTTATCGGAAGCAACCTCGTTTACAAAGAAATCGACAAGAAAACGATTCTCACCATTTTGGTCAGACCGATTTCGCGCCTGCAGTTTATTCTTGGTAAGGCCTTGGGCTTGACCCTTCTGATTCTGACCATGATGGCCGGTCTGGCGGGAATTTTGATACTCGTGTTCTTAGGACTGGGGCAGCCGGTCGATGAACGGCTGTTGATCGTGTTGGCGGGCTTGCTCGGTGAATCGCTGATTTTGCTGGGCGTGACGCTTGTTTTCTCAATGATCACTAAACCGTTGCTGGTCGTGTGTTTTTCGGCCGGCGTATTTTTGATCGGCCATTGGCAGCAAAGCCTTCAGTATTTCGCGGGTAAGGAGTCGGGTGGGTCGCTCAAGCCTGTCGCTTGGCTCGTCAAACACTTCCTTCCGGATCTCGAGCGGGTGAATTGGAAAGATTTGGTTCTTTACGATCAGCCTTTGGAAATCGGTGCGCGCCTCACCTCTTTAGGTTACGCTTTCGCATGGTTTGCATTTTGCGTCTGTGTGGCCACTCTGATTTTTAAGAGGAAAGATGTGGGTTGAAACCGGCGTCGCTTTTATTTTAGGGCTTCTTTGGGGTTCATTTGCCAACGTGGTGATTTACCGTTTGCCGGAAAAGCTCAGTGTCGTGGCCCCGCGCAGCCGCTGCCCCAAATGTCTCACTCCAATTGCTTGGTATGACAATGTGCCGGTTTTGTCATGGTTGTTCCTCGGCGGCCGCTGTCGTAAGTGCCGTGCCTCGATTTCAATACGCTATCCGCTGGTTGAGCTGCTTACGGGAATCGTGTTCGCGGCGATTTTTTGGAAATACGGCTATCAGTGGGTCACGCTTGAGTATTTGATCTTTTGCTGGAGCTTGATCGTCGTCTCGATGATCGATTTAGATCATATGATTCTACCGGATGTATTTACTCTTTCGGGCATCGTGATTGGCCTTGTGGGTGCGGCGCTTAATCCGGAACGCAGCCTTTATTCGGCGTTGGCGGGGATGCTTATCGGTGGGGGATTTCTTTGGTTGATCGCTTATATTTACCTCTTGTTGCGTAAAGAAGAGGGGATGGGCGGAGGCGACATCAAGTTACTGGCCTGGATGGGCGCGATCCTCGGCTGGACTTCGATCCCGTTTATCGTGCTGGCTTCAAGCATTCTCGGTAGTCTAGTCGGTCTAGTCCTGGCGGTGCGTTCAAAGGCTGGCCTTAAGTCAGTAATTCCCTTCGGGCCTTACCTGGCGCTAGCTGCGCTCCTATTTCTTCTCGGCGGGGAGCAAATCGGCCGTTGGTACATTGGTCTGTTTCTGCCCGGACTAGTCCCAGCCAATTGACAAGGTTTTTGCCGCGCGATTTAATTTTCAATAGGTACATGGACTTAATGCGGCTTGAGGCGACAACAGGATGTTTTTCCAGTCTAAGAAACTGATCGGACTCGACATTGGCACAGCCAATATCAAAATGGCTGAAGTCGACTTTTCAAAAAAGGGTTCGACGCTGGTGAACTTCGCGATCTTGCCCACGCCCGCCAAGGCCATCAACGCCGGCGAGATCGCCGACCCCGCGGCCATATCCGATGCCTTAAAGATCATGATGGGCAATTTGAGATCGAAACGCAAAACGGCCGCGGTCGGTTTGTGGGGCACCTCGGTTATCAGCAAACGCATAGTGATTCCGAGTATGGACGAGAAATTGGTGAGCGGGCAAATCCGCTGGGAAGCGGAACAATACATTCCCTTCGACATTAATGAAGTGAACATCGATTTCAAAATTCTTAAATCGTTTCAAACCAGTCCAGAGAACATGGACATCTTGCTGGTGGCCGCGCGCCAAGACATCGCGTTCTTGTATCAAGACATCGTGCAAAGTGCGGGACTGCAATGCGGAGTCATCGACGTTTCGGGCTTCGCGCTGGCCAATTGCTTTTTAAATAATTGGGGATCGCAAAAAGGCCAGACCGTGGCTTTGCTTAACGTGGGCGCCGCGATCACTAATTTCGTCGTGATCGAAAATGGCGAAGTGATTTTCTGCCGGGATATCCCGGTGGGCGGCCTCACGTACACCAGCGAAATTCAAAAGGCCATGGGCATCAGCATTGAGGAAGCGGAAGCGATGAAGATTTCGGCTTGCACCGGTCAAGCCGCGCCTGAGGAAGTGACGCGCATACTGCAAAGCTCGCACGAAGCGATCGCCGAAGAAGTTCAGGGCAGCCTGGACTTCTTCGTCAATACGACGCCGGGCCTTCCGGTTCAGCAGTGCCTAGTGACCGGCGGCGCTTCGCGTACGACCGGCCTGATTAATTTTCTTTCGCAACATACGAAAATGGGATTTCAAATTTTTGATCCGTTTCGCAGCGTTAAATTGAACGACCGTATGTTGAGCAGTGACTACGTTTCGGAAATCCGCGACTTTGCTTCGATCGCGTTGGGCCTTGGAATGCGCCTTCCGGGGGATGGATGATTAAGGTCAACCTGCTCAAGAATCGGGTACAGGATCCCGGCTTGGGTCAGAGCTCGATGGAGCCGGGTGGCGATTCGCGCGAAGCTTTGGTCAAAATCGCTTTTATTTTGCTGTTCACCATCGGTCTGATGATGTTTGAAAGTCAAAACATCCGCACTCTTAATGATGAACGTAACCGCGTTCAAGCGACGGTCAATGATCTCGAGCTTCAGGCCGCGGCGAAGGCGCATGAAGTTGAAGGTATCAAGGACATCGCAAAACAAGCCCAGGAGCTTGAAGACAAACTGAAAATCCTGAAATTGCTTTCAAAGCTTCGCCTGCGCGAAGTGAAGACGCTGGATTTTATGCAGAGTTCAATCCCGGAAAAGGTTTGGCTAAAGGCCATTACCTACGCTTCGACCAAAGAGCGGGTCGAGGACGGCCATTTCCAATTCACCGGTAATGCGGTCAACACCGAAGATCTAACTGAATTTGTAAAACGCCTGGAAGACAGCGCGTATATGGACGAAGTTATCGTCATAAAAAATCAAGAGGTCACCGGCCCGCGTAAAGCGGGAGGAATGCGCGATTTTCTCTTCACCGCCCAAGTCGGAGGTAAGAATTGAAAATCGGTGAATTTATGAATCGCATAACATTGGGACGCTCCGTAATCATCGGGATGTTGCTGTGCGCGTTCTACTATTTCCTCGTATACGACTCGGGGGTCACGCAAAAGGCCGCAATCGCGCAATCGCAAGCGAAGGTCACGGAGTTGCAGACAAAACTGCAGGACTATCAACAAAAGTTGGATAGCGCCGCCGTTTTCAAAAAGACCGCCGCTGAAGTGGGCAGCACCATCAATCGCCTTTTGACTTTGATTCCGGAACAATTCGGCATGTCCGATCTTATGCGCCTTGTTTCGAACGAGGCCAAAGTGGCCGGTTCATCGCTCGCGACGATTGAACCGAAAACAACGCAAATTTCATCGGTGGCTAAAGAGTTCGAAGAGCTCACCGTAAATGTAGACCTTCAGGGAAGTTTTACCCAACACATGGTCTTTCTCTCAAACCTCACCAAGATCAATCAGATTCTAATCGTTCGCAAATATGAATTATCCCATATGCGCGACGGTAAAGCGGATGAGTCGCCGGTCGTTCATCTGACGGCCGAAATCGTGGCCTACCGTTATCGTGGTACCGATGGTGGAAAGGCGGGTACTAAGTGAAGAGGCAAGAAGCCATTCAACTTTCCGCTTATGTCGGAGTGTCCGTGGTCGCGGTTGGCGCGGCGTTCTTGATTTCGCTGAACTTCATCGGACCTTCACGCGCGCAAAATCCTCCGGCGGGAGAAAATCCCCCGGCGGCGCAAATGTCCGACACGGCGAACCCAGGCGCACCGCCCGCCAGCGGTAGCAGTTCCGGCATCGCCGAGCTTGAAGGATTTCTCGAGCCGTTCATTTACGACATGGTCAACCGCCGCGATCCTTTTCTTCCTTACGCGGAATTCATGCCGGCCGACGACCAAGGTCCAGCGCGCGCGCTGACCCCGGCGCAACGGTTCGCGCTTGAGGAAATGCGTTTGGTCGGCGTGATGTGGGACGTGAAAGATCCTAAGGCGATGTTCATGGACCCCGAAGACGAAGTTTTGGTTTTGGGGCGCGACGAAAGTATTGGTAACCGCAACGGTTACATCGCCGCGATTCGCGAAGGCGAAGTCGTGGTGGTCGAGGCTATCCGCAAACGCGGCGACATTATTTATCGCACAAGAGTCCTTCGCATCGAACGTTGATTCGTGGTTTAATATAGATAGCAAATGAATCGCTACTTAGAGGTGTCACGGATGATACGCTTTCTGCTCGCACTTATTTTAATTCACGCGTCCATGTTCAGCATAATTTCATGCACAACTTCGAAGCCGGGCGGCGACGACTTGGCGGAAGACGACGGTGGACCCATCGAAGAAGATGGAATTATGGACTCTGAAGACGCGCCTTCGGAGCAAGCATCGAATGATTCAGCGGGCCTCTCGGAAGGCGAAGATGCGACCGAGGACGATTTGGACTCCGAACTCGATGCCGAGACGTCCACTGCGGATGATTCATCCGCCACCGCGCAAAACGATTCCATTGATGAATTGCAAGGTGATTTGAGCGATCAAGATCTTGAAGAGAAGCCCGTGGAAAAACCCGCACAGGTGGAAAGCGATTCTATTTCCGAGGAGGCCGCTCCGGTGCCGACTCCCGAGCCCGAGGTTGTTGAAAAAACTCGCGTGCGCGATATTCGTTATCTGGCAAATTCAAGCGGTGGTACGGTCGTCATAGAAACCTCCAAGCCCGTGACTTATCAAACGCGTATGAACGCGGCGACCAATCAGTTCGTCATCGAACTTGCGGATGTCGAACTGCCGCCGGCTCTTCAGCATCCGTATCCGCTCAAAGATTTTAATTCGCGTATCGGCAGCATCAATGCCTATCAGACTCCCGGCACCAGCACGGCCAGGATTGTCGTGCAAATGAAAGGCGCGGGAGTGGGCGAACCGATCGTGCAGCAAGAAGGTACCTCGCTCGTGATGATCCCCCCGGCCGCGGCGCCGCTCGCGGTGATTCCCGGCAAAGAGCCGACACGCTCGGCACCGGCCGCCGGCACCAACACAGGCGAGACGGCTTTAGCCGCGAAAACGCTTGATGAATTTTTGACCGGTAACCAAAAGTTTTTCGGCCGTAACATCTCTTTGCAAGTTAAAGACGCCGACATCCGCGATGTGGTGAATTTCTTGGCCGAAGAAAGCGGCGCAAATATCGTCATGTCCGACGATGTGAGCGGCAAAATTTCTCTCAAGCTTCGCCGGGTGCCGTGGGATCAGGCCCTAGTGACTGTGATGCGCTCAAAAAATTTGGGTTATGTCCGCCAAGGAAACGTTTTGCGCATCAGCTCGCTCAGCGCGCTTCAGAAAGAAACCGAAGCGACCAATAAAATTTTAGAAGCGCAAAAGGCGATCGTGCCTTCCATCGTGCAAGTGATTCCGATCAGCTACGCCGAGCTGGATGACTTAAGCAAAAACCTCACGCCCTTCCTCTCAAAAGAGGGCAAGGTCGTGGTTGATAAACGCACCAGCACATTGATCGTCACCGACAAAGGCGACGTGGTCGACAGAGTCCAGCGCCTGGTGAAAACTCTGGATATCCCGCCGACGCAAGTGTTGATCGAAAGCAAAATTGTTGAAGCCATCGAAGATTTCGAAAGATTCGTCGGCGTGAATTGGGGCTTTTCCGGTTCCGAAGTCAGTTTGAATCCTTCGGGGGGCGCAAATGGCGGCCCCTTAAATATGACTTTGGGAACATCTATTGCCAACGTCGCGCGTGGATCGGCTTCGCCTCTTACCTCGAGCTTGCAGATTGGTCAGCTCGATATTTTTGGCGACCTCAATGCCACGTTAGCCCTTGCCGAGCGTGACTCGCTTGCGAAAGTCATATCGTCACCGCGCATTTCCGCGATGAATCGCGAAAAGTCGACGATCAAGCAAGAGGGTGAAAACGTCACGATCATCACCACCAAGTCCGAGCAAACCGGCGCGGAGACGGCGACCGAAAAGCGCACGCCGTTTTCACTCGAACTCTCCGTCACCCCGCAGATCACTGCCGATGGCGGCGTGATTATGGAACTTGATGTGAAACGCGAATTTCTAGGTGCCGAAGTCGATCCGAGGACTCGTGCCCGCCCGGTCAATAAGCGTTCAGCGAAGACCAAGGTTATGGTCCGTAACGGACAGACTACGGTTATTGGCGGTATTTATACGAGTGACGAGTTGGAAGCATCAACCGGAGTACCGGGATTAAAAGATATCCCGATTCTTGGCTGGCTATTTAAGAGCAAATCGTTCAGCCGCACGAAGAATGAGCTGTTGATCTTCCTCACTCCGAGAATCGTCGCGGACACTCAGTCTGAGGTGGCGTCGAGCGTGAATCACGCGGAACCTAAAGATCAAGATTTTGAATAGCCGTCACTGAGTGTAAAAAGTCGAGACTTTGTCAAAACGATTGGTGGGCGTTATCAGCCCGCCGAACCAACCCAATGGTTTTACTTTTAAAGTGTAGCGGAAACTGGTGTTGCCGGGAGGACCTTTGGGGTTCCCGCCCACGGCAAAATTAGCAAGCGGGGTACCACAGGCTGAATCCGCACCCAGCAGTCGCAACTGCGCGGAATCGCCGGCAGCGATTTGCGCGAAGTGATTGTATTTGCACTCAATCACGGTCGTGCCGACCAAAACCGTGTCGTTAAATGAACCGGGCGAAAAAGCGACCGTGGTTGTTTGTGGCGTTCCGGACGAGTTCAAGCCGGTAATGTCGACCTGCAAAGCGACGATGGTGATCATTTCGTCGGTCGGATTGCTTAACGTGGCCAAAAATTTGAACCAGGGGGCGGCAATGACCTTATCATCTTCAGTGACGTCAGCGGTGATGACGATCGGTTTACTTGGAATCAGCGTTAATTTTGCTTTCTCCGACTTCGGTTTATCGCCACCGCAACTCGTCAGTCCGACGATAAAGAAAACGCTCATGATGATGTATAAAACGCGCGTGTAGATACTCATGTACTGATTCCTCCGTGCTCTATATATATATCGGTAAAAATCCTTCTACAATTGAGTCACTTGCGTTGCTAATCCATTCCCGCTAGACATAAGGCATGGATCTTTTTGAGACTGTCGCCAGATCGAGTACGGGAACGCCCCTGGCGGAGCGGCTTAGACCAAAGTCGCTCGAAAATTTTCAAGGACAAGAAAATGTCCGCCGGGTTTTGAAGCCGTTTCTCGACAAGCCCGAGCAAATGCCCAATCTGATTCTCTGGGGCCCTCCGGGAAGCGGGAAGACCACGCTTGCCCGACTGCTCGCCGAAAATTCAAAAGCGCATTTCATTAATCTCAATGCCGTCGAAACCGGGTCCAAAGAGATTCGTGAGCTCGGTGAACAGGCCCACTACCGTAAAATTCAAGGCCTAGGACAAACGCTGGTTTTTATCGACGAGATTCACCGCCTCAACAAAAGCCAGCAAGACGTGCTCTTGCCTTTTACGGAGGCGGGCGATTTTATCCTGATTGGCGCCACGACTGAAAATCCCAGCTATGAATTGAATTCCGCCCTTCTCAGCCGCTCGCGCGTGGTCGTGCTTGAGCGTTTGCGCGATCAAGATTTAACCGAGATCATCGCGCGCGGGGCGATTGAATTAAAACTTAAACTCGAGGAATTCTTAAGCGCCGAGGCGCACCAGTCGCTGCTTGAATTCGCCGACGGCGATGCCCGCAAAATGCTGACCGCCCTCGAAATCCTGGCCGCCCATGCCCGCGCCGGCGGCAAAGCGCTTGAGATCGGCGACGTCGCCGAAATTCTGCAGAAGCCGGGTTTGCGCTACGACAAAAAAAGCGATGAGCACTACGACACCATTTCCGCATTCATCAAAAGTGTCCGAGGCAGCGACCCCGACGCCGCCGTTTACTATCTCGCGCGAATGCTTAGCGGAGGCGAAGACCCGGTGTTCATCGCGCGTCGATTGGTGATCCTTGCAAGCGAAGATATCGGCAACGCCGATCCGCGCGGGCTTTCGGTTGCCGTGGCCGGCCTTCAGGCGGTCGAGCTGGTCGGCATGCCCGAAGCCGCGATCAGTTTGGCGCAAGTGACCACGTACCTCGCGAGTGCACCGAAATCCAATGCCTCCTACATGGCCCTGAACAAAGCCAAAGCGATAGTCGAAAAAACCGGCACGCTTCCCATTCCGCTCGCTTTAAGATCGAGCAAAACCAAGCTCAACAAACAAATGGGTTACGGCGAAGGCTATAAATACGCCCACGACGGCGTGACCGGCTGGAAAGAAATGGAATTTCTGCCCGAAGAATTGCGCGGCGAAGTTTTTTATGAACTTACGGACCGCGGCTTCGAAAAAAACATGAAGCAATATCTCGATTGGATGAAGGGCAAAGGCAAGCCTCAAGGCTGAGCCTACCGACCAATAAGCATAAATCAGGGCGGCAAGCCTCCCCACCATATACGTTTTATTGATCGTTCTAAAATGACTCATAAGCATTTCCCCAAGGACACTGTCGCGCTTTGGGACGCCGGCTCAGCAATGTCATTTCAATTTTTACGCTCGGAACCTATAATTGGCTCATGGGGTACAAATGAAATTTAGCCGGCTAAAGAAGGCTTATTTGGCCAAAATTTTTCTCACGGTGTGTGCGCTGCTTTTCAATTTTCAAAATTGCAGCAACGCCAACTTCACCGGCTCCAAACCGCGCACGCAAAATTCCGGCAACGGCGAAGGCTATTCCGGCAAGCCCGATCAGTTCCGCTACTATGATCCATCCGGGCCGTGTTCGGAGATCGATCGCACCGGTAAGCCGCTGCCCAACGAAGAAATTCTCTTTCAAGCTAAGGCAAGTGCCGAAGGCCGCTACCCTCATTTGGTGCGTGAACGATGCTTGGATATTGCACCCGTTGAAATCAATTATTCCGATCTAGAATTTCAGCCGGCGTCCAACACCACCTTTAAGTATCAAGGCAAATCGTTCTCCGCCTTAAATCCGCCGGCCGATTTTGATTTGGTGGCCAACCCCTGTCCTGCCGGGACTTCGCCGATCCCCGGCGCCCTGCGAGCCAATATGATCGTTTCGGCGCAAGACTGGCGCCTGAAACTCTCCGCGCAAGGCTGGCTCGATCATCTGGGCATTTCCGTAAGTCTCAACGGTTCCATCAACAGCTTGCCAAGCTATCTCGTCAGTCGCGATGATCCCGCGAGCTTGGAGGAGTACCGCCGTGTTTCCCAGTACGTCACTTTGGCATCAACGACCCGGCATGTATTCAGTTTTCTCGCGCGTTCTGGAAGCCGCAGTGGTGTAACCTTTCGTCTTTACCGCTCCGACATCGCTCCGGCATTGGACGACACGATTACCGTGGACTTCGACCTGCAAACGGGAACTTCTTCGGTGCGAGTGAGCACCGTTCCTGTCGCGACGCAAGTCTCTGTGGTTCCCGTGGCCAACGGATATTTGTGCACTGTTTTTTTCACGACGTCGGCGAATAGCGACCAGGGCGTCAGCGATATCGGAATTTCGCCCACTTATTCAGGCGGAATCGGGCGTGTCGGAGACTCGATTTACGCCACGCTCGCGCAACTTGAGAAGGTGGATGACATTTGCCGGTAAACGACCTGTTGCAACTTGAAGAATGGATCCGCGCCGGCGACTTTTCTAAAGTCGCAAAAGTCTTGCTTGGACTAAATTCAAAAAAGGTTGCGCGCGGGGACCTTGTGCGCTTCGCCAATATTGCCAATCGTGCCGACCACAGCCGTTTAGCCTTTCGCCTCCTCAACCCGGTCATCCGCTCCGAACAAGAAGCGATTTCGCCGCCCTCGGATCTTGAAAAAATTGAATATGCCGAGGCTTTGCGGCGCATGGGGCTGGTCAATGAAGCCAGCGAGATTTTTGCCGGCATCGACGCCGATAAATTCCCGCTCGTTCATTTGCGCATGGCCTTTTGCCTCTTTAAAAAATGGCAGTACGCCGAGGCTATTCCGCGCCTACGGGCATTGATCGCGGTCAGCGACCCCAATGACTATCTCGCCACCATCGCCAAGGTGAATTTGGCTGCGGCCTTGGTGCACGAGCGCCACGACAGCGAAGCCTTGGCACTCCTGCAAGCCTTAAGGAAATCCACGTTGGCCGCGCAACAATTTCTTCTGTTGGGAAATTGTCTGGAGCTGAGCGCGCAAGTGTTGATCGCCCGGCGCGAGTGGTCCGCGGCCGAAACGGTTTTACGCGAAGCCGAAATGATTTTCTCTAAAGACCACAACAAATATTCGCTCTTCGTGCACAAGTGGCAGGCGATCGCGCGCAGTTTAAAAGAGGGCGTCGTGCATCCAGGCCTGCTCGCTTGTCGCCTACAAGCCGGGCAAAATGAGGATTGGGAGACCGAGCGCGACTGCGATCTCTATATAGGTGCCATAAATCGTGATTTGCCTTTACTGCAGAAAGTGTATTTCGGAACCCCTCATGCCAATTTCCGCCGAAGAATATTCGATCTGGCCGGACACAAACTCGAAATCCCCGCGAATTATCTATGGCAGCTGGGGGAGTCTTCAAAGCCGGCTCAAATTTTCGATCTATTGTCCGCATCGAGCGACGACGCGACGGCACAGCTCGAGCCCGGCCGCCTTATGCATCAATTCATCGCTCTTCTGTGCAGCGATTTCTATCGGCCTGTGACGATCGGCGCCGCCTTTTCCGCTCTTTTCCCTTTCGAACATTTCGCGCAGCAGGGTTCCGCCAACCGCATTAGCCAATTGGTTTTAAGATTGCGTCACTGGTGCGAAGAACAAAGCACCGGTTTTTCCATCGCCGGAAAAGGCGGGAAGTATCGTTTGCAGGGCGAGCCTGGAGCCATCATTCGCATTCCCAGTGAAATGCCGACGCCAACTCCGCAGTCCATTTTGTGGCGAAAGGTGCAGGGCCATTTTTCCAAAGGCTCCTTTTCCCGTAACGATGTCGAGCGAGTCTCACAGTGTTCGCCTGCTGGCGCTAAGCGCCTCTTGCGCTGGGCCGTTCAAAGCGGCTATGCGCAAGCTATCGGCTCGGGCTCGCAAGTGAGATATTTGATCGCGGCCTAGTCGGCCTATTGAATTCCCATTCAGGCCTAGTCGGCCTATTGAATGTTCCGATTCAGGCCTAGTCGGCCTTCATTGCATACAAACAAACGCAGAGCTCTTCGCCATCGGGTTGTTTGGAGTGGCGGGTGTTTGCCGGAATCAGGATTCGGTCTCCCGCCCTTAACAATAAGCGGTTGCCCGCGATATCCAGCCGCAGCTGCCCCGACACCACGATGCGTACCTCATCGAAAGGATGGCGGTGATCGGTGACGTTCGAACCGGGGGGGAAGATCTCCTCCTGCGGCTCCAGTCCCTCGCTTTCCAGCATCAGGGCCATCTGTTGTCGGGTGGGTAAAATCGGCGCCTGCCAGCGGCTAATCAACATCTTTAGATCTCCTCATAATCGCCAAAATCTCTGTCTAAAACCGTCTATCGAGTGATCACTAGCCCCCGAAACCGTCTCGAAGTGATGCCAAAACAAGGGAGCGCACCCGATTGATACAGGACAATACTCCAAAAATACACTGGCCTCCTCAAGTCTTCTTTTCAGGGGGTCGATGCGTAACTTGTCAGAGAGAACACGGGGGAAGATTGAGTAACGTTCCTAGCGACCACTCAAAAATTGAATATATGCTGCAAATCCAAGATTTCGTGGCCAAGAGCACGGGCCTACGGTCCAGCCTCGAAAACAGCGACAAAATCCAAATACTTCAATGTGCCGACAATAAGGCGATTGCATTTCTCGCCACGGATCTTGACGAAGTGATCTCGCGCGTCGATGCCGACGGCCATACTTTTCTTCAGGTCAATTTTAACTCCGGCAAAAAGATTCTCCTCACCCAAAACTTGATCGGATTTAAGCCGGCGGCGAGCCGCGGTTTGGATCTTGGCAAACTTCCTAAAGTGGTGACTACCCCCGATATTCTCTCTGTAGTCGAGGCGATTGAGGACTCCATGGACACGCAAAGCGGTCAAAACGAAGAGCTCGATGTACTCAAAAAGGTCTTCGACGCCGTTCTCCGCGGTGCTGAAGCCGTAGGCTTCGACACCACTCCCGAAAGACTCTGGATGCAGAGTCTGGCGCGACAATCCAAAGTCAGCGCTTGACGATCTCCCCCCGTTTAAGTCATTTTAGGCCCTCGACCACAGGTTTGGGGGCATAGCTCAGTTGGGAGAGCATCTGATTTGCA
>CAZVOP010000054.1:0-25619 GCA_964628445.1 uncultured Pseudobdellovibrionaceae bacterium | reverse complement strand
AACAGCTTAAAGGCCCGCAGAAGGGCGCGAAGTATTGGAGCAAGCGTCCCTACACTCGCATCGTACAAGGATGGCGAAAGGCCTATAAGACCGCGAAAGAATATGTGGTGTTGAATCAATGGGAAGCCGAAGGCTTCATTAGCCGTAAAGACGTGAAGCGGCTTAAGGACTTGAAAGCGATCTTTGGTTTCGCCTAGCGTTTCAGAAAATCCACGATCGAATCGACCACACTCTTCCAATGATCGCGCATCTTTAAGCGCACGCGCTCGCTGGGTAGCTTGTCGTGCTGAAAAACCAGAATGGATTTTTTAGCGTGGTGCGGGATCAAATAGATATTCAGCACCGAGGGTTTGGGCCAGTCCTCGTCCCACCAGGTCATGCGCGCGCGCACCGCGGGCTTCATCGTGCGCACCTCGCCGTAAATGCCGCCTTCGATTTCGTACTGTGCTTTGGGCTTCAACGAAAACTCGCTCATGGGCCGCAACCAAAGTGCCAGGCCCTCGCCAGAATTCAAAAGCTTCCAAGCCGCTTTCGCGCCGATCGGCAGGGTGCGGGACGCCATCGTCGAAAACTCGCCCTTTTCGTTGCGGCCTTCGGCCTTGCGTCCGATATGAATTTCGTAACCTGTGGCAACGCCCTGCTGCCACCACATGCTCAACTTATATTTTTTCTTTAGCAAAGCGACGAGCTCTTTATGCGAAAGTGTGCGGCCGCCCGCTTTGTCGAGAATCGCGATCCACGCATCCCAATCCTTTTTCGTACCCTTCAAAACGGATTGCGCGGAAACCTTCGCAATTTTTTCGATCTTCATAGCCACAAACAGACCTCTTGTGAGGGGAGAATTGCCTCATTCTAGCGCCGTATCCCCTTATAAACGCTGGAACTCCCTTTGCAGTATCTTTGGCCTAGAGGAGGCAACGATGAGCCACAAATTAATTCTTCGAACACTTTTAGGTATGACCACGCTTCTACTTTACTCGACCTTAGCGAGTGCCGCGACCGAGAACACCGGTCAAACTTCGAGAACCTTCGTAAAACCCACCGAGCCCGTCAATCAAAGTGATTGGAAGCCGCACATCGGCGCAATGATCGGCATGGCCAATCCCGAAGGGAATTTCGATTCGGCCTTTCAATACGGGATCGACATCGGCTTTCAACCCTACATCCCATTTGGCGCAGGGATAGAAATCTCGACCGGTCAAAGTGACCGCGACAACAACGGCCGCCATGAGAATCTGCGCCGTACACAAGCCCTCGCGCGCGCGACTTATAACTTCGGGGGAACCATTCCGGTCATCCGCCATAGTTATTTCGGCGGAGCCTTAGGCCCCGTGATCGACAGCAATTCGCCTTATGAGGGGGTTCATTTAGGTGTGGCGCCCTTAATCGGCTTCGACATTCCGCTGCGCGAAGTGACCCAAAAATCGCTCTCACTCGGCATGAACGCTAAATATATATTCGTGAACGATGCCGCCCCGGACACGTTCGCGCTCAACGGTATTGTTAAATACTGGTTTTAAGTTTTAAGGATCCACCTTCGGCACAGAGGGTGGATCGCATCTCAGATAAGCGCCTTCAGCACTTCGTCCATTTTTACTTTTGCATCGCCGAACAGCATTCGGGTGTTTTCTTTATAGAACAATGGATTATCCACGCCGGCATAGCCCGCGGCCATTCCACGCTTGGACACAATCGTGGTCTTCGCATTCCAAACCTCAAGTACCGGCATTCCGGCGATCGGGCTGGAGGGATCTTCCATCGCTGACGGATTCACGATGTCGTTGGCCCCGATCACAATGACGACATCGGTGTCTTTGAGATCGTGATTGATCTCTTCCATTTCGAAAACGGCGTCGTACGGCACGCGCGCTTCCGCCAGCAACACGTTCATGTGCCCGGGCATACGTCCCGCGACCGGATGGATCGCGAAGCGCACATTGACGCCTTTAGCCTTCAAAACATTGCTGATTTCAAAAATCACATGCTGCGCATGCGCGACCGCCATTCCATAACCGGGAACGACAACCACGTTGCGGCTACCGAGCAGCAACTGCGCGGTTTCTTCCGCGGAAATTGGAATCACTTCGCCTTGAACGGCGGAAGACGAAGACGCCGGGCCGGAGCCGTTCTCGGCACCAAAGCCGCCCGCAATCACACTGAAGAATTGGCGGTTCATCGCCGCGCACATGATGTAGCTCAAAATCGCACCGCTCGATCCAACCAAAGCACCCGTCACGATCAGCAAATCATTCGCGAGCATAAATCCCGTGGCCGACGCCGCCCAACCCGAATAACTATTCAGCATACTGACCACAACCGGCATGTCCGCGCCGCCGATGCTCATCACCATATGCACGCCGAAGATCAGCGCCACGGCGGTCATCGCCAGCAAAGCGGTCAAAGCATCGTGGGAGTCTGCGGCCGTCAAAAACCAATAGCCCAATCCGATAGCCAGCAATCCCAACGCCAGGTTCATCCAATGGCGAGCGGGCAACTGCAAAGGTTTTCCACCGATTTTTCCACTGAGTTTACCAAACGCGATGATCGAACCCGAAAACGTAACCGCGCCGATCAGAATTCCTAAATAAACTTCCGTCTCATGAATAATTTTTTCCGCACCCAGAAGAGTGCCGTGCGGATCGAGAAAATTATTATAGCCGACCAAAACCGCCGCGAGTCCGACGAAACTGTGCAGAATGGCGACCAGCTCGGGCATCGACGTCATTTGCACCCGCTGAGCGAGGATCGTGCCGATCGTCCCACCGATCAGCATGGTGCCGATCAACCAAGAGTAATTTTCCACGCCGGGATTCAAAACCGTCACCAAGATCGCGATCGCCATTCCTATGATGCCGTAAATATTTCCGCGGCGCGAAGTCTCTTGGTTGCTTAAGCCGCCAAGGCTCAAGATAAACAAAACACTGGCACCCAAATAACAGGCGGTTGAAATTCCGTGTTCCATATTTATTTCCTAAACATCTTAAGCATGCGTTGAGTGACCAGAAATCCACCGGCGATATTGATCGAGGCGACTAAGATCGCGATGGCCGCCAAAACCTGCACCACCACGTCATGCGAAGAAATTTGCAAGATCGCGCCGACCGCAATGATCCCGCTGATCGCGTTGGTCACGCTCATCAATGGCGTGTGCAGCGCGGCCTTCACATTCCACACCACCATGTAGCCGATGAAACAGGCCAAAACAAAGACCGTCAACTGACCCATGAATGCAGGAGGCGCGAATTGCCCAAGCAACAAAAGCAGCACACCCGCGCAAGCCATCACCACGATCCCGGCCGCTTGGCTTTTCGGCTTTACAGGTGCCACCACCGCCTGAGCCTTGGCCGCCGGAGCGGGGGCCAATGAAACTTTCACCGGTGGAGGCGGCCATGTCACTTGGCCTTCTTTGATCACGGTGGTCCCGCGAATCACTTCATCCTCCATATTGATATGCAATAAACCATTCTTTTGCGGCGTCAGTTCTTCCAGTAAGCGCCAAAGATTGTGTCCATAGAGTTGGCTGGATTGCTTCGCCAGCCGGCTGGGCAAATCGGTATAACCGATGAGAGTTACTCCGTGCTTCACCACCACTTTCCCCGGTTCAGTGAGTTCGCAGTTTCCGCCTTGTTCGGCCGCCATATCCACGATCACACTGCCCGGCTTCATCGACTTCACCATTTCGGTGGTGATCAACTTCGGCGCGGGCTTACCCGGAATCAAGGCCGTCGTGATGATGATGTCGACTTCCTTCGCTTGCTTGGCAAAGAGCTCCATCTCGGCAGCGATAAAAGCTGCACTCATTTGCTTGGCATAACCGCCGGCGCCCGAGCCCTCTTCGAAGAAATTCATATCCAAAAATTCGGCGCCCATGCTTTTCACTTGGTCTTTCACTTCCGGACGCGTGTCAAAGCCACGCACCACCGCGCCCAACCCGCAAGCGGTACCAATCGCCGAGAGTCCCGCCACACCCGCGCCAATCACCAAAACTTTGGCCGGTGGAACTTTTCCCGCGGCCGTGATCTGTCCGGTAAAAAACCTTCCGAAGTGGTGGGCCGCTTCGATCACCGCACGGTAACCGGCGATGTTGGCCATCGAACTTAAGGCATCCAGCTTCTGTGCGCGTGAAATCCGCGGCACGCAATCCATCGACAAAACGTTGGCATGAGTCGCCGCAAGCTTTTGCATCAACTCAAAATTCTGAGCCGGCCAACAAAAACTGATCAGCGTTTTGCCTGACTTTAAATAACCGATTTCCGAATCGAGTGGCGCGCGCACCTTTAAAATAACGTCGGCTTCCGCCCAAAGTTCGGCAGCCGTCGGCGCGATATCGGCGCCGGCGTGTTCATAGTCCTTATCGCCGATATCGGCGAGCGCTCCGGCGCCGCTTTCGACCACCACCTCGTAACCGAGCTTTTTGATCTTCTCGACCGATTCAGGAGTCACCGCGACCCGCTTTTCTAACGGGAAAATCTCTTTCGGAATACCTATTCTCATAAACCCTCGTTAATTATGCACAAATTCATATCACGGGAGCCAAGCGACACCAACAAGGTCTCCCTCCTGCGCACCGCGCAACCGCAGCGGCTAAACGGCGCATCATAATTTAAAAACAATTATTGTTTATAGACTCGTGCTGAAGCGGGCTACATAGGAATGGCCAACATAACCCACAGGGCGATCATCAAGCCCATACCCACCACAAAACTCACCATGCGGTGAAGGACGTTGTTGTACGTCAAATGGATAAAGGCTTGCGCAAAACGCGCAATGACAAAGGCCCAAGCCAAAGCCTGCATAGCCGGCCCGGTCTTATTCAGAACCATCGCCGCCAAGCAAGCCGCATAGAACAGGGTCGGCACTTCGAACATATTGTCGAAATGCCGGGTGCTTTTGGCGACACCTTCCGGCGGTGGCTCTCCGCTCATCGTACGGAAATACTTAATGCTCATCTTACGCTGCCTGATCGCGCGAAAGCGATGAGTGAACGCCACGATCCCGACGGCAAAAGTGAGCATGACTAAAGCAAACATTTGGTAAAGCATAATTAACCCCTCAAGGTTGGTGACACGAATCTACTTTCTCACCGCGCGCTCATACTGAATCGGCCAAGCGGCCTTATCACCAAGCTCCGCCGCGGCCGACAACGCCCAATATGGCTCACGCAGCATTTCGCGCGCCAATAAAATTATGTCGGCGTCGCCGTCCGCTAAGATTTTCTCCGCATGCGCCGCACGCGTGATCATACCCACCGTTCCCGTCAATACACCCGCTTCTTGACGGATCTTTTTCGCAAACGGCACCTGATAGCCCTCGCCCACCGGGATCTTCTGCCTCGTTGAAACGCCGCCCGAAGAGCAATCGATCAAGTCCACGCCCAATTCTTTCAACTTTTTAGCCAGGACCACGGAGTCCTCAACCGTCCATCCCCCTTCGACCCAATCGGTGGTGGAAATGCGCACGAACAGCGGCAATTCATTCGGCATCAAATCGCGCGCACGCTTCGCCACTTCCAAAACCAAGCGCATGCGGTTCTGCAAACTTCCGCCGTAGCGGTCTTGGCGGTGATTGCTGAGCGGGGACAAAAACTCATTCAATAAATATCCGTGAGCCGCGTGGATCTCGATCACCTTAAAACCCGCACTTAAGGCACGCACGACCGCTTGATCAAAATCCCGCAAAACTTTGGCTATTCCCTTTTCATCTAAAGCCGCGGGCTGGGGATAATCATCCGCGAAAGGAACCGCGCTTGCCGAAACCGGCGTCCAATCCCCTTGGCCTTTCTTCAGTGCCTTGCCGCCTTCCCATGGTTTAGCCGTGCTGCCTTTTCTTCCCGCATGGGCCAGCTGAATTCCGGCGACAGCGCCGTTCTTGTGAATGAAATCCGCGATACGTTTTAAAGGCGCAATATGTTCTTCGCCCCAAATTCCCATATCGCCCGGCGAGATACGCCCCTCGGGACTCACGGCTGTCGCTTCGACAAAAACCAAACCCGCGCCCCCGACCGCGCGGCTACCGAGATGCACCAAATGCCAGTCGGTCGCAAGCCCCTCTTCACAAGAATACTGACACATCGGACTGACGACGATCCGGTTGCGAAATTCGATACCGCGAATTCTAAAAGGGCTTGTCAATAAGGCCACGTGCAACTCCCTGGCGAAAGCTCTATACTACAGGCGCGATGATACAGAAGATGCGAAAGATATTGAACTTGGGAGCTTGGTTTTACGCCGCGCTCTGGTTGATTGGCGTGTATCTGATTTTGCAGTTTCTGCCCGTCAAAGAGTGGTCGCTTGAGTTGAGTGCTTTTGCGCATAACTTAGGCCTGAAAGGCGCCGTGGTCTTCGCGCTGATCTTCATACTGGCAAGCGTCTGCCTTCTGCCCTGTGCATTTTTGACCTTTTCGGCCGGCGTCGCCTATGGCTGGATGGGTCTCCCCTTGGTTATGGTTTCCGCAATTATCGGGGCAACCATTTCATTTTTTATCGCCCGCCATTTTTTCAGCAGGCAGGTGACAAGGCTGATCGCCAAACGCACAAACACCAAAGCCCTGGCTCTTACTGTAGAAAACGGCGGCTGGAAGGCGATGTTGCTGTTGCGGCTGAGCCCGATGATACCTTTTAACGTGACTAATTATTTTTTGGGAACCGTGAAGGTCAATTATTGCACCTATATAGCGGTCATGATTTTCGGCACTTTGCCGCTCACTACATTATTCGTTTACCTTGGGTCTTTGGGTAAAGAACTCAAAGAGGGGAAATCTCTGCAGATGGCATTTCTTATCGCCGGCGTTTTCGCCACCGTTCTATTTTTACAGCAAGTTGTGAAAACGCGCATGAAGTTATTAAGCAAAACTAGCGTCCGCGCTTGCGAACCGCATGGATGATCTGATCCAGTTTGGCCAGAAACTGTGAACGGTCCGTTTTATTCATGGCGGAGGGACCGGTGTTGCTGGCGCCAAGTTGGCGAAGATGAGAGCTCAATTCACGGCCGGCCAAAGCTTCGCCGATATTCTCTTCGTCCAATTCACGGCCCTTAGGTCCAAGCACGCGGGCTTGTTTTTTGATCGCGCGGTCGGCGAGCAAAAGATCGGAGGTAATCAGGATGTCGCCTTTTTCTATTTTCTCGGCGATCCAATCGTCGGCGGCGTCAAAACCACCGCTGACCACTTCCATTTCGATCAGTGGATCGATGGGAATCGTTAACGCTTTGTTCGCAACGACCAGGACTTTGAGTTTGTAACGAGCCGCGACTTTATAGACTTCGTCTTTTACGGCGCAGCCGTCGGCGTCGATGAAAATGCACAGCACAATCCCTCCTTGTCTATGTGATTAGTCTCGACTTGAAACAACCGTCAAGTCCACCCTGACTGATGCGACGCGCCAATGATCCCATGAAGTCAAAGCCTAACGGATCCCTCAACTTTTATAGTTTATTTTTGAATTATTTTTGAGCGCGCGCCGATATAAGTTCATGAACATCAAATTATGTTTATTTATATATCTCATAACTTGTCAATTCTCATACGCTGAGGCACCCAACCTCAGCGGCCGAAAGGCGCTTAGTTCAATCTTTACGACTTTTGTTTCACCTGATGGCGCGTCCCGTAGGGTTTCTGAAGAAAGGTTTTTAGTTCTCACCAAGGATGGGGCCACTGCCAATTCCCAGTACGCGGTGACAATTAATGAGCCGGGAGTGAAATTTAAGTTAATCAAGGCTGAAGTGAAAACGGAAAATAAAATCTACGCATCTGGCCCCGGCGACGTTCAAATCGCCGTCCACACCACCAATGATCACGGCTTGGCCGAAGAACGACGGCATATAATAACTCTCAATCAAGTCAAAGTCGGCAGTGAAGTGACGATCATTTACCAAACGGAGCGAGAACCTCTGGTAAAAAGCGTTTTTTTTTGATACGGGTGGAATTTCAAATGATAGCTTCGCCGATACGGAACTGCAAACCTACATTTCCGATATGCCACTGAAATATGTAGTGCACGGATTCGACAATGTGTACGCAATCACCTCGTCCACCGCCGACGGCAAATTTAAACTCGAGATCTCGTCGACCGCCACGGCCCGACAAAATATTGGTCAGAGCAAAAAACGAGGAATATTTTTTATATCGAATGCCTCTTCGTGGGCACAACTTAACAAAATTGTAAGTGATCAATACGAGGCGATAATTCGTCAGCCTTTGCCCACGCAGTTTGTAGCTGCCATTAACAAAGCAAAAAACCTGAATGATTCGAAAGCAAAAATTGAATCCATTGCTAAAACTCTTCAGCACCTCGTGACTTATTCAGGCGATTGGCGAACCGTTCGCGGGCAGTTTTTCCCGGTCGGACACAGTGCCCTGGTCAAAAACGGCCGCGGCGATTGCAAGGACTATGCAACCAGCATGACCACCATCTTAAGAAACCTCGGCTTCACGGCATACGTTGCCATCTCCTTTCGCCGCAATCCGATGTATGCACAAAAATTAATTCGCGATATGTCTGCCACCGCCAACCTGGCCTATTTCAACCATGCGATTGTGTGGGCCAAGGACAGTGCGGGAAAAACCTGGTGGATTGATCCCACCAACCCGATGGTTATTGCGGATGTATTGTCGCAAGATCTCTTGGGAAACTTCGCATTGGTACTCGATGGAAAATCGAATTCCATTCAGCAGCTGCCTGAGAAAAATGGTGAGATGGAGAAGTTGACGGTGGTCCAATCGATTACCGCAAGGGCCGACAACAGCGTCGAAGTCAGTTCGTTAATGACCCTGAATGCCCCTGTTTATAACACGCTAGCCATGATTGATCGTCAGTATGGTCCCGAATCCATGAAGCGCGTGCTTTCTGCACTGATCAACCCGATGTCCAAAGCGAATTTGGATTACAAGGAAGCAACGACAAAAGAAAGCGTCCAATACTCGATTAACCTTAACGCCACCGATTGGATTGTGACGCAAGGCAAGTCCAAGACCATATTCGTAAGTCATCCGGCTTTACTAAGCTTTATGCATAAGGCGGAAAATCCTGAATGGGATTTCGGCGAAGAAGGACTCATTGAGTACACCACGACGCTGAAAGATCAGGTTGCCGTCGATCCGATTGACCACGAATGCATAGGCCGCAGCAAATGGTTGGATTTCGATAGAGTCGTCACCGTTAGAGGAAAGGATACGGAAATTCAGGATCGCGTGGTGACTAAAAAGCGTTTTGTCAGCGTGGATGAATTTAAAAGCGACGATTTCACTTCGATTGCATCCGGAGCTCAAGATTGCGCACGAAGAGGCTCTATTCTGACCTCGCAAGATCCCAGTTTGAAAACGGTTGAGCAAACGTATCTCGATAAACTTAAGGGCCCACCGGTGGAAAGGATGACCGACGCCGATGCGCAAGCTCTTGCGGATTCGAACAATTTGGCGCTTCGCTCCTATTCATTGCGGAAGCGATACAAATATTATTTGAATAAAACGTCGAAACAACAATCTGATCTTCCCGCATACGCGAAGCTGGGATTGATCATTGAGCAAATGGGCTATCTCAGCAATTCGGATTACATCACGGCTTATACTCTTGATGGAATGAAGGCGGTGGACCGAGGGATTGCACTCGCCAAAGGTAAATTCAATTCAAAGCTTTGGGCCGCGAAGACTCAGCTATCTTCGAATTTAGGCGATGATTTTGAAGCCAACAGAGGTTTGAAGTTGCTCTTGGAAAAGGACCCGAAATCATTCGACACGAACTTTATGGGATATTATTTATCCGCTCGGCAGAAAAATTATGCCGCTGCTGAGACATGGCTTAAATACGCAACCTCCGTAGCCGTAACCCGCTCCGAAAAGACACTTTCTCGACGTCGACTAGCCCTCATGTACTCAGCACAAAAGCGGACATCGGAAGCCATCGCGCTTTTTGATGAAATTTTAAAAGATCCGTCGGCTTCTGCATGGGATTGGCATAATGCAGCCACAATCTATGTGGGGCTTAAAAACAACCCCGATAAGGTTATCGAGCTGGAAAAAAAGGCCTTAAGCATAGCGGAATTTGGCGCAGCAAAATCAACACTCGCCTACGCCCTGATCGCGAAAGCAAATACAATGAAAGAAAAGGGTATCAAGATCGTCAATGGTGTAGCTGAAGACAAACCCATAGAAGATCTCTTGCTGGAATCGTTGAAGTGGGATCCTGATAACATCCAAGGCTTAGCGGCGATGGCCGATCTCTACTCGAGACGACATTTCTTTACCGACTCGCCCCGAGATTACGAAAAAAGCCGAACCTATATTGCTAAAGCTATCACTTTAGATCCGAACAATGAGTATGTTCGCCAAGTTACCAAAATGGTCGATGAACGCAAAGTACCGGTCAAATTAAACCCGGGACGCTTGCCCTCTGCGAATGGAAAAGACTTGTCGATCAAATAAAAAAAGCCGACTGTTACGCCGGCTTTCTTTAAACTTAAACTAATAAGTCATCATTTCCGTTACCGGAAATAATTTGATCTACCAGCGCGATCCGCCGCCGCCGCCGCGTCCACCGCCGCCGCCGCCTTCGCGGGGAGCCATCGGCTTAGCTTCGTTAACCGTCATTTTACGGCCTTCGAAATCTTGGCCGTTGAAACGGCTGATAGCATCTTGTGCTTCAGCATCTGTGGACATTTCCACGAAGCCGAAACCTTTGCTGCGACCAGAATCGCGATCTGTGATGATTTTTACGGAATCAACTGTTCCGCAACCAGCGAACGTGTCCGCAAGGACTTGCTCAGTTGCAGAGAAAGGAAGATTGCCGACGTATAGTTTTTTACCCATGATACCTCCAAAAGGCTGGGAGCCGCTTCAGAGATATAGGACGGAATGCCCGAAGACTCGAAACAAGCAATGAACTTGTCCCGAAGATAGCTACGTGGCAGGGCATATGCAAGTTTGATTTGTTAAGTGGAGGTAACTCGTATGAATCCTACAATCGAAGCGGCCGCGACGGCCTATATTGCTCCCAAACTACTCAAAGCCTTCCGACTCAGATGGCTAGTCTTTGGCGCGGCGGCGTATTTTGGACTGCGACTAATGAGTAAACGCGGCATTTTTCCCAAGCAGGCCGATGCCGCTCTGAATGCTATCGACAAAGGTATTGATGCCGTAAAAAGCCGAGTGGGTTTCACTCATAAACCCAAACCGGCTGCGGAAGCTATCCCGGATATCACTCATTAACGGTTTGCCTGGAAGCTTAAGCCACCGTTATCCTGACGGGAATGAATCTCGAAACATACAAACTCCGCCGCCGCGAACTGCTGGCAAGCGAGCCCGTTTACCGCAAAGTCTGCGCGACATGTCGCCAACCCGATTTCAGCTGCTATTGCGCATGGCTTAAGCCCTTCGATTCACAAATAAAATTCGTCATTTTGAGCCACCCGCTTGAGTATCACAAGCGCATCGCCACCGGGCGCATGACGTTCCTGGGGTTGGAGAACTCGCATCTTATCGAGGGCGAAGATTACACGCGTAACGACGAACTCAACTTTATACTTTCCGACCCGAAAAATTTCCCCGTCATGCTTTATCCGGGGCTGAATTCCCAAAACATCACTCACATGAAAGCGGAGACACGCTTTGAACTTGTGCCCGCCGATAGAACCTTAACGGTGATCGTGATTGATGGCACTTGGAACACGGCCCGCAAGATGGTGCGGCTAAGCGAGAACATCAAACACCTGCCGCGCGTTTGTTTTACCCCGCCCAAGCCGTCCAATTTCCGCATCCGCAAGCAGCCCAAGGATTATTGTTACTCGACGATCGAAGCGGTTCACCACACGATCGAACTCATGGGCCAAGCCTGCGGCTTTCAAACTCGTATGCGTCGGCACGATGCGCTTATAAATGTGTTTGATAAAATGGTCGACCGGCAGATCGAACTCGCCCATTGTGGAAAACCCGACCGCCGCAACCGCCCCAAAATGTAACCGTTTAGCTATTGGTGATGCGCGGTTTCGCGTATACGCCAGCTGATCTCGGGCAGGCGCTTCGCAAGGTCTTCGTGACGTAGTAATTTTTCGCCCCAAAAATCTTCTTTTTGCAGCCGGCCGATGAGCAGCTCCCGCAATGTCTCACTAAACCAGAATTGGTCCTCGGGCTTCGCGATAAATTCATGGGTGAAGAAAAAAATCACCGCATGGGCAAGCGCCTGATCGGCCGGTGGCCAGTTGCCGACCCTGGTGAGTATCTCTTCCCAGGGGAACGCCGCCGCCCGCGCATTTGCGGTCGTTGCCATCGCGTGCGCGATATCGTGAAAATAAAAAGTTAAAGGGCCCATGCTGCGGCCGTCGGCCTTCAATTTTTGCGCGATCAGCCCGAGCGGTGCCAGCCCCTGGCCTAAAAGATAATTGAATTCGCGAATCGTGAACTCCCGATCCGTTGGAACAGCGAGCAGCCCTTCGACAACAAGCTCGCGTAAGCTAAGCCAATTTAATTCCAGCAAGCGCTCCTCGCCGCTCGTTCGATTCATCAGCCAATCGTTTCGAAACCGACTTTTCGCACGCGCGGACATCCTGGATCCCAGGCCGGCGTTCATTTTCACTAGGCGATCGCCAAACAAAACGGCCTCTCCCGTCAGCTCAGTGACTTCCCGGTAAGTCACCGAGCTCCTTGCCCCGTGGAGCGCCGCCCGCAACTTCCACTCCAGGGACTCATAAAGCGGGAGTATATTCAGTTCCTTCAAGAACGCGGGATCCAGCCGGTTAATTTTGGGGACAACTCCCCTGACGGCCTCGGAGAGTTTTCTTTCCACCGGATCAAGCAACAAATGCCGCTCATTCAAAGTCAAAAAAACTTCGGCATCTTTATGGGCGAGGATTTTGGCGCGAAGACCGGCGAATTGGGCGGCCCAGGTCTCGACCGATGCCGGGGGCTTGTTGAGCAAAACGTCCGCGCAATCCTCGGCCCGGGCGGATAATCCCCAAACTGTAACCAAAGTTGAAATAAGTACGGCGAAAGTCCGGCCCAGCTTTCGGTGAAGTAAAGTTTGGCGCACGCGAGATATCCAGCAACTCTCGCGCCAAATAGTCATTATTGAGCTTTCTCGGCATGCAGGCTGACGACTTTACCGTCATCGACCTCGTACGAAATTTCGATCGGATTGCAGCACACCTCGCAGTCCTCCACGTAGGTTTGAGCACCGTATAGCTCCTCAATGACCATGGAAATGCGTTGTGCGCAGTAGGGACACGTGAAAAACGTCTCGGCTTCGAACTCCATTCATACCTCCTAGTGAATAGGACGTGATCAACACCCTAAAACTTACATGGGGGGTGCCCCTTTTGCCAGCATCTGTGGTACACAAAATCTCTTCAGAAAGAGGACCACTTGAGTAATTCAGAAACGATCACGTTTGAGCAACTGCCTTTAGACCCCGCCCTCATGAAATCCATCACGGAATTGGGCTACACCATGCCCAGCCCGATTCAACAACAGGCGCTGCCGATTTTGCTCGGCGACAACACGGATTTCATCGGCCTCGCCGCGACCGGCACCGGGAAGACGGCCGCATTTTCTTTGCCGCTACTCGGCCGCATCGACACTTCAAAAAAAGCCGTGCAAGCGATCATCCTTTGCCCCACGCGCGAACTGTGCATGCAGGTCTCGGGACAAGTGAATCTGTTAGGTAAACATTTGGGCGTGCGCTCGCTGCCGATTTACGGTGGAGCGGGATACGACGAACAGTTGCGCGGTCTTCGCCAAGGTGTACCCGTAGTTGTTGGGACTCCCGGCCGCATGATCGATCATATCGAACGCGGAACTTTGAAATTGGATAACGTGAAGATCGTGGTGCTGGATGAAGCCGACGAAATGATCTCGATGGGTTTCAAAGAAGATATGGAAACCATTCTTGAGACCGTCCCTGAAGACCAAAGCAACACCTGGTTATTTTCGGCGACGATGAGCTCACAAGTCCGCCGCGTGGCCGACGAATTTTTATCTAAGCCGAAAATGGTGCAAGTGAACCGTACCGAAATGCTGTCGGCCACGGTCGAGCAAATCGGATATCTCACGCAAGAGAAAAACAAACCTGAAGTTCTATGCAAGATTATCGATTTCGCCGATGATTTTTATGGCGTCATCTTTTGCCAGATGAAATCTTTGGTTGTCGATTTGGTTCGCTACTTGTCGGAACGCGGTTACAAAGTGGACTGCCTGCACGGGGACATGAGCCAAGCGGCGCGTGAATCGGCGATGCTCGCTTTCCGCCAAAAACGCGTCAAAATTTTAGTGTGCACCGACGTCGCCTCGCGCGGCCTCGACGTCAAGGAAATCAGCCATGTGGTGAACTACTCTTTGCCGCGTGAACTGGATAGCTACGTTCACCGCATCGGCCGCACCGGTCGTGCCGGCAAAGCGGGAATCGCGATCTCGCTGGTGACTCCAAGTCACCGCCATTTGGTCGACAAAATCGAGCGCATGACCAAAAGCAAGATGATCAAAGGCGAAGTTCCCACTCGCAAAGAAATCGGCATGAAGAAAGTCGCCAAGCAACTGGCTGTCTTCAACAGCGTCGAAAATTCCGAGCGTGCCCTTTCTTTGCTTGATGAAAACTGGAAGGCCGCGGTCGCCGCGATGACGCCTGAAGAAGTCACGGCGCGCTTTTTGTCTTTGATGTTCCCGTTTGTGTTTAACGATAAAGTCGAGCGTCCCGAGATGGAGCGCACTCCCCGCGTGGCCCGTCCGGAAGGCAGTGAAAGACCGCAACGTCCGCGCTTTGATCGCGGCGGCGGCGGTTATTCGCGCGGCGCCAGTGCCGAGCGCAAAGAAAAGCCCAAGTTTGAAAGGCCCGCGCACAAAGAAGAATCACCTGCGGCGCCGAAGGTGACTCGCAGTGAGTCGGCCGAAATCGATCAAAACCGCCCGTTCGACGCCGGTCCTCCCGCAAAACGTCCGGCACGCAGCGATGCGCCCGAACGCGCGCCGAAGCGCACCGCTTTTCGCGGGACCGAACGCCAAAGTGCGCGCCCGATCCGCACCTCCCAGGCGGAAGCCGCGCGTCCCGCAAGTCCTCGCCACGGCAGCGAGCGCCCATCGGCGGCCCGCCCCTACAACGCGAAATCCGCCAGCGGCCGTCCGTCACCTTCACGTCCCTATGTCGCGACTTCGAAATCAAAGAAGCAGCATTTCGCTCATTCCGTAATGAAGGAAGGCAGCCGCCCGCCGGCTAAATTTACCCCCCGCAGTGCACGAGGCGGAGATGCGCCCCCGCGGCGCAGACCGAATGATTAACCATGATCAGTACTTCGAACATCAGTCTCAGCTTCGGCGGCAAAAAACTATTTGAGGACGTGAACGTTAAGTTCACGCCCGGCAATTGCTATGGCTTGATCGGCGCAAACGGCGCCGGCAAGACCACTTTCCTTAAAATTTTATCGGGCGTGATCGAGCCCAACACCGGCGAAGTGCATTTGTCGGCCGATTCGCGCTTAAGCGTTTTGAAGCAAGATCACTACGCTTTTGACGAAGTCCCCGTTTTGAAAACGGTGATGATGGGCAACGAGCGCCTGTTCAAAATCATCGATGAAAAAGAAAAACTTTACGCCAAGCCCGACTTCTCGGAAAAAGACGGCGAGCGCGCCAGCGTTCTTGAAACCGAATTCGCCGAACTTAACGGCTGGGATGCAGAGGCCGAAGCGGCGACCATGCTTGCGGGACTGGGCATCAGCGATGCCTTTCACCAAAAGCTGATGAAAGAACTCGACCCCGGCGAGAAAATTAAAGTCTTGCTCGCCCAGGCTTTGTTTGGCCAGCCCGACATCTTGCTGCTGGATGAACCGACCAACCATTTGGATATCTATGCGATCCAGTGGCTTGAAAACTTCCTCTATGATTTCAAGAACACCGTTATCGTCGTCAGCCATGATCGCCATTTTTTAAATAAAGTGTGCACCCATATGGCCGACATCGATTTCGGAAAAATCACCGTCTACACCGGGAATTACGATTTTTGGCGTCAAGCCAGCGAACTCAATCAGCGCATGCGCTCCGACCAGAATAAAAAGAACAGCGACAAGGCCGAAGAGCTGAAAGCTTTTATCCGCCGCTTCAGCGCCAACGCATCCAAATCACGGCAAGCTTCGTCGCGCGCGAAGCAACTGGAGAAATTGGATTTGACCGAACTTCCCATCTCCACGCGCCGCTCACCCTTCGTGGGCTTTGAGCCCAAACGCGAAGCCGGAAAAGATATTTTGACCGTTGAGAACCTCAGCAAAAAGATCAACGGCGAGCAGATCTTGAAAGACGTCAGCTTCACCATTCAACGCGGCGACAAGATCGTTTTGCTCGGCCGCAATGATATCGCCAAGACCCTGCTGCTCGACATTCTGGCCGGCGAAGTCGAAGCCGACTCGGGCACGTACACTTGGGGAATCACCACCACGCATAGCTATTTCCCCAGCGACAATAGCAAATATTTCGATGTCGAAGCGGCGACGCTGGTCGATTGGCTGCGCCAGTACTCCGAAGAAAAAGACGAGTCCTTTATTCGCGGATTCCTCGGCCGCATGCTGTTCAGCCGTGACGAGGCCCTGAAAAACCCGTCGGTGCTTTCCGGAGGCGAAAAGGTTCGCTGCATGCTTTCAAAAATCATGCTTTCTGGCGCCAACGTCTTGCTGCTCGATGGTCCGACCAATCACTTGGATTTGGAGAGCATCACCGCGGTGAACGAAGGAATCCAACGCTTTGACGGTACGGTGATCTTCACCTCTCACGATCACGAATTTATCCAAACGGTCGCCAATCGCATCATTGAACTTGAAGGTGGGGTCAAAGAAGACGACCGCATGACCTACGATGAGTTTATCGAAGCCCGCAAGCCGCAAGGTGAGGCGGCCGTTTATGGCTAAACAGCGGCTTAAGAAAATCGATCCCGATTTCACCGGCGACTTCCGCGACAAGGAAGACGCCGAGGCCGAGACCGCCAAGCTTCAGCAAGAGCTTTACAACCAATTGTACATGATGTTCGCCGAAGGCAAACGCTCACTGTTGATCATCCTTCACGGCATCGACACCAGCGGCAAAGACGGTACGGTTCGCCATATTTTCAACGGCAGCAATCCGCAGGGTCTTCGCGTTCACTCATTCAAAAAGCCTTCCGAAGAAGAACTTCGCCATGATTTTTTGTGGCGCTGTCACCGCATGGCCCCCGAAGCCGGAACAGCGGTGATCTTTAACCGCTCCTACTATGAAGAAGTGACGACCGTACGTGTGCATCCCGAGATGCTTAAATCCCAGTATTTGCCCGACGATATCGTCAAAAGCAAAACTCTGTTCGAAGACCGCTACACCCAAATTAACCGCTTCGAAAAAATGCTGCATGATAACGGCACACGCGTCGTCAAATTCCTTATGCATATTTCCAAGAGTGAACAGAAAATCCGGCTCGAAGAACGCATCAAAGATCCCACTAAAAATTGGAAGTTCAGCGAAGGCGATATAGAAGAGCGCAAGTTTTGGGACGAGTATATGGATGCGTTCCAAGACATGGTGGATGCGACCGGAACCAAACACTCTCCTTGGCATATCGTTCCTGCCAATCAGAAGTGGTACCGCAACTATATGGTTTCGAAGACACTGGTCGATGCCCTGAGCTCACTTAAAATGAAGTTTCCTAAGATTGAAACCCGCTCCGCCATGAAAAGGCTGAATTGAGACTATGACGCCGTTTTCTTCATTGAGTTTGTCGCCGCAATTGCTTGAAGTCATCGAAGAACTCGGATTTACGGCGATGACTCCGATCCAAGAGAAAAGCATTCCGCTTTTGCTTAAAGGCGTCGATTTAATCGGCCAATCGAAAACCGGCAGCGGAAAGACCGCGGCGTTTGCCATTCCGATTCTGCAAAAGATTTATGTGCCGAAGAGAGTGACCCAAGCCATGGTTCTTTGCCCGACGCGCGAATTGTGCGCGCAGGTGGCCAGGGAAATCCGCAAGCTTGGTCGCAAGTATAACGATCTGCAGGTGCTGACCGTTTCGGGCGGCGAACCCGCACGGCCGCAGCTTGAAGCGATCGAGCGCGGCGTGCATATCTTAGTGGGAACGCCAGGCCGCCTCCTTGACCTTATTTCACGCGGAAGTTTGGATTTGTCGCACCTCGAAACTTTAGTGCTGGACGAAGCCGACCGCATGCTCGACATGGGTTTTGAACAAGACATGCGGCAAATCATTGAAGAAACCCCCGGCACTCGCCAGACGGTTTTTTTCTCGGCCACCTTTCCTCCGACCATTGGGAATCTCAGCAATAGATATCAGCAAAAGCCGCAGCATGTGCGCATCGAAGAAGCGGTGGAAACCGAAGCGAAGATGAAGCATTTGGTTTTTCACGCCGAGAGCGACGAAAAGCCGCAGGTTCTCTCGCGCTTGCTGAAAACCGTCAGCGGATCCGTTTTGGTTTTTTGCAATATGAAATCTTCGGTGAATGAACTGGTCGAGATGCTCACTCAACAGCACATTGCCTGCGCGGCTCTGCACGGCGATCTTGAGCAACGCGACCGCGACCGTGTGCTGGCCATGTTCCGCAACGGCAGCGTTCGCGTTTTGGTCGGAAGCGACGTCGCGGCTCGCGGGCTCGACATCAAAGATCTCGATATGGTCGTCAATTACGACGTCCCTCATGAAGCCGACGTTTACACTCACCGCACCGGGCGCACCGCGCGCGCAGGCCAATCCGGCTTGGCGGTTTCTCTTGGCTCAGTGAGCGAGCGAAGCCGGCTGCGCGAATTCGAAGCTACAAACGGCATCAATATCGAAAAGGGCGACTTCCACATGTTCAAGCCCGCAAAAACGGAAAGTCCCGCAGGTTCAATGCAAACCTTGTATATTTCCGGCGGACGCAAAGACAAGCTTCGGCCTGGCGACATTCTGGGGGCCCTGACCGGTGAGGCCGGAGGCCTGGAGTCGGAGCAAATCGGCAAGATCGAGATCCATGACAATTTCGCTTACGTCGCGATCTCTTCGAAGGTCGCCGTTTCGGCGGCTAATCGTCTGAAGAACGGAAAGATCAAAGGCCGGAAATTTTTGGTACGTTTGATCGAGCCGGTACGAACTCCTTAGACATTTGTACGTCGCGGTTAGTGAAGTACATCAGGCCCCACGCGATCAGCATGGCGGCCACGACAAAGTATCCAAGCTCATAAAAATTCTCAATACGCTCATCCGGCGCCTGCACCACGATCCAGCCGGCTAAGGCTGCGGCCAATCCGCCCGAAATCTGCTGAACGGAAGAGTTCACCGACATAAACGAGCCGCGGTGCCTCGAATCCGGAATCGCCGAGATCAAAGCGCTGCTGGCAATGATCCGGGCAGAAATCGAGCCATACATAACCACATTGAGCGCGATCACCGTCCATAACGGGGTGATACCCAGATTCGTGTAAATTAGAACGATGACGATACTAACGATCGTGCCCAATCCAAAAATTTTAAATTTGCCGTGAATATCGCTGAGCTTTCCGATGTAAGGGCCCATCACGATACTTGCAAAGCCGGTTACCATATACACCAGAGGAAGCTCGCCGTAAGGGATGCCTAAGTTGTTCACGCTAAAGGCACTACTGAAGGGCATAAGCATAAAACCGCCGGTCGCAAGCAACGCCATGGCCATAAAGGCACGCACATATTTCGGCCGCGAGATCGTGTCGCTTAAGTGGTGGAGCGGACTGCGGTCCGGTTTTGTTTTTAAATGATCGTTGATAGGCTTAAGAAAAATAACGATCAATACACCGACCAGTAAGCTTACCGCGACGATCATAAAAAACGGCGAGTTCCAGCCCCACTTATCGGAAAAATAAAGACCCATGGGGATTCCCATAACCTGGCTCGCGGCGAAGGCCGTTTGGACTATGCCCATCACCCGGCCGCGCATCTCAAGCGGAAATAAATCCGTGGTGATCGCAAACACGATCGAGCCGATGACCCCGGCGAACATGCCGGTGAACATTCGCGCCGCGAATAGGGTCTGATACGTTTGCGCGATCCCGCAGAAGAACGTGCCGAAAACAAATCCGGTGTAGAAAAAAAGCAAAAGTTTTTTGCGGTCGAAGCGGTCGGCGAACCCGGCGGCCAGCAAGCCTGAAATCCCGGCACTAAAAGCGTAGGCTGAAACAACCGAACCGAATTGGCCGGGTGTGATCTTTAGCGCAGGCATGAGCACGGCGCCAAGAGGCGACAAGATCATAAAATCGAGAATGATGGTGAACTGAAGGAATGCAAGCAATCCTACCGCGAACTTTTGGTACGGCGTAAAGGCCAGCGCACGCACCGGCATTCCTTTGTTCATTTGAACCGGACTAATTCTTGTACGGCATTTCGCCGAGGTAATCTTTCTTACCTATTTCGACGCCATTGTGACGCAAAATCGCGTAAGCCGTCGTGATGTGAAAGTAAATGTTCGGGATCGCGTGCTGGGTCACGAACTCATGGCCCAAAAGATACTTACCTTCCCAACGTGGCTGGGAAATGCGGCGCTCTTCGGCGCCCTTAAAATCTTCGGCGGTCAGAGTGTGCAGATAAGAAATCGTTTCCTGAATGCGGCCGAGCAGCTCGGGCAATGTCTTTTCTTTGTCGTCATGAATAGGCGCTTCTTTGGCGGTTAGGCGGGCGGCGCAAAGTTTCGCGCTGTCGCAAGCGATCTGCACCTGACGGATAAGGTTGAATTGGTCCGGCGCTAAGCGTGAATTGAGAAGCACTTCGACGTCGAATTTCTTGGTTTCGGCATACTTCGCGCCCTTATTGAGAATGGCGCTAAGGTTCTGCAACATCTTGGTGAATTGGGGAACGGTGATCTCGTACATCATAATAGGCACTCCTGGTTACCTTCCTTGTACCCCAGAGCCAGACTAAGCACAAATGAGTGGTACGTTCATTTGTGCACTAATTCGAAAAATTCGGTGACGATTTCCTCAGGATCGAGGTTTTTAATTCCTAACCTTGCCATAACAGGCGCGAAGAACTTGCGATGGACGGCTTGCCAGTGTTCGACGCTGAGGTCACCCTCGCCCTCCGCCTCGCTGACGTCCTCACGCACACAATCAAAGGACTGGATGACCACTTTGGTCGTGCGCAAAATGCATCTTGGTTTTTGGGCACGATCAAGGGCGATCCAAAAGTTCCCGACCTCGGGTAACGGATCGCCGCTCGCAAGATAATCTTTGACCAGGCCGCTGCCCGCGCGCTTCTTGCCCGCCAAATAAAGTCCGATCAACTCATCCGCGATTTCCAAACCGCCCGGCATCGCCGCCGAAACGGTCAATCCAGAGCAATCGGCATAGGGGCTTCTCGCCAAATACTTTTGCCAATATCGATCCTGCTCCGGAGTCAGTGACATAGTCGTGGACAGAGCGGCCTCCCGTTCTATTTAATTAACATATGATTCGGGAATTCATCAAATCTTTGCGCACGCCCGCCTCGCGGGCCGCACGCCGGCTCGGTTACGTTTACGAAAGTATCGCTCTTCAGGAGCGCTACCGTCGCCGGCGAAAATCCTGGCAAGATCATTTGCGCAAATGCCATGAGATCACTTTAAGCGAGATCGAGAAATCCGGCGCCCGGCAAACCCTAGTCATATTGGGAAGCGGCCCCCTGCTCGAAATCCCCATGGATGAACTGATCAAGCGCTTCTCCAAAATCCACCTTATTGACATCGTTCATCCGCTTGAAGTGCGCTCCAAATGGGGCGCGCATCCCAAGATCGCTCTCGTAGAAATGGATCTGACCGGCGTGGCCGAAGAATTATCCGTTTGGCGCGGCGGCGCTTTGCCGAAGCCAAATCCACCGTCGCTAGAGAGCCTCAACGCAGACTTTATTTTGTCGGCAAATTGCCTCTCGCAACTGGCGCTTAGGCCCCGCCAACACGCCGAACGAACAGCGCCAGTTATGGAACTCGACGCGTTTTGCGAAGCGATTTCTGCTGCGCACATTCGGCAAATCAAAGAATTGAAAACCTCGCATCTTATTATCGCCGATTATGAGACCGAGGTTATGGATAAAAACGGGAACATCATCGAAAGGTCGACGCCATTTTTTGAGCCCGCCGAGATGAAAATGACAGCCTCGTGGCCATGGACAATCGCCCCCCGCGGCGAAATTCACCGCCGAAATTCAGCGCAAATGAAAGTCGGAGCTTTTCGCGTGCAAAGCTAGCCCATGCGCTCGCCTTATTAGATACATATTTGTCCAAAAGCGGCGATAAAAAATGCCCCATCCGAGCCCGGCCATTTAAGCCCCGCGCCATAATTAAGACCAAAATCGCGAAAGTCCTTATTTTAAACTAAATCATTTCTAATCTATTTAATCCGTAACATGATTGTTCTTGAGGTTTAATGGCAAAAATTCTTCTTGTCGACGACAACGATTTGTTCCGCGAGGCCGTGGATAAGCTTCTGCGCTCTAAGGGGCATACCGTCACCGCAGCCCGGGACGGCAAATCCGCGGATGCCTGCCTGCGCAAAAACCCGGACATTGATCTTATTATCAGCGACATCAAGATGCCCGAGATGGATGGCCGTGAACTGACCCGCTTAGTGCGGGCCCGCTCGAAAATTCCCGTGATCTTGATCACGGGCTTTTCCGACATCGCCGAAACTCTGGACGCCCATGAACTCGGCGCCAATGGCTTTTTGGCCAAACCGTTTCAAAGCGCGGAGCTGCTGGAGACGATCGAGCACTGCCTGAATGGAAAGGACGGAAGCCATTCCACGCTTGAACCGACGGCCTACTGCCGCCTGGGTATCGAAGATTTTTCGACAGGCCGGCAAATTAAGTTCAATATTTTCGTTCGCCTCGCGGAAAATAAATACGTGAAGATCGCTCACAACGGGGAAGACATTTCCCCCGACCGTATCCGCTTCTTAAGACAAAAGGGCGTAAATTTTCTTTTCTTGCGCCAGAAGGATTTTCGTAAATATGTCGGGCTCGGCGGCGAGCTTCCACAAAAACGCATGGACACCATAACTCGGATGAGGAAGCTTGAACTTGTGCGCCACAGCGCCGAGATTCTGCACGCAAAAATTCCGCACCAAGGCGTCGATGAAATCAGCTACGAAGCCGCGAAGGCCTTTGTCGAATCGACGATCGATATCTTAAGCGAGGACCTTAACGCGATCGAATTGCTGGAAGCCTTGCGCACGCATACCGACTATCTTTTCACGCATAGCCTCGGCGTCAGTCTTTACGCAGTCATGATCGCCCAGCGCGCAGACTGGAGTCTTCCCACCAACCGCTTCAAAGTGGCGATGGGTGGCCTTTTCCACGACGTCGGCGAAAAGGAAATCACGGTCGAAATCTTGAAACGCGCGCGCGGCCAATGGACTTTGACCGAAGTCCGCCAATATGAAAGTCATCCTCTGCGCGGACTATCCATTCTTAAGAATATGCCGTCGGTTCCCGAGGACGTGTGCGAAATCGTCAGACAGCATCACGAAAACAGCCTGCCGCGCGGATGTCCCACGGGCTTTAAAAAAGCCGCGATCCACCCGATGGCAAAACTCATTACGGTTGCCGATGAATTCTGTTACCGCATCATCGGCGGCCCGAACGCCGAGGGCATGCCGCCTATGGATGCCTTGCAAGAAATGAAAATCGAATGCGGGGATCTTGTAGATAAGAAATTTATGGAAGCCTTGACGGCTCTCTTCCGGACCTAATTCGGCGAACCGCGCTGGGGCGGCGGTGCCTTGCCCATGTCCGCTTTTGCCGCAAAGGCCGTGCCCTTCCATTTTGAGGTTTGATAGCCGCCCATTCTTACTTTTTCCGCCGATATCTCCACGTCGACGATCACATTATATCCCGCTTGCGCGGCCAAAAAGGCGAGGCGCAAAACCGTTTCATCGCGATCCACGCACTCGGACACTTTCAAAATTTCCTTCGCGCGCTTGAACAGCCGCGTTTCCTTACTCTGCGTCTTGTAATAGACAATCACTTCGTTCGCGAGTTCGCGCATTTCGTTGTAAGAGGCGAGCTCATTCGCGATATTTTCGTCGAAGCAAGCTGTGCAATAGGCGGAATGGGAAAAAGCCTCAGGTGTCTCCGGCAAAAAGGCAAAATCCTCGTCACTTAAGAATTGCGCACAACTTTTACAAACCGACTTTTGGCATAGCCCACAAGTCAGAGGCGCTTTAGATTTTTGGCAAGTCACGCAAGCTTTAAGTTCCATGGGATGGTGGTAGCACTGCTCTTGCGCGAAGGTAAAGCCTAGACCTTGAATCCCCTACGCCGGAAAGCCTTTTTGAGTAAGGCTTTCCCGCCCGCAGTGACGATTTCACCGTGAGCCATGGCGATTTGGTCAAAATCCCAGCCAAGGATCCTCCTGAGCGACCCCTCGAAGGCCGGACGATCCTTGATGAAGCCGATCATTAACCGGCTTACCGCGAAGCGCTTGTAGGTGCCGCGCAAAAACAAGATGAACGGCGCCGCCCAGCCTCTGGGTCTTTGTAAATTGAAACACAGGTCCACCAAGATCAACATACGCTTCGCCTTCACGAAGAACGCGGTCTCTTCCATGCGCGGGATGCCGTCGATCGCTAAAATCTCGACATCTTCCGAGTACGGCCACTGATCGCGGCCGAAGATTTTTTGCCAATTCAGCGTCGGACAAATCGCATCGACCCCCGGCGGGCCCCATAGCTGGGCGTCGGGGAAGTGTTGCTTGGCTGAACTCACATGCAGATGGTGAAGAAGAGAGGGGGCCACGATATCCGTTACGGGGCCGAGGCTTTTGATTTCCATGATCTGCTTAAAGGACAGGGCGATCGGCGAAATGAGAATCCCCGCCTTTGAATTAAAGACGTAAGTGCAACGCAGAGGCAAAATCACAACGCTCGCGGGCATGTGCATTTCGGATTCAAAAAAGTGGACGTTCATTAGGATACTCCCCCTTTATCCTAGACCATAGCGCGAATTTGTCTAGCTGATTGCGCTTTCAGCTTCGATCGCCGCACGCACCGAAGCTCGGGCGCCGACTTTCTCCATAAAACCCAAAATCGCTTTGTAAGCAGTGACATCGACTTTGAGCGGTCCAGTCCAGCGCATAATATTAAAAATATACGCGTCGACCACCGAAAATTGCGAACCCAAAACGTATTCGTTCTTTTGCAAATGCTCATCGAGAAACTGAAGACGTGCATTCAATTTGCCGGTCATCGTCTTGCGCGCCTCTTCATTCAGCTGTTGATTAAAAAAAGCGCCGAGCCCTTTATGCAATTCGGTCGAAACAAAATTCAGCCATTCCATCGCGTGGTATCTTTCCATCGAGCCAAACTTGGGCAAAAGCATTTTGGCGGGCGCATGATCGGCCAGGTATTGCAAAATGACCGCTCCTTCCGTCAGCACGGAACCGTCATCCAAACGCAAAGCCGGAACGTAACCTTTGGGATTGACCTTGAGAAAGTCGCCCTCGACCGATTGCTTAGTTTTAAGATCGACCTTAACCATGTCGAATTTGGCGCCGGTTTCGCGTAACACAATTTGCGTAGCAAGGGCGCAAGCGCCGGGAGAAAAGTACAGTTTCATAAATGCCTCCTGTGCGCCAGATCCTAGATGCTTGTGCCGCCAAAGTAAACACAGTTATAGTTACGGTGTGGATTTGAAACTTGTCGATCCTTC